>JAGCSE010000126.1 GCA_017964325.1 Victivallales bacterium | reverse complement strand
GCATGATACATCGCTTCCGCGCCCCTACAGCCGCGGCAACCGCATCGAAGGGACGAAGGGTATTTGGATGGAGGACAAATACGCCGTCTATCTGGAAGGCGTCAGCCCTAAGGCGGACGAGTGGGATAGCCTCAACAACTACTATGAAAAATATGAGCATCCGCTTTGGAAGTGGTATCGCACGGAAGGCGTGAAGGGCGGTCACGGCGGCATGGACTATCTCGTCCTGCGCGCCTATGTGGAAGCCGTCAAGGCCGGAACTCAAACGCCGATCGAAGTTTACGACACGGCGGCATGGATGGCGGTGACCTGCCTGAGCGAAGATTCCGTCGCCATGGGCAGCATGCCTGTGGCGATTCCGGACTTCACGAACGGCAAGTGTTTCCAGCGGGAACCGGCCGTTCTCTTCAAATATTGCCTGACGGAAGTCTGCGATTGTTGAAATACCATGACAAAAATGGACAAAAGCGGCTTCGCGTATTATATTAAGGAATAGAGAATCGAAGATATTATCGGCAACGAGAAAAGCCAAATCAACCCCAAGCCAATCGGAGAAAAATCGATGAACAAGAAGACTGTGAAAGACATTTGCGTGAAAGGCAAGAAAGTTGTGATGCGCGTTGACTTCAACGTCCCGCTGAACGACCAGCAGGTCATCACGGACGATACCCGCGTCCAGGCCGCTCTGCCGACGATTAAATACATCCTCGAACAGGGCGCCGCTCTGATTCTGATGAGCCATCTCGGCCGTCCCAGCGGCAAGGGCTATGAAAAGGAATTCAGCCTGAAGCCCGTCGCCGACTATCTGGCGAAACAGCTTGGCAAAGAAGTCAAATTCGCCGCTGACTGCATGGCTGCTGACGCGGAAGCGGCGGCCCTGAAGCCCGGCGAAATCCTGATGCTGGAAAACACCCGCTTCTACAAGGCCGAAGAAGGCAAGGCGAAGCAGGCCGAAGGCATGAGCGATGAAGAATACGCCGCCAAGAAGGCTGAAATGAAGAAGAAGAAAGCCGCCATGGCTGAGAAATTGGCCAGCTACGGCGACGTCTATGTCAACGACGCGTTCGGCACGGCCCACCGTGACCACGCCTCCACCGCTTCCATCTGCAAGTTTATGAAAGCCAAAGGCGGCCCGTGCGTCGCCGGCTTCCTGATGCAGAAGGAATTGGATTATCTGGGCAAGGCGGTTGAAGAGCCGCAGCGTCCGTTCGTCGCCATCATCGGCGGCGCGAAGGTCTCCGGCAAGCTGGAAGTCCTCCAGAACCTCATGAAGAAGGTCAACACGATCCTCATCGGCGGCGGCATGGCCTACACGTTCCTGAAGGCACAGGGCCACAATATCGGCAAGTCCCTCTGCGAAGACGAACTGCTCGACACCGCGAAGGCCACGTTGGAAGCCGCCAAGGCCGCCGGCGTGAAATTCCTCCTCCCGCTCGACAACGTCGCCGCCGACAAGTTCGCGGATGACGCCAACACGCAGGTTGTCGGCGACGACATCCCCGCCGACTGGATGGCTCTCGACATCGGCCCGAAGACGGTCGCCGCCTATGCCGCTGAAATCGCGCAGGCCAAGACGGTCGTCTGGAACGGCCCGATGGGTTGCTTCGAAATGTCCAAGTTTGCGGCTGGCACGATGGGCGTCTGCAAGGCTGTCGCGGACAGCGACGCCGTCAGCATCATCGGCGGCGGTGACTCCGTCAGCGCCGTGAACAAGAGCGGTCTTGCCAGCAAGATGTCCCACATCTCCACTGGCGGTGGCGCGAGCCTCGAGTTCCTCGAAGGCAAAGTTCTGCCCGGCTGCGACGCCCTCGATGATAAATAATTCCCGCTTCGCGGAGCTTAAAGCTGAAAGCTAAAAGCCTAAAGCGAATGCATGGCTTTAGGCTTTTAGTTTTAGGCGTAAATTGTAAAATTTTATAATATAATAAATAAGGAAAAAGAACCATGGCTAGAAAATATATGATCGCCGGCAACTGGAAGATGAACAACACGGCCGCCGAAGGCGTTGCGTTGATCAAAGACATGAAGGCCCAGTGCGACGGCAAGTGCTGCTGCTGCGAAAACGCCCCCGAAGTCGTCGTTTGCCCGCCGTTCACGACGTTGAGCGCCGTGATCGCCGAAGCGAAAGGCACGCCGTTGAAAGTCGGCGCCCAGAACATCCATTGGGAAGAAAAAGGCGCGTTCACGGGCGAAATCAGCGGCGCCATGCTGAACGAGACGGGCGTGACGCACGTCATCATCGGCCATAGCGAACGCCGCCAGTATTTCGGCGAGACGGACGAAACCGTCAACAAGCGCATCAAAGCCGCCTTGAAGCATGGTTTGGTTTGCATCGTCTGCATTGGCGAGACGTTGACTGAACGCGATAACGATCAGACGAAAGCTGTTATCGAGCGTCAGGTCCGCGGCGCGTTGGCCGATTTGACGGCTGAAGACATGAAGAACATCGTGTTGGCCTACGAGCCCGTCTGGGCGATTGGTACGGGCAAAGTTGCGACGGATGAGCAGGCCCAGGAAGTACATGCGTTCGTTCGCGGTCTGTTGAAATCCATGTTCTCCTGCCCGTGTGTTGCGGAAAACACCCGCATCCTGTACGGCGGCAGCATGAAGCCCGCCAACGCGGCCGGTCTGCTTGCACAGCCCGACATCGACGGCGGCCTGATTGGTGGCGCTGCTCTGAAAGCGGCTGATTTCCTGGCCATTGTCAAGAGCGTCAAGTAATTTGGACGACGTGGCTTAAGCGATGATAAAAAGCGCGACTGGAGGAAAGGCCAGTTGCGCTTTTTCTTTTTTCTCAACCAATTCTTTCCTTTTTTTGCAAAAAATCGGAACTGTCAGACAGTTTTCATGTCTAAATAATCCATGAACGAAGATCAACAATTAATCGAGCGTTTCAAGAGCGGCGACGAACTGGCGTTCGACCAACTGGTCAGGAAGCATACCAGTCGTGCATACGGCATCGCGTATGGCATTCTGGGCAGCAGGGAGGATGCGCAGGAGGTGGCGCAGGATGCGTTTATACGCATTCACCACGCTTTGCCGAATTTTCGCGGAGATTCGGAGTTCACGACGTGGATGTACCGCATTGTCACAAATTTGGCGAAAAACAAATATCGCTGGAACAAATGCCGTGGCAGCAAGGTCACATCCAGTTTGAACGCCCCGATAGACGGGACGGACGGCGACAACGCCTTGTTCTTCGAGGCTCCTGACGAACGGATGGCACCGGATGAAGCGTTGCGTTTTTCCGAATTGGAACGCCGTACACAGGAGGCGATGGCGGCACTGCCAGAAGCCTACCGAGAAGCGTTGATCTTACGTAACGTGAAGGAAATGAGCTATGAAGACATCGCCACCATGCTTGGTTGCAAGCTGGGGACGATTAAATCGAGAATCAACCGCGCACGAGAAGAATTACGGAGCAAACTGGGATTATGAGCATGAATGTTGAAAAGACAGATTGTCCGTCACGTGAACTTCTAAGCGAATTCGTGGACATGGAAAAATTGGGGCTGGCGTCGGAAGGCCATTGGCGTGACGTTGCCGCACATGTGGCCGTGTGCACGGAATGCGGGAAAATTGTAGCTGGCTACCGTCAGGTGGACGAAATGGTCGGCCATTTGTGTGAACCGCCTAAAGGGCTGGCGGGGCGGATTATCGTCGCGTGCCATACGCCTGGTCGGCGCGAAGCGATTCGTCCGTTCCCATGGTGGCGGAAGGCGGAGGTTTGGTCGCGTGTGGCGATGGCGGTTGCCGCGTCGGCGGCAGTGTTGCTGGCTGGTGGCGTCTGGCTGAGCAGACTGTCATCGGAAGATACATTGTCGTCGCCGTCGAATAGTGTGTTGGTTGCTACTTTAAGTAATACAAAGGCACCTGTTGAGGAGATGATACCAAGGGAAGAGAGCAACAAAGTCGTTCCAGAAGCCAATTCGATGATGATTACGTTGAACGAAGCGGAGCCAGTCGTCCATGAAGAACCGCCGATTGTTCAGCGAAGCAGTGAACTGATGCTGAACGGCGGCGTTTCGACACAGGATTTGCGTGCGGTCGGCAGTCGCGGCGGTGGTTATGGTCGTAGTGGTCGCATGATGCGGACGATGCAGTTGCAGGACAACATCCGCCATGTGTGGAACATCGACAACTACGACCTTGCGCTTGCGGAGCTGCATCGCCTTGATGCCACGGGCAAATACCAGATTGAGTTCGATGAACAGGATCCTAACAGCGTCCGCGCCTTGTTCTTAGGCATTTCGGACAAAGAGCTTCAGCAGTTGGTCGATCGGTTCAGCGGCATGAAATGGGCGCTCGTATCACCGTTTTTGCCACAGCCAAATGAGTCGAAATATGTTGAATTTACAGGAAAGAAGGTAAATTATCTGTTGGTCGGTGTACGGAAATAAGTTTTAACTGA
Organism: Victivallales bacterium; assembly: GCA_017964325.1. The sequence goes on along the minus strand of JAGCSE010000126.1, from coordinate 17,354 downwards.
CAGGCAGATGGATTGTGCCTTTTGACGATGACAACCAATTGAATGATGAATTGCCGCTGTTCGGCGATGGCGCGGAGAATGGCGGCGATGACGACGTGTCGGTTGCCCTGCATCATATTCGCGGGCAGATCAAACGCGTTGTGTATGCGAGTCCTGACGGGCAGTATTCCGTGTTCCGCCTGACGGACTCGCATGGCAGCGAGCAGACGATTGTCGGCATGATGCCTGGCTTGATGGAAGGGCAGGAGATTGAGGCCGAAGGCCGTTGGGAACGGCATCCTGAACACGGCAACCAATTTCGCGTGACATCCTACAAAGCGGTGTTGCCAAGTTCCGAGGCGGGAATCCGTAAGTATTTAGCCAGCGGTGTTTTACCAGGTATTGGAGAAGTCTATGCCGAGAGGATTGTCGATAAATTCGGTCTGGACACGCTGGATATTCTCGATAATTACACGGAACGTCTGAAGGAAGTTCCAGGCATTGGTGTGAAGCGTATTGCGGAAATACGGGAGGCGTGGCGTTCGCAGAGCGAAGAACGTGGGACGCGTGTTTTTCTGCAAGGGCTTGGGCTGACTCCAGCCTATTGCAATCGTGTCATTCGCGCATACGGACTTGGAGCGGCGGCGGAAGTCGTACGGCGAAATCCATATCGGTTGGCGGAAGATGTTGATGGAATTGGTTTTCTGACGGCGGACAGAATTGCCGCGAAGATGGATGTAAAGCCAGATGCGCCGATTCGACTGTGTGCGGGAGTCGTGCATGCGTTGGAGGAGGCGTCGCAAGACGGTCATGTTTGCATGACGCGAGACAAATTGCTTGCCGCTGCCGCCGAAATTCTGGACGTAGGTCGTGAACGGGCGGAGCAGGGACTGTCCATCGCACTTTCTGAAAACAAAGTGATTTCAGAAACAACGATTTTTGGCGCGAATGCGGAGCCGCGTTTCTATCTGCGATGGCTGTATGCGGCGGAAACGGATTTGGCGCAGGCGGTTGCAGTTCTTCTGCGAAATGGCCGCGGTATGGACAGACCGTTGCCGACGGATAGGCTTGGAGATGGTTTTGCGCGGTTGAATCGACAGCAACGGCAGGCAGTGGAATGGGCGTTCCACTATGGTTTTAGCATCATTACAGGCGGCCCTGGCGTCGGCAAGACGACGGTCGTCGGGCAGATTGTGGCCTGCGCGAAATTGCTTGGAAGGCGGCTTGCATTGGCGGCTCCGACTGGGCGCGCCGCGAAGCGGCTCGGCGAGGCGACTGGAGTGGAGGCGCAGACGATTCATCGTCTGTTGAAATGGGATGTGCAGACACGAAAGTTCTTCCATGACGAAGAAAATCCGTTGCCGTGCGATTTGCTGATCGTCGATGAAATTTCGATGTTGGACACGCCGTTGGCGAGCAGTTTGTTTAAGGCTGTGCGGCCTGGAACGAGTGTTGTGCTGGTGGGAGATAAAGATCAGTTGCCATCGGTTGGGCCAGGCGCGGTGCTGCATGATTTGATTGTTTCGCGAATGGTTGCGGTTACGGAACTTACGGAAATATACCGCCAAGCGGACGGCAGCCGCATTGTGACGAACGCGCATTTGGTGAATGTTGGACGAATGCCAGATTTGCGGCCAGTTCCGCCGACGGTCAAGGCGGATTTCTACTGGGTGGAGCAGCCCGACAGCGCACGTGCTGCGGATTTGATCTGCAAGTTGATTGTGGATCGTATTCCGAAAGTGTTTGGTTTCGATTCGATGAACGATGTGCAGGTGTTGTCGCCGATGCGGAAAGGCGACTGCGGGACGTTGGCGATGAATAGCCGCCTGCAGGCGGCATTGAATCCATCGGATGGATACAAGGAGTCGTTCCAATCAGGCGGACGGATGTTCCGTACGGGCGATCGTGTCATGCAGACGCGCAATAACTACGAAAAAGGCGTTTTCAACGGCGAAATGGGCCGTGTGCTGTTTGTTGATAATGCAACGAAAGTTTTCACGGTGCAATTTGATTCAGGCGTGGTGGAATACAGCCAGATGGACTGTGACCAATTACTTTTGGCATACGCCGTGACAGTCCACAAATCGCAGGGCAGTGAATATCCAGTCGTAATCATGCCTGTTTTGACGCAGCATTTCATCATGTTGCAGCGCAATTTGATATACACAGGCATGACACGTGCGAAGAAGTTGCTGATCATGATTGGCACGCGCCGTGCATTAGGTATGGCGTTGCGCAACGACCGCCCGTCTCAAAGGGAGACGGGATTGGTGCAGAGGCTTATGAAGCCTTAACCATAAACCTAAAAAATTCAATTGAAAACCTTAGGTTTTCAACAGCTTTTTTAAGTTTATGCGAGGGAGAAGAGGGCGCACATTTCATCTAGACGCGCAAGTGTATCCGCGCCGAAACGGGAGAGGGAGCGGCGGATGTCTTGGAGGCTCTTTTCGCGATGGTCGCCTGATTTGGAGAAGAATTTGTCCGCCAGGCAGATAAGCTTTTCTTCAGGAGTTTCCGGAAGATAATCGCAGAGTGGGATGGGCAGGGATTGCGCCTTGATTTCGGCCGCTGTAAGCCCCGTGCCCGTATGGCGTTCACAGATGCGTGCGTATGGTTCAAGCGTTGGATCCAATTCGCGTAGCATTGCGGCACCGATGACGCCATGGGCGATGTATGGTTCCGTGCCTTCGCAAAGGATGGACGGCGCATGGCATCGGCCAATGCCGATGTCATGCAGCAACGCGCCATTTTCAACGATGGTTCTGTCTAGCTGCACATTGCAGCCGGACAGGATTTGCAACGCTTTTTCACGCACTTGGTTGCTATGCAGAAGCAGCAATTTGCGGAAGGCATTGTCTTCCGGATAGAAATGCTGGATTATGGAACTTGCGTTCATTTGGTGTGTTATTGCTTCTAGCGCCTCTAGAGCTTCTAGCGCCTCTAGAGCTTCTAGCGCCTCTAGAGCTTCTAGCGCCTCTAGAGCTTCTAGCGCCTCTAGAGCTTCTAGAAAAAATATCAGCGTACTTTCGGAGAGATTTGTTCGTCCGCGTGCGGACGATGCGTTTCGGGATAGGGGAAACGGACGGTTGGAGCGACCCAGCGGACGCCGTTGGAAATGACCTTGAGGACGTTTTCGTTGTAATAGGTCGGGAAGGTTTCGTGGCCGGGGCGGAAATAGAAGATACGGCCGTTGCCGCGTTGGAGGGTGACGCCGCTGCGGAAAACGTTTCCGCCTTCAAACCACGAGATGAAAATGGGTTGTGCATCAGGGGCGACCATGAAGGGCTCGCCGTACATCTCTTCGTAGTCGAGAACGAAAGATTCAGGGAGGCCCTTTGCGATGGGATGGCCAGGATTGGCGCACCAAATCCGTTCGCGTTCATTGGCTTCGCGCCAGATCAGCTTGCCGGAAGTGCCGTTGAGACGGCGGAAGACTTTCGACATGTGAGCGGAATGGAGGCAGATGAGCCCCATGCCGTTCCAGACGTTGTTCATGACACGGTCAACGATTTCGTCTTTCACTTTGTCGTGGGCGCAGTGTCCCCACCAGATGAGGACGTCCGTGTTGTCGAGAACCTCTTTGGAGAGGCCGTGTTCGTCATCCTGTTCGAGAGTGGCGTATTTGATGGCGAAATCATCGCAGGCGATGCCTTTGCCGATGGCGAGATGGAGTCCGCCCGGATACATTTTCTTGGCGGCTTCCTGCGTGTTTTCATGAATGAATTCGTTCCAGATGGTGACGTTTATCATATTTGTATTTAAGTGTTTAAGTTGGATTTAAGAGATATTAGTTTTTGCGGAGGTCGATGACACGTTTTGCCTTGCCGGCGGAGCGTTCGATAGTTCCGGGCTCGACGAGCGTGATTTTGGCGTTCAGACCGATGATCTGCTTGATGTGGTTGCCTATTTCGGCGCGAAGCTGTTCGAGGCCCTTGACGGCATCTTGGAACATGGCGGGCTGGACTTCCACCTTGATTTCCAGTTCGTCCATGGCTTTCGTGCGGGTGACGACGAGCTGATAGTGCGGTTCAACGCCTTTGACGGTGAGCAGGACGCTTTCGACCTGCGAGGGGAAGAGATTGACACCACGGATGATGAGCATGTCGTCGCTGCGGCGGCGAACTTTCTCCATGCGGACGAGCGTGCGGCCGCAGGAGCATTTCTCGTAGATGAGACGGGAGATGTCATGGGTGCGGTAACGGAGGAGCGGCATGCCGGTTTTCGTGATGGTGGTCAGCGTCAGTTCGCCTTCCTCTCCGGGAGGCAGGACTTCGCCTGTGTCGGGGTTGAGGATTTCCGGATAATAGTGGTCTTCGAAGATATGGAGGCCGTCATGGGCTTCGCAGTCCATGGCGACGCCTGGACCCATGATTTCGGAAAGGCCGAATACGTCATGCGCCTTGATGCCAGTCTTCTGCTGGATTAAGTCTCGCATACCTTCTGACCATGGTTCCGCGCCGAAGACGCCGAGACGGAGCTTCGTATCGTGGAAATCAAGTCCGATCTTGTCGGCTTCTTCAATTAGATGGATAAAGAAGGAGGGGGTGCAGCAGATGACGGTGGTGCCGAAATCGCGGATGAGCATGAGTTGCTTTTCCGTGGAGCCGCCGCCCATCGGAATGACGGAGGCACCGAGGCGTTCTGCGCCATAGTGGGCTCCGAGGCCGCCTGTGAAGAGGCCGTAGCCGTAGCCTACTTGGACGATATCGTCTTCCGTGGCGCCGCCACAGATGAGGGCACGAGCCATGGTTTCCGCCCAGATGTCAATGTCTTTTTGCGTGTAGCAGACAACGGTCGGCTTGCCGGTCGTGCCGCTGGAGGCATGGATTCTGACAATGTCCTTTTGCGGGACGGCGAGAAGACCGAACGGATAGTGGTCGCGGAGATCTGTCTTGATGGTCGTGGGGAATTTGGCGAGGTCGGCAAGCGTGACGAGATCACGCGGCTTGACGTTTTTTTCATCAAATGCCTTGTGATAGAACGGGACGTTTTCGTAAAGTCTAGTGACAGTCGCCTGGAGGCGCGCCAACTGGATTTTTTCGAGGGCCTTGCGATCAACAAAATCCTTGAGGATAAGGTCGTTCATGGGTGTGCCTTGGTGTTGATTTTTTTTCGATGTTGTTGTTGTGACGATATTTGAAATTCAATTAACCATTTCTAGGACTAGGCGCCCGCTTTTTGGGAGTGATTCTCTTACTCGGACGGTGATTTTTTCGCCGAGCCTGACGTGGTCCCGCGTGTAAACGACACCGCGTTCGTATAATTGGTCGATTTCCGCAAGCACGAGATTGCCTTCTTGCCGGACGACCATCGCTGGGAAGATTCTGCCGAGACAGTTCTTGGCGATGTATTCGAGCATCCAATACTTGTTGGCTTCCCGTTCGAGATATTTATTCTGATTGCTTGTGCTATCGACGTTATCGAGCACGGAGAAGAGTTCCTCCTGACGGTAAGGGAGCGGCTTGTTTGCGAAATGCGCGGACAATTGGCGGAGGATGACAAGATCGGCATAACGGCGGAGGGGGGAACTGACCTGCACGTAGAGGTCGAGGCCGAGGCCGAAATGCGGGGCAGGATAGGTGGAGAGACGAGTGCGCCTCATCCTGCGGACCATCTGGTCAAACAGGCATGGGTCATAATGCTTAAGCGTGGAGACAGGCTCCGATGGCTCTTCTTGTGCCCTGTAAATGACTGGTATGTCATTTCTTAAAGCGTATCTAGCAGCAAGGTTGTTGGCGAGAATCATAAACTCGCCGACCATTTGATGCGATGGCGTCTCCTGATCGACGTATTCGACGAAAACCTGTCCGTTGCGGACGCGGATTTTCATTTCAGGGCGGTTGAGCGAGACGGCGCCATCCTCTTCGCGGTATTTCTTAAGCAGTTTGGCGATACGGTCAAGCTGGCGGATTGCGTTTGAGACGGAATCAGAGCCGTTTTCCATCATGCGGTCTGCCTCGACATACGTAAGACGTTGGGCGACTTTTATTTTTGCAGAGCAAATCTTCCAATCGACGATATTGGCCTCCGAATCAAACGTGACGATGAACGTCAATGAAGGGCGGATTTCGCCGCGGACGAGACTGGCCAGATTGTGGCTCAATCGTTCGGGGAACATGGGGACGAACGTCGTGGGCAGGTAGAGGGAGAGCGGCCTTTCTTCTGCGGCGGCATCCAGTTCATCGTCTTTGGCGACGAAATACGCAGGGTCCGCAATATGGATGCCGACGATGGTGTTTTCTCCGTCAACACGGCATGACAGCGCGTCGTCGATTTCCATGGTCTCTTCATCGTCAATGGAAAACGCCTCCAGTTCGGTCAAATCCAGCCTGTCGGAGTCCGCTGGGAAGTCTGTAAGGCTTTCTGCTTTTTCGAGAACAGACTTTGAAAATCCCGCGTGGATGCCGTTGACGAGAAGGAACTCGTCCGCATCTTCAGGGAAGCGGTTTGTGTTGCGCAGCAGGCGAATGGCGATTTCGCGGACATTGAGTTTTTCGCGGGCTGCGGCGAGCAGGTTGACGGCTTCGCTGTTGGCTCCGCGCAGAAGGAACTCAATGACTTGTGAGATGAAAAGTTCTTGTTCTTCAGGAACTTGTACAAACGGTTCAGGCTCTTTTCTTGCCAAGGCGGCGGCAAGAAATGCAGTCGTCCGTTCGCGGAGGGCGGCTTTTTCTGCACGTTCACGGCGCAGGGCGAGAATCTTTTCAGCTTCCTCTTTGCTGTTGATTTCAAAGTGGTTCTGAACGCGTTTGAAATGGATGCTGTCCTGCAACATGACGCGGGCGAGCGCGGAGATGTTAATGGGCTTCGTATCGCCAAAATACTCTTGGGAGATTTCGTCCAGCGTGGGGGAGCCGCCTTTTTCGAGGAGGGCGTCCCAAAGGAGGTCGGTTTCGATTTCCTGCATGACGGTACGGATGGCGTTTTGGATTTCCACAAGACTCAAAAGCGTGTCTTTTCCGGCTTGACCATGTGTGCAGGCGACTTGGCGCGGCGTGATTTTTTCAGTCTTGCTGACGCCTTGCACTTGGAAGCGTTCCGCTCCAGGCTTGATGACGACCGCCAGCGACATATCGTTGGCGGCGAAATAATCTACGATTGTATTGACAAGGAAATCCATTTGCTGACAGTGGACGACAGCGTCGCCCGTATAATGACATTCAAGCGATAAGAATCAACTAAATAATGTAATGCTTCTATGCAATAAATCAATTAGATTTATTATTTTAGATATTTTGAGAACAGCCATGGAAGGAGTTCGGGAGTTTCGATGGCGGGTGTCCAGGCATTGTGGCCGCAGTTAGGGAATTCCGTATATTTGGGATTGCCGCCAGCCTCTTTCAAGGCGGCGACCATGGACTGCGAACGATATGTGGGGACGGCAGTGTCGGAATCGCCGTGGAAGGCCCAGATTGGAAGGTCTTTGATCAACGCGGCCTGTTTGATGTCGGCTCCGCCGCAAATTGGAACGGCGGCGGCGAAGCGCTTCGGGAAACGCATAATAAGGTCCCAAGTACCGTAACCACCCATAGATATGCCCATGACATAGATGCGGGAGGCATCGATGGGATAGTCTTTCTGCAGGTCGTCGATGAGCGAACTGACGGCGGCAAGCGAGTCGGACATCTGCTGCGGCATGTCATGCTGCTTGAGGCCCCAAGGGGTGTTGACCCACTGCTGGCCTGCAGGGCATTGCGGTGCAATGACATAGCATGGGAACTTTTCGCGAATTTCAGGCTGGACGAATTTTGGAAGGACATGGATGAGCTGGACGTGGTTGTCAATGCCGCGTTCGCCTGCGCCGTGGAGGAAGACGACGAGCGGATATTTTTTGTCCGACTCAACGTTTTTAGGCGGTAACATACGGTATCCGAGCGTGAAGCCCTTGGCCTGGTAGATGCAGGACTCGTAGTCGGAAATCGGTGCAAGCGTGAGAGTTGCCTTGTCTGAAGAGGCATCGAGCGTGACTTCCTTTCCGACAGGGAGGCTCAATGTCGGGAAGATATGTCCGAATTCAAATCCTGCGACGACGGGGCCTTTGATCTGAGATGCGAATTCTTCGAGGACTTCGGGAAGGTATTGTTCATCTTCCGTATCCGTGAAAGCGCCGTAGATGAGGCCGCCTAGACGTGTGAGATGGCCTGTCACTTTCAGTTTGGTGAGATAGCGGTCGATTTTATAAGCTGGCTCATTGACGTCTTCTATGGCGAGAATGGCTCCCGTGAGGTCTGGCATGGACGGCGTGCCGATCAAATCATGGAGAAGCGACAGGTTGGTGGGGACGAGCGGGCCGGTGGCCTTGCCCGGCTTCATGATTTTCAGATTGGCGTCGGCGGGGAGAAGATTTTTCTTGTTTGCGAAGACGTCGCAGAGGGAGCGCATCATCTTGTCGTAACCTGCCTTGCGTTCGTCCGTTTCGAGTTTTGCCCCGATGCCAGCAGAGACCATGGGACCATGGATGTGGTTGCGGCAACCGTATTTAAGTGCGGCGAGATGAAGGCCTGAAACGTCCGAATAGCCGACGATTGGAATGTTGCGCGAACGGATAAGCTCCCAATTGAGGGAGTTGATGATGCGGGAAGAACCGTAGCCGCCGCAGGACATGATGATGGCGTCGATGTCCGGATTGGCGAGGAGTTCGTGGAACTGGCGGATGCGTTCGTCGTCAGGAGCGGCCAAATAACGTTGCGGCGGGGCTTGGGTTGTCGCAAGTATAGGATTGAGTCCCATAGACTTAAGACGTTCCAGACCGATTTGCAGCCTTTCGTTGTTAGGTGAGCCTGAAATGGATACGACGCCGACGTTTTTTATGTGTTCAGGGAATTGCATGGTTCCTTCCTTTGGTTGTGCGTTGAAAATGGTGAAAAATGATAATATAAATGAAAACAATGAACTCAAAAATAAAATGCGCATGGTGACGGGATGTTTTTTCATAATATGAAAGTTTTTGTAAAAGAATAGACGGTTGCTTTTTGTCCAGAGACCAGAATATGGTATTCTGTGATTGGCTGGAGGGATTGGGGGAGACCGCGTGTTGCATTAGGGGCGGCAGTGAGAAGAACGAAGCGACCGTTTGGCTTCAGAAGGCGGTCGGCTTCGCGCAGGAGGGCAGGGTAGAAATCTGCGGTGATAGGCTCGTAAATGCCCCATGGAGGATCTGTAACAATGACAGTGAACGTACTGGATTGGAATGTGTTGGATAGAAAATCCTGACAGCGGACGAAGAAGGAACGCTGCATTTTGGCATTATGGATTTTACGGATCGTTTTTTTGATGTTATCCGCCAGCTCGGACTGGATTTCAGAAGCGAAGATTCCGTGAAATGATTGCTTTAAGCGACTGCGGGCGAATGGGATGGAGCCTGAACCTGCAAATGGGTCAAGAAAGACATCGTCTGATTGCGGATTGCTGCATTCGCACAGAAGCGTGGCAAGTTCAGGGCGCAGTTCTCCACGTGCGCAGTGTTTTTTGACGGATGTCAGGCGGTACAGGCAGTACGAGAGGCCTTCGCTGCGGGAAAGAAGCCAGAACTCCGCTTCGGCCTGCCGTGGCGAGAAAGGTGAACGGGAGATGCGGGCAAACGCATCGACCAAATCGTGCATGAGATTGCCTGGCAGGGAGACGAGTTCGTTCTCCTGAGAGATGAATACACGGAAATTCTTGGTTTTCAATAAATTAACTTGTGGTGGATTGTTGATGACATCCTGCGCGAGCCTATTGAGATTGGTGTGGGACAGGCTGCGCAGGACGACAAATATATTATTAAGGTAAGGGATGTCAGGCGGAGGTGTTACGGACTCGAATTCCACGGCACCGTCCAACATACGAACGACGTTCATTCCGTCACGAGGCAGCAGTTTTGCAACCAATGAATCAAAGCCGGAAATGAACGTCGCGTAGAAAAGCATATTTGTTTTTTACTAGAAATTCTAGATACTCTAGAGACTTTAGAAGCTCTAGATATCCTAGAATATCTAGAAAATCTTAAATAAATTCTTAAGCTTTAAGCTTTTTAGCTCTGCGAAGTAGTTGGCTATTTACGTTTTACGCGCGGCCCTTTGGGGGTGTCTTCGACAACCCAGCCGAGTTCGTCAAGCTGTTTGCGGAGGGCGTCCGCCGTCGCGAAATCCTTTGCTTTGCGGGCGGCCTGGCGGTCGTCGGCCATCTTCTGGATTTCCGCTGGAACGGCGTCGTCTTGGTCTGGCTCGAAAACGGCGAGAACGGAATCAATTTTCTTGATGGTTTCGAGGGCATTCTTTGCGTTGATGCCTTGGCAACGGTTTTCGTCCATAAGCTTGTTGAGTTCGCGTAGGAGATCGAAAAGGGCGGCGAGGGCTGCGGAGATATTGAGGTCGTCCGAAAGGGCGGCGGTGAAGGCATCGATGGCGGTCTTGAGGACTTCATCGACCTGCGCATCCTGCTTGTCGTCCGTCAATGCGGCATTTTCGATTAGACGCGAACGCAGGGCATCGAGGCGTTGGAGAGAGGCACGGGCATCGTCCAAAGCCTTGAATGAGAAATTAAGCGACTGACGGTAGTGCGTGCCAATCAACACCCAACGGATTTCGCGGCCCGTGTAGCCTTTATCCAGAATGTCGCGGAGGGTGTAGAAATTGCCGAGGGATTTCGACATCTTCTGTCCATCGACCATCAAATGTGCGCAATGGAGCCAGTAATTGACGAATTTAACGCCATTTGCGGCTTCGGATTGGGCAATTTCGTCTTCGTGGTGCGGGAACATGTTGTCGATGCCGCCGCAATGGATGTCAAACGTCTTTCCTAAGTATTTGGATGACATGGCGGAGCATTCGATATGCCAGCCTGGGCGTCCTTTGCCCCATGGGGAGTCCCATGCGACATCGCCGTCAGCTTCGTCGTATGCCTTCCAGAGGGCGAAATCCGCGACGGACTCCTTGGCGTATTCGTCCATGGAGACGCGGGCTCCGACTTTCATCTGGTCGTGGTCGATATGGACGAGCTGGCCGTATTTGGGCCATTTTGCGATGGAGAAATAGACGGATTTGTCTTCCGCCTGATAGGCTATCCCTTTGTCAAAAAGGGCCTTGATGATTTCAATCATTTCTGGAATATGATCTGTTGCAGCGGGATAGACATCCGCAGGGACGATTCGCAGAGTCTTGATGTCTTGGAAGAATGCGTCTTTGTATTTTCGTGTGAACGTATCCAGCGGGATTTTGGCTGCCTGCGAGCCACGGATGGTCTTGTCATCGACATCCGTGAGATTCATGACGTGCTTGACCTTGAAGCCGAGGAAGACGAGCGTCCGTTTGAGGATGTCTTCGAAGGAATAGCATCTGAAATTGCCGATGTGAGCGAAATTATAAACAGTTGGGCCGCAAGTATAAAGCCCAATGTCGTTTTCCTGGATGGGCTTAAATTCCTGAACACGGTGCGTAAGGGAGTTGTGGAGCGTTATCATGGCAGTTGAAAAGCGGTTGGGAGTTTATGTATAAAGCTATAATGGAATTGGTTATAAAATCTCAAGGAGTGATGGAAGGCTTTTGCGGGATGGTCAGGTCAACGTTTCTGATAGTGGTCGATTTGAATTTCGGGTCTTTTTTGACTTGGGCTGCAAGATGGAAGAGCTCCACGATGGCTTTGTCCATGTCAAAGATGGGAAAAATGAATTTACATTCGGGCATGAAGATTTCCGTCGCGGGGAAGGAAATGGCTTCCAAAATCAGCATTTCACCTTCTTTGTAGATTTGTACCTGCTTGATTTTAAAGAAATTGTCTGGATGTGTCTGGATTTTGTCAATCAAGGAGAGAGCCGCCAGGAGATATTTGTCGTTGACTTTGTTTCCAGCTTGTAGTTCATCTGGATTTTGGATGCCTGCGATGTTGGTGACATCCGTGGCGTTTTCATATTTCAGGATGGTGCCATTGGGATGGCGCGGCGGGAGGATAACGCCGTCTTTGTCAATGTAGCACGTATTGCTTCCCGCGTAGATTCGGGCTTGCGGGATTCGCTCCGCAAAGCGGATGTCCAGCGTGTCGGGGAGGATTTTTCTGACTTCAATTTGCTTGAGGATGGCTTCTTCTTCGAGACGCTCGCGAATTTTGCGGATATCAAGATCGATGATGTTGTTGTTGTCGATTTCCACTCCGATTTCAGAAAGGATGGTATAGACGGAGATTTTCTTGCCAAATTTTGCCTGGGCAGTGGAATCAAGCTCATTTGCAGGGCCTGTGTAGTTTGTGGTTTCGGTGACGTTGATGTGCTTGATGAACAAGTCTGGATTTTCAATCAGGAACTTTTTCCTGAAGATTGGAATCATTACGCAAACAAGTGCAAGAAAAACGATTGTGATGATGATGGTTGACCAGTTGAATCGTTTTGCGCCGTCTGCGGTTTTTGGTGTCTGTGATGTTTTCAGAATGTTTGATGGCATATCAGTTCTCTCCTCTTTCCCATATTACAATATATTTAGATTTCATTGGCTTCGCATTCGTAAGCATCTGCTTTTACGATGCGTACATTGGCGAATCGCGGTGACTTGCGGCGGGAGTCCTTGACCGTGACATGGATGACGTCATCGACATCTGGCGCATCTGCCGTGCTTCGCGCATTCCATGACTTGCCAGACTCCTGCTGTTCTAGTAGAACATGCAAGTCCTTTCCGACAAGTGAGTTGTTGAGTTCGATGGAAATTTCTTGCTGCGCTTCCAGAATCTGTTTTTTTCGCTTTTCCGCCACAGTGTGCGGGACGAGTCCTTCCTTCATGTCGGCTGCTGGCGTGTTGACTTCTGGTGAGAAAGAAAACGCACCGAGACGATTGAATTTAAACGATTTGACGAAATCAAGAAGCTCTTGGAAATCCTGCTCCGTTTCGCCTGGGAAACCGACTAAAACGGTCGTGCGGATGATCAATTCTGGAAAATCGCGACGAATATGGTTGAGCAGGTCGATGGTCTGTTGGCCTGTCATGCCGCGGCGCATCGCCTGAAGGACAGGCGTGGCGATGTGTTGGATGGGCATATCCAGATAGGGGACGACATGTCGGGAGTGGGCGAGTGTCTGGAAAAGTTCGTCCGTCACATACAGCGGATGTGTGTAAAGTACACGGAGCCAGAAATCTCCGTCAATTTTATCACAGGCCTGAAGCAGTTTTGCAAGACAGTTTCCATTGTTGTGGTCCGTCCCATAGCGGGACGAGTCTTGCGCGATGAAATTGATTTCCTTAACTCCTTGGGCGAGAAGCTGTTTGCATTCTTCGACGACTGAATCGGGCTGACGGCTGCGTTGACGGCCGCGAAACGTCGGAATTGCGCAGAATGCGCAGCGGTGATCGCAGCCCTCGGCGATTTTGACGTATGCAAATGCTTCAGGCGTAACGGTCAGGCGCGGGGCATTATGATCATAAAGGTATGTGGGCAGGCCGCCGATGGGTAGGGGAGGTGTGACGCCCGGCTTGTTATAGGCGTCGATAATAAGCTTGGCGGCGTTTGGCACGTCATCCAGTCCGATGAACAGATCAACGTCTGGAAATTTTTCCTTTGTCTCCTGAGGGTTGCGTTGCACAAGGCAACCTGCGACGACGACCATGCGTCGCGTCTTGCGGGCGCGTCGTTTCCATTTCAAGGCATTGTCGATTGCTTCCTGTGCTTCCTTGCGAGCATCAAGAATGAAGCTGCAAGTATTGATGAGAATGACATTTGCATCATTTTCATCTTCTGCGAGGAGGCAGCCATTCGAAACAAGCGCACCGCACATTACCTCTGTGTCAACGAGATTTTTGGCGCAGCCTAAGCTTATGATGGAGACGATTATCGGCATATCGACAGGCGAATCACAATGGTTGAACAAAACAAAATTACAGCAACATCAATAAAATAACGCAAGATTGCCAATTTTCTAATTCACAAGGCATAATTCATAATTGCGCTAGAAAAGATAGATACTTTTGAAAAACTAGATGCGCGAGATGCTCTTTAAAAAGCTAGAATAATGATGCTTGTATTTGTTTGGGGCTTTAGGCTTTACCATAGTATATCTCCGCGAGGCGGATGGCGGGCTGGGGGAGGGGCTCATGGGCAAGCCATTTGCGCACAAGTGAGACGGCTTCTTCTGTATTGCCTTCTGGAATCCAATGGATTATGAGTCCTTCACGTTCCATTTTGCGGAACCAGATATCCTGACTTTTGCAGAAATTGCAGATTTTGGCAAGAAGTTCGGTCCGCATTTGTGCATAGGAGAGTAGGTTTTGGAGATATTTGGCAATGTAGCGGTACTCAAGGCCGAACCATTCCAGTCGTTCCCATGGGACGCCATGGTCGTGAAGGGATTGCACCTCTTGGACAAGACCAAGCGTAAGCCGTTCATCCAGACGGTGTTCGATGCGTTCGCGTACGACTTTCCGTGGAAAATACGGGGCGATGATGAGTGGATTTTCAAGCGGTTTTGTGCAGATGGATTCCGTATGGGGGGAGCTTGCGATTTCGATGGCGCGGATGATGCGTTTGTCTTGTGTGATATCGACTCGTTTGAGCAAATCTGGTGTGGCGACAGCTTGAAGCCGAGCCATAAGTTGTTCATGAGAAAGCAATTGTAGTTCTTTTCGTAACTGCGGATTCGGTTCGCCGCCAGGAAGGTCATAGCCGCGAATGAGGGCATTGACGTAGAGTGGCGTTCCGCCGGCGATGACGGGGAGGCGGTTGCGGGCGGCGATGTCGTTCATGGCTGATAACGCCATCTCTAAAAATTTCTTCAGATGGAAATCTTCGTTTGGGGGGCAGACGTCAATTAAATGGTAAGGTACGGCATTGGAGCCTGTTCCGTATTCTTCGAGGTCTTTTCCAGTGCCAAGATCCATGCCGCGGTAAACCTGTCGAGAGTCAGCGCTGATGATTTCGCCGTTGAATTGGCGGGCGATATGGACGGCGAGTCTGGTTTTTCCTGTGGCGGTCGGACCTGTGATGACGATGGCTGTAGGCATGGAAAAGGATAGTTTTATGGATTTTTAATGAAAAAATAAAAAAATTTTGGAAAAAATGAAAAAAGCGATAAAATATATATTCAATATTGGCGTTTATCGGGCTGGTTAAAGAAAAGTATGCCCGGCACGTCAATATTAATCATACCCTTTCTCTCTCCTTAATCGATTGGCGTGTCGGGCATTTTTTTTTAATAATAATTTTGCGAGGTGAACGATGAAGATTGACAAAGTTTTTTCACTTGCTGGAGTCTTGGCGTTGGCAATGTTGTTGACGGGATGCGACTTGTCGTTGCAGCCGACTGAGAATGCCAACCAGAAGAGCGGTTCGGCCCCGAAGCCGAAGCCACAGACGCAGAAGACTGTACAGAAGCCTCAACAGCCAAAGCCGTCGCAGACTCAGGCTCAGCCGCGACCGCAGCAGCAGGCTCAACAGCAGCCGCAGAGGCGGAGTGTCGCGGATGACGTGAATTCAGTCGTGAACTACGGCATCGGTGCGACGCAGTTGAAGGCTAAACAGAATATGCAGAACAAGATACAGCAAATAAACCAACAGAAGAACAAAGAGCTGGAAAGAGCGCTGAAGTAGAAACTACAGACGATTTTCCGTAACGGGGAGGGGGGAGACAGGAAAGCTTAAAGCGTGGAGAGGAAGGAGAGCATACGCTCTTCGATGATGTTGCGCCATTCGCGGGACGAGAAATTGTGGTTCGCGCCTTCGATGGTGTGCATTTGGATGGGAAGCTTGTTTTCATTGATGTAGTCGCCGAAATATTTGATGGCGGCGGACGCATCAGGGTCGGCGAGTCCGTAGAGCATGATGGCGGGGAGGTCTGGGCGGAGGTTCGCAAGATGCTTTTTGGGCGGTTCTTTGTCCTGTGAACGGCTTTCGACGGCGGCGGCCTTGGCGGCTTTTGGCAGTTTAGTCTTGCCTTCTTCAGCGGGTTGTGCGGCGGCGGCTCCCTCTTCTTTCTTCTTGTTGGCGCCACGTTTGAGGAAATGGCCGAAAATCACGTTGCAGACGGATTTCAGGGAGACATCTCCCTTGAAGAAACGTGACCACGTGTCTTTCCGCCAGAGTTTCTGCCAGTAAACCGCCAGATAATGGAATGTGCGATGGATGTCGCGTCCGAATGCGTCGCCATCGGAGAACGGATAGACGGACATGAGAAGTAGGGCCTTCGCCTGAGGGATGCGTTTCAATGTGCCGACGACGACGTTGCCGCCTGAACAGAGCCCGCAGAGAATCGGCTTGTCGAAGCCTGTCTCCTCCTTGATGGCGGCGACTGCGCCGACGAGATCGTCCGCCATCGTGACGAGCGAGGCGGCGAGTCCGTCGCCGCCGCTTTCGCCGCGGCCGCGGTAGTCGAAGCGGAGGGATGCGTAACCATTTGCGGCAAAGGTTCTTGCGAGGTAGGTCAGAAGGTCGGCTGGGCCTGAACGAAAGCCGCTCCATCCATGCGAGAAGACGATGGCGCCTTTTGGGGTGCCGTTTTCAGGCGAGGCGATGATGCCGTTGACGGATTGTCCTTCGACGGAGAAGGAGATGGCCTTTTCGCGGACTCCTGCGGAGACGATTGCTTCTGATGTGAGTTCGGACATGGTTATTTTTCAGCTTTGCTGGGATTCAACGGAGGGTAGTGTTTATTCAGGAAGGCTGTCTGGATTTTCAGTGCATGGAGGGCGGGGGCGGATTCTTCGTAGAGGACGAAATTGTGGCCGCCGTTCGGGACGATTTCATACGTATAGGGTATGTTGAACTCCTTGAGGCGTTTATGCAAATCGTCATGGCTCTGGTGGAAGACGCTTCCTTCGTATGCGCCGCCGATGAAAAACAGGAGCGGCGGTTTGAGCCGTTGGGCGTTGTGGACGATGCTTCGCGTCATCAATCCATTGAGCTGTTCATCGACTGGATGGTTGCAGAAATCAGCCCATGACAACCAGTTGTTGGCACCACGGGCCATACGGTCCCAATAGTAGCGCTGCGGATTGACGAGCCATGCGTCATAGCTGATGACAGCTTTGCATTTATCGGAGGCGTGTGCGGCGGCGAGTAGTCCCGCGCCCGCGCCGAAACTGTGTCCAATCATCGCGAACTCGTCTTTTTTGACGAACGGGAGCTTCCACGCGGCGGAGAGCATGGAGAGACAGTCGTTGACCTCACCGTCAAGATTTTCTATATCTCCTTCGCATTTACGGATTTCGCCTTTTACGGGAATGTCCATTTGGAAGAGCGGTTCACCGCGCATGGCTGGGCCGATGATGACATAGCCGCGTTTGACGATTTCAGCCAGCCAGTTGCAGAATGTGACGGGCACGCCAAACGCCGCGCCGTGGCAGTAGAGGATGAGCGGATATTGAGTGCCGTCAACCATCGTTGTCGGATACATGAGAATGCCGTATTGTTTGAGTTTGTCAACT
>JAGCSE010000125.1 GCA_017964325.1 Victivallales bacterium | reverse complement strand
TGAAGGCGGAGCCCGGAGCGGGGCCGCGTCATGTGTGGTTCACGCAGGGCGGAAAACGCATATATGTCGTCAACGAACTGGCCTCGACGGTCACGTTGTTCGAAGAATCCAACGGCGGCTATGCGCGCATCCAGACCGTCGCGATGCTGCCGGACGACTATCCGAACAAAGACAAGAACACGGCTTCCGCCATCCGTCTAACGGCAGATGGAACACGCCTTCTGGCCTCCAACCGCGGCCATGACAGCATCACCGTCTATGACGTCGATGCCGCGACGGGCAAGCTGACGCTGATGGCGATCAATCCGACGCTTGGCCGCGGCCCGCGCGATTTCGAGTTCATGCCCGGAGAGAAATTCGTGTTGGTTGCGCATCAATACACGGACAATGTCGTCTGCTTCGCGTTCGACCGCGAGACCGGCAAGATGACGCCCGTCGGCAGTCAGATTCTCGTGCCGAAAGGCGTCTGCGTGAAGATTGGACAGGAAATCAAATAAGTGAAGTGGCGCGTGCGTCCCGCCTGCGCCTGGAGGTGGCGCGTGCGTCCCGCCTGCGCCTGGAGGTGGCGCGTGCGTCCCGCCTGCGCCTTAGGGTGTAACAACGGCGTCTCCGCCGTTGAACATAATAGCATAACATAATACAAGGCATTTGAAATGAACATATTGCTTATTGGCGGCGGTGGCCGCGAACATGCGTTGGCGTGGAAGATGCGCCAAAGTCCTTTGGCGGAGAAAATCTACTGCGCTCCAGGCAATCCAGGCATGAAAGGCGTCGAATCCATTCCACTTGGAACGTTGGATGAAATGGCGGATTTCGCCGTCAAGAACAATGTCGGCCTGACAATGGTTGGGCCGGAAGCGACGTTATGCGAAGGCATTGTGGATGTGTTCCGCGCCAAGGGGCTGCGGATTGTCGGCCCTGATAAAATCGCCGCCCAGCTGGAAGGCAGCAAGAGTTTCGCGAAGGATTTCATGAACCGCCATGGCCTGCCGACGGCGAAAGCCACCGTGTTTGATGCGGAAGCCCCCGCGTTGGAATATCTTAAGAAGAACGGCGCTCCGATTGTCGTGAAGGCCGACGGTCTGGCGGCGGGCAAAGGCGTCATCGTCGCGATGAAGGCTGAAGAGGCTGAAGAAGCCATAAAGGCCTGCTTCTCAGGAACATTCGGCCAGGCTGGAGCCCGCGTGTTGTTGGAGGAATGCCTGATCGGCGAAGAGGCCTCCATCATCGCGTTATGCGACGGCAAGACCATCAAGCCGTTGGCGAGTTCGCAGGATCATAAGCGCGCGTTGGACGGCGATCTTGGTCCGAACACGGGCGGCATGGGCGCTTATTCGCCTGCGCCAGTCGTGACGGACACGATGTGGAAGATCATCGACGAGAAGGTGTTGCAACCGTTCCTGAAGGGCGTCCAGAAGGATGGTCTGAATTTCCGCGGCATCATCTACGCGGGATTGATGATCACGAAAGACGGCCCGAAGATTCTGGAATTCAACGTCCGTTTCGGCGATCCGGAGACGCAGGCGATTCTCATGCGGTTGGACAGCGATTTGGTGGAGGCGTTGTGCGCCGTCGCCGACGGCCGTCTGGCGGATGTCGAACTGCGTTGGTCTGCGAAGCCCGCCGTCTGCGTCGTCATGGCGTCCGCCGGATATCCAGGCAGTTATGAAAAAGGCAAAGTCATTTCTGGTCTGGACGAAGCGGAAGCGACGGGAGCCGTCGTGTTCCATGCGGGAACGAAGCTGAAGGACGGCAAGATCGTGACGTCCGGTGGCCGCGTTTTGGGCGTGACGGCGTTGGGCGTGGATGTGGCGGACGCCGTGAAGAACGCCTACAAGGCGGTTGCCAAGATCAGCTGGGAAGGCGTGCAGTATCGCAAGGATATTGCGCATAGAGCGTTAAACCGATAATTCATAATTGACTAGCTAGAAGTTCTAGAGGCTCTAGAGGCTCTAGAGGCGCTAGAAGCTCTAGAAATTCTAGCCACTAATCACTACCCACTAACCACTCATAAATGAACGTATATTTCTTTGAAGCTTTTGAAGAAGAACGCGCGGCGTTGGTGAAATACTGCGCCGAATCGCTGGACGCGGGATTCACGTGGAAGACGATTCAAGAAGCGGGCATGACGGAGCCGCCCGCGCCGATCATTTCGGTGCGCACGCAGTCCGCCATTCCCGTCGAATGGGCATCGAAACTGAAGGGAATTTTGACGCGCAGCACAGGCTACGACCACTTGAGCCGCTACCGTCTGGCGAGCGGCCACGCGGAGCTGCCGTGCGGCTATCTGCCGTTGTATTGCAACCGCACGGTGGCGGAACAGGCGTTGCTGTTGTGGATGGCGTTGGCACGGAAACTGCCTGTGCAGACGCGTCAGTTCAAAGCCTTCAATCGCGACGGATTGACGGGCCGTGAGATTCTCGGAAAGAACCTGCTGGTCATCGGCGTCGGCAAAATCGGCACGGAAATCGTGTCGATTGGCCGCGGCTTGGGCATGAACGTGAAAGGCGTCGATCCCGTCCATCGGCTTGAAGATTTGGAATACGTGAGTTATGAAGACGGCGCGCCGTGGGCGGACATCGTGGCGGTGGCCATGAAACTGACACCTGAAAACACAGGATATTTCACGATCGACCGCCTTAACCGCTTGAAACAAGGTGTGTTGCTGGTGAATGTAGCCCGTGGCGAATTCACGCCATTGGCGGCAATTGCGGAGGCCGTGAAGAGCGGCCGTCTGGGCGGCGTAGGATTGGATGTCTATGAGACGGAAACGAAGCTCGGCCCGCAATTGCGCGAACATCCTGAAAATTGGGAAGGCACGCCATTGCAGTATCTAATGGATGCAGATAATGTCATTTTGACTCCACACAACGCCTTCAGTACGAAAGAAGCCGTCGAACGAAAATCAGAACAGTCCGTCCGTCAAGTGACTGAATTTCTGAAGAGTGGGAAATTCATCTGGCCAATTGAATAATGGTATGCCTTCATGACTGGTTGGGCATAACAATCTTGATTTGTTTCAAAAACAGAAGGGGCCGTTACTTTCGTTGCAACAGCCCCTTCTTTTTGTTGTCTCGTGTTTGTTACGCTTATTTCTTGGCGAATTTGGCGTATTTGCGGTTGAAGGCATCGACACGACCTTCGGTATCGACGAGTTTCTGCTTACCCGTGAAGAACGGGTGGCACTTGGAGCAAATACCGACGGAGCTCTTTGGGGTTGTGGAATACACTTCAAACGTGTTGCCGCAGGCGCAGCTAACAGTGCATTTCACGTAATTCGGGTGCTTGCTTTCGCCTTTCTTCGGGGCTTCCGCCGCCTTTGCGTTCTTTTCGGCTTTTTCAGCTTTTTCTTTTGCCATGGTTGGACTCCTTTCCTTTGTCCTGTTGTGGGCGTCCGCAGGGCTTGTGTACCTACGGACCATTCATATATGGTGGGACTATTTTCAGCGTTTGCTGAAAGACGATTACATTTCCGCGAGAGCGGCCTTTCTGGACAGGCGGATGCGGCCACGGTCATCGATGTCAATGACCTTTACAGTGATCTGGTCGCCGACCTTGCAGATTTCTTCCACGTTCTTCACGCGGTAATCAGCCAATTCGGAGATGTGAACCATGCCTTCCGTTCCAGGCATGAATTCAACAAAGCATCCAAAATCTTTGATGGTCTTGACGACACCACGGTAGATTTTGCCGATTTCGACTTCACCCGTGGAACCTTCGACCATGTATTTCGCATCTGCAAGAGCTTGTGCGCCATTAGCGAAGATTTTGACGGTGCCGTCTTCTTCGACGTCGATTTTCGCGCCAGTAGTGTCCGTTATGCCGCGGATGTTCTTGCCGCCAGGACCGATGAGGGCACCGATCTTGTCGGGATTGATTTTCATGACAAGCATTTGTGGGGCGTATGGGCTGAGTTCGGGGCGCGGGGCGGGCAGGCAGTCGGCCATAATCTTGCGGATCTTGGCGCGAGCTGCCTTGTTGGTCAGCAGGGCTTCGTACATGCCCGGAAGGTCCAGACCTGCGATCTTGAGGTCGAGCTGGAAGCCTGTAATGCCTTTTGTCGTGCCGGCGACCTTGAAATCCATGTCGCCATAATGGTCTTCGGAGCCGAGAATATCGGTCAGGAAGATGCGCTTGTCCGTACCCGTGACGAGACCGACGGAGATTCCGACGACTGCATCGGAGAGCGGAACGCCCGCATCCATAAGAGCGAGGGAGGAACCGCAGACGGTCGCCATGGAGGAGGAGCCGTTGGAGCCGAGGATTTCGGAGACGACGCGTGTCGTGTACGGGAAATCTTTCGGCATGGCGCCATAGACGGAACGTTCAGCAAGGGCGCCGTGACCGATTTCGCGGCGGCCTGTCGAGCCGTAGCGACCGACTTCACCTGTTGAGAAGGCGGGGAAATTGTAGTGGAGGATGAAATTCTTGCTGGCGGGACCACCCGTGATGACATCGTATTCCTGTTCGTCACTGGACGATCCAAGTGTCGCGATGACAAGGGCTTGCGTATCACCACGCTTGAAAAGGGCGGAGCCATGGACACGTGGCAGGACGCCGACTTCGCAGGTGATGGGACGGATTTCGTCCAACTTGCGGCCATCCTGACGAAGACCATCTTCCAGCACGTTGCTACGAATGGCCTTTTCCATCATGATTTCCCAAACGAGTCCGAAATCTGGCTCCGTGCCATCCTCGGCGGTGAACTTCGCAGTCAGAGCGTCTTTCAATTCCTGCTTGAGGGCATCCTGCTGGGCTTGACGCTCCAGCTTGCTGCCGCCTGTGCAGGCTTTGCGGAGACGGTCGCCGACGAACTCTTCACAAGCTGCAAGAAACTCCGGCTGCGGCAGATATGGCGTGAAAGACTGCTTGGGCTTATTGACTTTCTTGGCGAATTCGGTAATGGCTTCGCATTCCTTTATAATAATGGAATCCGCGAAAACCATGGCGTCGCGGAGGTCTTCTTCCGAGATTTCAGAGGCGCGGCCTTCAATCATGATTGCCTTGCCGGGGATGCCCGCATAAACCAAGTCGATATCGCTCTTTTCCATTTCAGAATTCGTCGGATTGGCGATGAACTGTCCGTCAACGCGGCCAACGCGGCAGGCTCCAACGGCTCCGAGGAACGGGATGTCCGAAACCATCAGGGCGATGGAGGCTCCAAAGATGCTGAGGACATCCGCTTCGTTTTCGCCGTCGCAGCTCAAAAGCGTGGAGACGACTTGCACTTCGTTGATGAAGCCTTCAGGAAAGAGTGGACGAATCGGGCGGTCCGTCATACGGGCCGTGAGAATTTCCTTTTCCGTGGGGCGGCCTTCGCGTTTGAAGAAGCCGCCTGGAATCTTGCCCGCAGCCGCGAAGCGTTCGCGGTATTCAACAGAAAGCGGGAAGAAATCAATGCCTGGACGCGGGTCTGCAGAGCAGACCGTGACGAGAACGACGGTGTCACCTTGGCGGACTGTCACGGAACCATTGGCCAAAAGCGCCATCTTGCCCGTTTCGATTTGCAGTTCGCGACCGTTTCCCAAGTCAATCGTGCAATTTTCAATGCTCATTAAATTTTTTCTCCTTTAATAGGTGCTCTCTCCCGATTGTAAAACAATCATCTTGCACCGATTTTGACTGCGGAATTGCGGCATGGGACGCCACTCTACATTGATGGAAAGACAGTTGCGACTGGCGTGCCATGCCGTCGAATTCCACAGTCCCTTATACTCTGCTCCATAAAATTAAGAATCCTGGTTTTCGGCGGAGCGGGCCAAAAACCAGGACAAG
Organism: Victivallales bacterium; assembly: GCA_017964325.1. Next base: position 7,109 of record JAGCSE010000125.1, on the reverse strand, counting down.
ATTTGGACGTATTACCGACGGAGCTTCAGGCTTCCGATCAACGCCGTGTAACGGGTGTGGTCTTCGCGCTGGAGGTAGTTCAACAGCTTTCTGCGTTTGTTGACCATGGCAATGAGGCCGCGGCGGCTGCTGTTGTCCTTCTTGTGAATCTTCATGTGCTCGGTCAATTCAGTGATACGCTGCGTCAAGATGGCGACCTGAACTTCCACGGAACCGACGTCGTTCTCAGAACGCTGGTACTTCTTGATGATTTCGAGCTTTTCTTCCTTGTTCATTGTTGTTCCTTTTGCGTTTTCGCTACCAAACCATACGGGATTGTTAATCCGCTTTACAGTGATGATCCAGTCAAACACCGCGAATAACATGGGAAACTTATAATGTAACTCATATTTTTGGAAATGCAAGGAATTGGCTTAATTATGGTCAAATCCCCAGCAAAAATGCGATTATTCACTTAATATCTTGGTGTAAAAGAGGCATATAGATATTATAGTGTAGTATGTGTCATTGAAAAAGTTTCTGCTGTCAATCGGAACATGGAGGCGTCATGAAAAAATTGTCATTGTTGTCAGGTCTTTGCCTTGGAGCGTTGTTGGCGGGGCAGGCGGCAGGCGGTCCGTCGTTCAATCCGCAACCAGCAGGCATCAACTTCTATGTCTCGCCATCTGGCGACGATGCGAACAACGGACAGGATGTGGCGCATCCGTTCCGTACGCCGTGGGCGGCGCAAGCTGTTGTAAGGAAACATCCCGAACGTGGGCAGACACCAATCACAATACATTTAATGAACGGTGCTTATGTTTTGGGTGAAGCATGGAATTTCATGCCAGCGGACAGTGGCGCGAAAGGTGCACCCGTGACATGGCAGGCCTACATGGATCATCGCCCCGTCATTTCGGGTGGCCGAATCATCACGGGCTGGAAGGTCGGTGACGACGGAATTTGGAGCGTAAGGATTCCAGAAACAATCGGCGGCAACAAGCCTGACGGCAAGTGGAACATCATGCAGTTGTTCGTAAACGGCGAACGCCGCCAACGTTGCCGCTTACCGAAACAGGGCTTTTTCCGCATGAAGGACCGCGCCGTGCAATGGAAGGATCGCCAGGAGGCGGCGGCGAAGCCGGGAGCACATGATTCGTTCATCTTCCGCGACGGCGACATTGAAAATTGGCCGGATGTCTCCAACGCAACCATCATGATGTACAATTCATGGACTGCCTCCATCCATTGGATCGACAGCATCGATTTCGAGAAGAAGACGTTGAAATTCACGAGCAGGATGGGCTGGCCGGTCGGCTACTGGGACCGCCAGGGACGGTATCATCTGGAAAATCTGCGGGCGGCGCTGACGGATGCGGGCGAATGGTACATGGACTACATGACAGGGACGTTGCACTACAAGCCGATGCCTGGCGAAACGCCTGACAACACGACAGTTGTGGCTCCCGTCCATGAGCAGTTGCTCGTCATCAAAGGCGACGGCGAACTGGGGCTGCCGGTGGAATATTTGAATTTCCGCGGCATTTCCTTCCAATACGGTGCGTTTTTACTGAACACGTCGCAGTCGCACGACGGACAGGCGGCGGCAGGCATGACGGCCGCCGTCTATGCAAGCGATGCCCGCGACTGTGTGTTTTCGGATATAGACATTTCCCATTCAGGTATTTATGGAATATGGCTCGCGAAAGGATGCCAACGGAATATGCTGATTCGCAGTGAATTGCACGATTTGGGCGGCGGCGGCATCCGCATCGGCGAACCTGGCGGCGAACAGGATGCGACCCGTGCCTGCGGCCACAATCTTGTGGAAAACTGCTTTATCCACAACGCGGGATTGGTCGCTCCCGCCGCCGTTGGCGCCATCATCTTCAAATCAAGTTATAACACATTGCGTCACAATGAAATCAGCGATTTGTACTACAGTGCGGTATCCGTCGGCTGGTCATGGGGCTACGCGCCGAGTACCGCAAATCACAACATCGTGGAATACAATCATCTCCATCATCTTGGATATGGCGTTCTCTCCGACATGGGCGCCATCTACAATCTCGGCATTTCGCCTGGCACGGTCTTCCGCGGCAACCACATCCATGATGTCTTCTCCCATTCCTACGGCGGCTGGGGGCTTTACACGGATGAAGGCAGCACAGGCGTGCTGATGGAACACAACGTAGTCTATAACACGAAATCCGGCGGCTTCCACCAGCATTATGGCAAGGATAACATATTGCGCAACAACCTTTTGGCATTTGCGCAGGAGGGGCAGATCATCCGTTCGCGACAGGAGGATCACATCTCTTTCACGGCGGAGAACAACGTGGTAATCTTCAACAATGGCCGTCCTTACGGCGGCAATTGGGGTAACAACCAATATGTGATGCGCAACAACCTCTACTGGGACACGACGGGATTGCCATTCGGATTCAACGGCAGCTCGCTGGCGGATTTGCAAGAGTTTGATGAACAAGAGCTTGGATCCGTCGTTGCTGATCCCAAATTCGTTGATGCAGAGCATTTCAATTTTGCATTGCAGTCGGATTCACCTGTCAAGCCGTATATCCAAGCGGCTTTGGATGCGATGAAAATAGCAGGATTGACAGGCCCGTCGTGGTGGACGGAGAAAGCAAAACACCAATCATTTAAAGAAATAAGCACATCAATGGTTCCCATCTCGAAAGAACGTCCGAAAATCGGCATGGGAAATGAATTGGTTATTGATTTCGCGCAGTGCAAAGTCGGCGATCAATGTCCGAACGGACATACGTCAGGAGATGTGAAGGAAAAAGGGACGTCCATCCGCGTGACGGATGAGCTGGATGCTCCAGGCTCGAAGAAATGCCTGAAATTCATCGACGCTCCTGGCTGGCCTGTCATCTGGGAGCCGCATTTGGTCTTTGGCTTCAACTGGCGGAAAGGCAAGGCCATAGGCGAATTCGACGTGTTTCTGAAAACTCCGACGGCGATTCTTCATCATGAATGGCGCGACTCGTCAGCCCCGTACAAAGTCGGCCCGACCATGCGCTTCTATGGCGACGGTCGTTTGACGTGGCTGGACAAGCCGTTGGGCGGCGTTCCTATCGGCAAGTGGTTCCATGTGAGAATTTTAACGATGTTGGGCAATGCCATTGAAAAACCTGTATTCACGCTGGAAATCACACCAGACGGCGGCGAAACGCAGACGTATGCCAATCTGGATTTTGGTAGTCCCGACTGGCGGCAGTTGACATGGCTTGGATTCATTTCCGAAGCCGATACGAACGCCGAGTTCATGATCGGCAACATCCGCTTCAGACGTGAGAAATAGTAGAATTTGCGCGTAGCACAAACACTCGCACAGAATTCGCCCCTATCCAAGTGTAATTTTATCTAGAGGAAAACAAAATTATATCATTCCCCAAATAATGTCATTATCATTCTATCAGACAAGACAAAACAGAAAAGATGATTATTTTAACGGAAGATTCTCCGCTTGTGCATCTTAATGTTGACAGACATTGAGTATAGAGAACAGTGTTTTTCTTCTTCCTATTGACCGTGATGCCTGTAGCATCAATCATAAATGCCATTTATTGGATCGTATGAAGCCATTCGCATCTTCTGGATGATCATTTCTATAATGTTTATCCATAGCGAACTATGGTGCGAGATAGCCAGTTAAGATCTCCCTTCTAGTAATAGATGAGTCCATCTGTCACCAGAAGATGACACATCCTCTTATGTTTTTTGATGTTCGGAGAAGCCCTCTGTCCGTTTTGCGACAGCCCCGTTCTTTGCGCTGAAAACACCTTGTAATCCCTCCCCAAAACAAACATCCGCAGCAAAATCCGTTAAATCCTGCTGCGGACGTTTATTAAAACTATTTTGTTGTATTTGCTTTAAGTTTTAGATCCACCTTCGTCCGTTAATCTATTCCAAACGGCGTGGAAACGGATTCCGTAACGTCAATCGCCATCCGCTTGCCCATATCCGAACGGATGACCTTGTCACTCACAAATTCCACATGTCCATCAATATACGCCACGTTTGCGCCGTTTTCATGACGAATGGATATGCGCGAATAGAACAAATTTGACTGTAACCATGCTTCTTTCCCATCAATGAAAATGGCGCGTTCAGAAGGCGAATTATATGTGCTCGTATAGTTGACATACGCAGGAACCTTTTTGCGATCCGCTGTTCTGGACATGCCGACTGCATGCTTGCACTGCCATTCTTTCGATGTGTATTCAATGCCTTCGTATGTACCTCCCTTCATCATTGAGGCAGGGCAGACGAATATTTTCCAATCTCCCGTATAGGGGCCGATGTATGGCGAAATACTACCATATTGAATATAATGGTCTGTCACACCGAACTTTGCGTAATAAGCTCCATCCGCGCCATAACCGCCGTCCTGATTCGGGGCCGCATCCCGGTAGCGTTCAGGAATGTAATTCTTATTATCAGAAAGGTACATGGTCAACGCAATTCCCAACTGGCGGTAGTTGGACGTGCAGGAAATCGCACGCGCCTTGGCACGGGCCTTTGACAACGCAGGTAGCAACATAGCCGCAAGAATGGCGATGATGGCAATGACGACGAGCAGTTCGATAAGCGTAAAATGACGGTTCCTTTTCATTATGCGGCTCCTATGTAATTATCATTTATCAAAGGGAATCAAAAAAAATTAATTTTCTGTTAACAAGAGAAAAATACCATTAACTTTCAAGTTGTCAAGCATTTTGTGAAAAAAAGAAGCAAAAAAAGTGTTTCCATTGCTTGACTATGAAAAAAAAGGGATATATGTTTTGTCATGCACTGCAATGGTGCGTGCATAAAACCCAAATAACAGGAGAAACAATCATGAAGAAAATCGCTCTGCTCATCGGCGCTGCTGCCCTCATCCTGACCCTCACCGGCTGCACCTCCCTCCGTACGCCCAGCACTGGCGCGAATAACAACAAAGTCTGGTACAACACCATTTTTGGCGTCTCCATCGAAAGCGCAGTCTATGGCGATGGCATCCTCGTCAAATAAGTTATCACAGGAAGTGTGAAAAGCCGTGGTCATCAAAGGCCATGCGCAAATTACATGAAGGGGCTGTTGTAAAAAGCAACAGCCCCTTTTTTATATTTTATTTATGTATTTCCAACACCATCACGTCTTCAGGAGCAAGAGTGACTGATTTCAGCGAGTTGCCATCCGCCGTGTAGGTCTTGCCGGTGACGCGGTCGATGGCGGATTTGCATGGGAATTCGATGGTTATGGATGACGTAATCGGCTTGTCCGTGGCGTTGAAGACCGTGATGTAGCGGTCGCCGAACTGCTCGAGCCAGAGGTTGGCGTTGGCGGCATGGGCCATTGTTTCAGGCCGCCAGCCGGCTTCGCCGACGAGTTTGCAGAGCGGGACGTATTTCTTGAAGAGGTCGCGGTCGCGGTTGTAGAGGGCGGGATTCTTGAAGTAGTGCTTCGTGGCGGCGTCCGCGCTGAAGAAGCTCGGATAGAAGCCGTAGAACAATGTGCGTTTCATGTAGAGTTCGACCATCTCATGGGAGAAATATTCGAAATTCGTGTTCTGCAGGAAGCAGTACGGCTTGCCGCCGCAGAGGGCGCGGCGCGAGAGCAGTTCGGTATCCGACGGCGGCTGCCATTTCCGGCGGTAGTTCCAGTTGTGCTCCGTGCCCATGTAGTCGAGCAGCGGGACAAGATACCAGATGTTGTGCGGCGTGGAGTTGGCCATCATCAGCCTGCCCATGCCGTGCATGTCGCGTTCGATGGCGCGGACATATTCGTATGAGATGAGGCCGCGGAAAATGCAGGGCTTCAACGTGCGCGAATCAAAGGTCAGCGGCGTCTGCGCGGCTGCGAAATGATCGCGGTTGAAATCCATGATATCCGTGACGTAACCTTCGCTGGAATCGATGTATTCGCCGTCCAGAACGAACTTCGCGTCCGGCCCGTAAAGGCGTTTCTTGATGTCGTCGTTCCATTTGATGTTGAAGTCCGTGAATTCGCCTTTGATGCCTGGCATGGAGTTCATGCTCCAGACGGCACCGTTGCACCACGGTTCATTGCGGATGCGGGCGGCTGGCTTGCCGTATTTATTGTGATAGACGCTACTTGCGAGCGTCTTGGCCTCCTGCGGCTTGCCTGCTTCCGCCTGGCGGGCGGCTTCCGCGACGGCGTTGTCAAGCGTCTTTTCCATTTCCTTCGGCATGTGCATCCACCACGTCATCGGCTCCGTGTAGCGGAACGTCAGAATGTCGTGATCGTCGTCCCATTTTGTTTCCGTCGTGCCTTCCTTCACAGCGAAACCGAAGTCTTCATAGCCTTCGACTTCGCTGATGTTGGCGAATGCCATCCATAGCCCCTGTTTTTTGATGCGCACCTTAAATGCTTCGGGATAAACGGAATAGAGTTTCGCATATGCGCTACGAAGCCCCTTCTTGTTGTCGAAGTTGAACAAAAACACCTTGACTTTTGCTGTATTTTTTTCCGGCGTGAGGGCAATGTCAAAGGCGACGAACAGTTCGTCCGTTTCGGCGTTGAAGACGGCGCGGCCATGGGCGGGCGTGTCCAGATCCATGCCGATAGCATGGCCTGTAATACCGTCGCCGACGGCGGCGATGGGCTGCGTGCCGTTATGTCCGGCCACACCGCAACCTGTGTTGCTTGAGAACATGTATTCACCGGAAGTCGATGGTTTCGGCTGGCGGGCGAACGATAGCCACTGCCAGTGGCCTGCCGGAAGTCTAAAGACATACGCCAGATGCAAAATCCGATCTTCTTTCAAATTGGGAACGGTAAGCTCGGCGGATTTGAATGCGGCATGGTTGTCGTAGGATGTTTCCAGCTTGAAATCAATTCCCAAGACATTACTAGTGGCAAAGGCATCGGTGCCTTCGTAAACTGTTACAAAGGGTGTGTTCTGCTTGACATCGCGGATGATCCATCCATTCATATTTAAATAAGGCTTTTGATTGATGACAGCAACGCCGTCGAAACTCGCACCGTTGGGATCAAAAGGCGCTTGGTAGAATTTCAGATTGCGAAAAACGGCTTTTCCGGAATGTTCGCGAAATAGCAGCCAGCAATTGACGGCTTCGATTGGCTTGCCCGGCATGAAAACG
>JAGCSE010000124.1 GCA_017964325.1 Victivallales bacterium | reverse complement strand
GGAATTGCTGAAGGCCCCGCCAGGCTTGTTGCACATCGAATCGGGCATCCAGACGTTGAGCCATGCGGCATTGGCGGCTGTCGGTCGTAGCACTGATACGGTCGCGGCGTTGGAGGGATTGTCGTTTCTTGTTGGAATCAAATCATTTGAAACGCATTGCGACTTATTGACCGGGCTTCCTGAGCAGACGTTGGACGATGTCGTCTCCGATGCGGAACGGTTGGTCGGAATAGGACCGGGCGAAGTTCAGATGGAAGTTCTGAAAGTGCTGTCTGGAACGCAGTTGCGCAAAGAGGCGGCTTCGCGTGGCATCATTTTCAGTCCCGAACCGCCGTATGATGTGATGGCGACTCCGACGATGGATTCGGAGGACATGCGTCATTGCCGCCATCTTTCGAAGATACTTGACCGATTCCACAATGCGGTTTCGTTGCGCAAGACGTTCAGGACAATGGTGTTGGAAAAAACTGGCGTGATGCGGAAATTTTTGGCGTGGTGTGAAGAACGCGAGGCCGAGACATTGTCGCAGCCATTGGCACTGCGCCGCCGTTTTGAACTACTGGATGAATTCCTTCATGGTGTTGACTGTCCAAAATCATTGGACGAGTTGGCGATAGCTTGGATGTTGGAAGCGTTTCCGACAGGGCGTGGGCCTGGCCTTCGCGCCTCGTTGACGCATGACATTCCATCTGATGTGAAATGCGTGTGGGGCGATGCCACGCATATCCATCATGATGGGACGCGCCTTTGGCGGCTTTCGTTGGATGGACGGACGTTGTTTTTCGCCTACAACCGCGCCGTTACGCCGAATCACGCAGTGGCGGTGTTTACAAGCTGAAACATTGGAATGATAATCCTAAATAAAACAGTAAAAACGCAAAAAAATAATCATAAATTATTGTAAATAAATATCTTGTCATGCCAATTGAATTCACCCGATTGGTGAATGGCCAATCATTCAAAGATTATGACTACCAGCCGCGGAGGAGGCCAATGTGAGCCCCTTCAGACGAAGCCTGTGAACGTGGTATTCTCCTGTCGGAAGCCTCGAAGATGCTGAAAGTGAATAGGATCCGAATGTATCCGTTCACATCCGGCCTCTTTGAGGCATGTTTTCTTTCCATGCCTTCCTCATCAGGCTTTGCAGGGGGGGCACATATAATGCCTCTTTGAGGCTTACAAGTCTTTTAGGATAATGAGAATTTATAAAAAATAATAGAAGTGTTTTTAGATAAAGTATATCTTGATGTTTGAAGATATTTTGTCATTTGTCAAAAATGATGTAAATTAATTAAATTTGGTTAAACTATTATCGAATGATGATCATCGGCAAAAAGGGCCTGTCACCCAGATTATTGTATTGTAGTATAAATGAAGCTTGATTTTGTAAAGAATACAAAACGAAATATTATTGCAAGGCTTTCTAATAACGGCGTGGACACAGCCATACGTTTTTTTAGAAAAACTTTGTTCATGTGGATGTTGGGTTCCGAATATCTGGGGCTCAATGGGCTGTTCTATTCTATTTTGGGTGTTCTTTCACTGGCGGAACTTGGCTTTGGTTCGGCCGTCGTCAGTCACATGTACAAATTGGTTGCGACAGACGATCATAAGCTTTTCTGTGCATATCTTCGCTTCTATCGAAGTGTTTATCGTTATGTCGGTTCTTTTATTTTCATTGTAGGTCTTTGCCTGCTGCCATTTTTGCGTCATTTAATACATGGCAATGTACCATCCGACATCAATCTGCATATCGTCTATGTCATGTTCCTTGCAAACTCGGCGATAGGTTTCGTCTTCTTTGCATACAGGGGTTCGATTTTGCATGCGTATCATAGTGGTTATATTTTAACTTATATTGGAATATTCTCGTCCATCGTGGAGTTTCTTGTACTTTGCCTGGTTCTTTATCTGACGCATAATTACTATTATTATCTTATCATCGTGATATCCCGAACAGTTTTGGAAAATATAATCATTTATTTTGCTACGAGAAAATATTTTCCGAACATTGTCCCCGAAGGCAAGCTTCCTTCGGAGGAGAGAAAACGGGTTGTTAAAGATGTCACGGCTATAGTCCTGCATAAGATAGGTGGAATCATTAACGGTTATTCCGACAATCTTGTCATATCTGCCTTCATTGGGCTGACCGCCATTGGAGCTTTTGGCAACTACACGCATATCACCGGAGCCGTGGCAGGTGTCATTGGCTCTTTGTGTTATTCCATGAGTGGCGGTTTTGGAAATAAAATTCATACAGAATCACGAGAGGACAATTTCGATTTGCTTATGAAGGTGCATCGTATGCTAATGTGTCTTATTATCTGGTGTGCTGCGATGCTGCTGGCACTTTTCCAGCCGTTCATGGTTCTTTGGATAAGGAACAGGCCTGAACTATTGTGTCATTTTCTAACTCCTCTGCTACTGGTGATATGGTTCTATGAAAAACAGTCAAGGGAATCTCTGCGGATGTTCAAACAAGCAGCCGCAATTTGGCAAAAGGACAAATGGAAGGCAATCGTTGCAAATATTGCCAATTTGGCAATGAACGTCACGTTTGTCATGATTTTTCCTGATGAATACAAGCTCGATGGTGTGATTCTCTCAACCATTGTATCTGAAATCCTCATTCAACTTCCATGGGAATCGTATGCTGTGTTTACATCGTTCTTCGGAAGGAAAGAGGCTGTTTATTATTGGCATCGACAAGCCTTATACGCATTGTTTGCCGTCGTTGTATGTGCCGCCACTTGGTATGCGGCTAATTTGGTTTCGGTCGATGGTTTTTATGGGCTTTTTTTGAAAGGGGTAGTGGCTGTATTTGTTTCATGCATACTATTATTTGTGTTCCTACATAAGGATGTTTTGCTTGTGGTGACAAGCATTATACATCATCGTGGAACGTGAGAAGGAAGAAGATGTTGGTAGAGTTGTTGTGGAGGCAGAATGAAAACCAAACTTGTTTATGTTTTGATTAGCAGTGCAGATGATGATCAATTTGCAGAGATGCTTGCTTTATCGCTTCACACGTTTCGAAAGCATAATCACAATGCAGAAGTACTTGTGGCGATGGATGAACCGACACATCTGGTATTGGAGAGAAAACGTTCTTCAATACTGGAGGAGGCTACGCCGCTTGTCATCGATATCCCCTCTGAATACAATCCCATGCAACGCTCGCGTTATATAAAGACTACTCTTCGCAAAAACATCAATGGGGATTTCCTTTATATTGATGGTGATACATTCGTGGTAGATAAATTGGACGAGATTGATAATACAGATGCGCACATAGCAATGGTGGCGGACTTGAATTGTCTAGGCCATTTCAACCCAAAGGCGATAGCTAAATGCCAGACTGCAGGTTTTTTTAATTTGGAAAATGAACCTTATTTCAATGGTGGAGTGATGTTTGTGCGCGATAAACCGATTGCATATGAGTTTTTTGACAAATGGCATGAATTATGGAAAAAGTCGATAAGCAATGGGATATCGGTTGACCAACCTGGATTATGTGAGGCGAACAGAGTTCTCGGACATCCGATAAAGGAACTTCCGGGTATATGGAATTATCAATATAGATGTTCACGAAATAATAAGTATGGCGTGTTTATACGTAATGCGAAGATTCTACATTATTATACAGTGGCCAAATTCGGAAAGGTATTGACGTTTTTGTTGAACAGAGTAAAGAACAAGGGTAGAGTGGATACTGTTGTGTCTTTGATTATTCGAAACCCGTATATTCTAGTTCGAAGTCATAAAGTCTCCATGTTTCTCTCTGGGCTAAAGAACAGAAACAAAAAAGCTTGAGACAATAAAATATCATGTGGCCTTTCATTATTGACACATTATTTTCTTCATTTGGCTGTAAATTTAAAAAAATCAATATGTTAATTATTGGATTAAAAAATGAATATTTGATTTGATGATAATTTGCCAATTCCAGAATATTGTATATTAGCTTTTGGGGCATAGATTTTTAATGTTAAGATGACAATGATTAATACAGTTCCTTTTTTCTCCATCATTGTTCCGTGTTGCGATGTTGAACCATACGTAAAAGAATGTTTGATGTCCGTCATCAACCAATCCTTCAAGGATTGGGAATGCATTATCGGTATTGAAACATGCAAAGATAGAACGGAGGATGTCATCCACAAGATTATAGATGGTGATGACCGTTTCAAAGTCTTCACCGGACCGCGAAGTGGTTCCTGCTCAGCTTCACGCAATACAGGTATCGACTTGGCGCAAGGCGAGTATGTAATATTCCTTGATGGCGATGACACAATTGTCGATGGTTCTCTTGAGAGGCTTCATGACAAGATTGTCGAGCGTTTGGGAGCTGATATCTACCCCTGTGCAATGCTTGTCCGAAATGAAATAACAGATCAGTACGAGCCGACACGTGATAATTATCCAGAAGATTGCAATGGAGAACTTACTGGACCAGAAGCAATCGTTACGTCATATACATTCAGAAGATTCCCTTGTCCTATGCTTCAGCTGAGCGTTTTCAGAAGACAACATTTGGTTTCTAATAATCTCAAGTGCATTTACGGCCTGCGGCGACAAGACAGTGAATTTGCGCCACGCGCTTTGTATTCGGCGAAGCGCGTGATTCCTCTCCATGAAGCTTTTTATATTTATCGTATTCGTACACAATCCGTTTCAACGCTTGCAGAGGGGATTTTTGCATTTTTAGGGGATTATTCCATCATTCTTAAATCGCTTCTTGTCTTTCACGCTACGGTATCTGTCCAGAAAGATTTTGACCATCGTATTTCATCCTTGTGGGCCAAACATTGGCTGACATGGCTATATTACAATTGGTTCTCTCCGCAGAATATTCGGCAAACCAACCGTCAGCGGAGAATTGAAACGCTCCAGTCCGCTTTTGTTGATGGGTTTGCCAATTTTAATTGTCTGTTAAGGGCGTCAACGTTTTCACGGCGCATTGCGGCATGGTGGGTAAAACTCTTTGTTCGTTATCCTTCTTGTGCATGGCTGACCGATTTGTTCTTCGTATTTATTTATTTCCCTTTGACGAATATCAGGGATAAGAGACGAATGAAGCAAGAGAGAATGTGATTATATAAAAACTTATTTTTCAAATGACGATTTTTGAGGTAATATCTTGTCAAATGCTTTTGTCAATGCTTCAATACATCTGTTGAAATCTTCATCATTGTCATCGGGGACATTGATGTTGAAGCAGATTTCAGGGAAAGGACTTTTTGTAATGATTTGGCATGCAGAGTCAAGGCTGTTTGTATCAATTCCGAGAAGGTTTCCTAGCCGTTTTTCATTAGTTGGATAAAAATGTCCTGTCATCATGTTCCAGGCACATAGAAGCCACTGATTGACGCAGTCATCATGACGAAATCTGTAGCGGGAAGTCATGTCCATGATTTCAGGATACATGCTCCACATTTGTTCCAGGGTAGTTTTTAAATGTGGGAGCGGTAAATGACCAAAAGTCCCAAAAATTACAGTTCTGTTGACTGCGATAGAAATAAGATTCTTTAAGGCACGAGTAGGACCAAGAGCGGATACATTGAAAAACTTCATGGCATTTTTCCATATAAGTTGTTTAAGGTCTAGTTTTTTTGCAACGAGGCCAGTGTTGTTGAGTACAACACGGCTAGGTGTGCCATAGCCTAGCCACTGGGGGATGCCTAAGTCACATGGTATCATCGGGAGACCATTTTTGAAAAAGACATTTGGTTGTAATTTACGTAGAAGATACATATCATCATTGAACAGGACAAAATGCTCCGAAAGCTCAGGAATGCGGTGTATATTTAGTTCTATCGTATTAGATTGGAATGTCGGTAGGTATTCGGCCGGAATGTAATCTTGATGATTTACAAGACGCAATTTGGGATTGGATTCGTTGAGCCAATCCAGTTTTTGACCGCAAGTAATGAAAAAAACTTTATTTACCCAAGGTGTGAAATATTCAACCGCACGGAACCAGTATCGCAGGAGACCATAATCACGATAACGGCAAGCTGCGTTGGAGTCACCGTGCGCCATGTTTTTTTCGATAGCTGCATATTTATTTTTTTGTGCAAGCCACGCTTGGTCATTGCCATCTACCCATGTTAAAACAAAATCAATCTTTTCTGTATTCATTTGCTTAATAATATAATAAGGCTTTGCCATTTACATGAAAAACAATAATGCTATTTCAGTAGCGATTCCAATGACTTGTTCTGACGGCCTGCGTTGAAGATTTCACGGAGTTCTTCGATGGACATGCCGCGGTTCCAGAGGGCGAAATCGTCGATGTCGCCCTGCAGATTGTAGCGGTAGGCGGCGGAGCCGTCCTGTCCGATGTTCCATGTCATGCCACTGTCGAGATTGGCATCTTTAATGCCTTCGATGATCCAGTAGAACTGTCCGTCCGGCTGGCCTTGGCAGAAACAGACGATGCCTTCAGGCGTGACGGTGACGGCGTAGAATACCCATTCGTCCGGAATGATGTCATAAACTCCCATGTCTGTGCGGCGCGTGTCGCCGCGGCGCCCGAAATTGAAATGGACGCCTGGATTCGTGGGATTGTTGATGTTGCGCGCTCCGCAGATGACGAAGCCTGGACGTGCACCGCTCCGCCAGTCCTTGTTGCTGAAAATGGGCGGATTGCCGACATGCGTCGGCGGGAGGCGGACCCACATCGCGGCGGTAAAATTGTTGCCGTTTTCCAACTTAAGATATTCCGTGCCCTTCAGCACGAGGCATTCACGGACGTTTTCACCGCCGGGAATCCGCAGGCAATTGCCGAGCTTGCCGCCATCCACGCCTGATTTGATGTTCTGGCCGACGACGGCGATTTCAAGACCGTTTGGTGCGATGTTGACGGGAGTTTCCGTATCAAACGGCAGATAGGCCAAAAGGCCTTCTGTCAGCGGACGACGCTGGATTTTGGAGACTTCCGTGCCAATGACGTGTCCGTCCAGATTCAATGGTTTGAGATCGACTCCGAAATGGGCCAACGCCGTGACGGGCATGTCGTAATTGCGCGGGATGCCGGGCAGCGTGCCCTGCGTGATGTGTTTGCCGACCATGAGGACGGGAATGGTGTTGGCGTGGCCGCCGAGCATGCCGTGGCTTTTGCCGTAGCCGCCGTGGTCGCTGGTGATGAGAATCAGCCAGTCTTCATTGGCGAAATTCGGCCGCGCGGCGATGGTGTCCAACACCTTGCCGATGATGACGTCTGTCTCTTTGGCGGTGTCGATGTATTTCTGGCTGTGCGGGTAGAAGCCGTCGGAATGACCGCTGTGATCGAGCTCGCCGATGAAGAACAGGGTGGCATCCGGCCCGCCGTCGGGGGAGGCGTAAAGGCTACACAAGTAGTCACCGTTGGCCGGATCCTTCCCCTGTCGGAATGGTACGGCGGGATGTTTGGCTGTGTCTTTGTTTTCGCCCCATGAATAGAGGAACTGTGTCTTGTAGTGCTGCGGCGACGTGGCAAGACGCGCCAACCAGGAGGGCCATTCTTCGAAATTGCCGTCCTTCGTCTGGCCGTTTTTGAAGATTCTGTGTTTTGTAGCTGTTACGCCCGTGGCGATGGCTGCATGGTTTGGCGCACTGTTGGGGCGCGCGTCGTCAAGATCCCACGCCGTGGCGGAGAAGGCACCGTTGTAGCCGGGCTGCCATTTGCCCGCGCGGAGCTTTTCAAGATAGGGCATGGGGATGTTGTCGAAGGCGTCGGCGCGCATGCCGTCGATCATGATGACCAACGCCTTGGGCTGCGGCTTTTCCTGTGCGATAAGAGGGATTAGGCAGATAGTTAGGAAGAAAAAAGTCAAAAGATGATTCATAGGCTTGGTCATGGAAGGGGCTCCATTCACGTTAGATATTTAATCAATTTGGTATTATATTTGGTCATTTTTCTGCAATGGCCAATGGTCATTGCAGAAAAATGAAAATCTTTCTATAAATAATGTATTGTTAGTTATGGAAAACGCAATGATAGGGTGAAAAGATTGATTTTTCCTCTTCAAGCTTCACTTGTCGTCCAATGACGATGCATAATCGACTCTTGGATACCACGGATGCTTTTGTTTCGATGGTTATTCAGGTTGTGTTTTTCCTCTGAAAAATGCCAGCTTGCTGGCAAGATTGTGAATTGCCTCATTACCGTCTGTGTCTAAAATGACCATCAGGCAACAAACCAAGGCAAGTGCCAGATGCAATCCAACGGCGAGTCCGGTCTTCCCTATGCTATAGAATTTTATAGAATGAGCATAGATTATGAAACTTCGTAGAAATGTCGCATAAATGCAAAAGGCAAATATACGTGGGTATTTGTCTTTGTTATTGAGAATATATACGTAGCATGGCAGGGTGACAAGCCAATCATGAGGCTGGGAATATGTCCAGAACGGGATGAAAATAATGGCTGGAATAAATCTCATCCAAATTTCTTTTGCATTTCGTGCAAGATAACTTCCAGTCGCCGCCAGGCACATGAAGAATCCCATGCTAATGTATTGACCGATAGAACCTATGATTTTTATTATGCTTTCTGCAAAATAACCTTTCTCGAAAGGTGCGCCGATTTTGGGAATTTGAAGAATCAGCTCGATAGGTGATTTATTCAGCATACAGGCGGTAAAACATGTTCCAATCAGGCAGATGAAAGCTGCCAGGATGATTGTTTTGTACTTTCTGTTGAAGAACAATGGGAATATGAGTAGAAGACCGATTTGCGGTTTGATCATGATAATTGAGTAGATGAGTCCTGCAAGCATATCATGGCCACGTTCAAGTGTTACGGAAAGCAACAATAAGCATCCTAATAGAAGTAGCCCGTAATTCAGTGAACAATATATTCCACATAAAGGAAATGATAATATTGTCAATAAAAAAAGTATATTGAGGACATTGTCATGGATATCGCTTGCTGTCATTTTATGGAATGTCCAACGACTGACCGCGAGCAATGTGTAGAGATACAAGCACGCCATGATGGTCAGGCATGTCCATCTGGGCACATAGCCATACCACCAGAAAAAAGCCGAATGCCAGGCTGGATACGTATGGACTATTCTTCGTTCATTTACAGGTTCCTTTGGTTTGTCTGGACGATCATGTCCTACAAACTTTTCAGAGGTGATTTTTCTTTCGAATATATCGAATGGATCAATTCCCTCGTGCATGCACACAATTTCATGGTAACGGTAAAAGAGATCGCATTTCCAGTTGCTCGAGTAGTTTGTATATTTCTTTGTAAAATTGAAGCAGTTTATACCATTCACGCAGAATGCGATGGCAAGTAAGATAATTTGAAGTGTTGTAATTTTATTTTGCTTCATGGTAATCTTTTTCAGTATTAACGTTCCAGATGGCCGCCTTGTCGGTTTCCCCGAACAAGGCGCGGACGGCCTCGATGGCGCAGAGCATGGAGTGGTCCATGTTGTTGTAGCGGTGCTGGCCGTTTCTACCAATGCAATAAAGATTGGAAAGGCTATCCAGCCATTCGCGTACCTTGCCGAATTCGGCGTAGCTTCCGAAATAGGCCGGATATGCCTTCTGCATCTTGATGCGAACGCTCTTGTGCACGGGGGCGTCTTCAGCAAGTATGCCGATTTGACGGAGCTCTTTGATTGCCATGCTGATGAAAGCCTCATCATCCATCGTCCAGAAATTGTCTCCTTCGGAGCAGAAGTATTCCAGTCCGATCCAGACATGCTTTGTTACATCATCGACCATGTATGGCGACCAATTGTTGAAAATTTGGATCCTTCCGATCCGCACATCTCTTTCCTGAATGTATATCCATGTATCGGGCACGATGTCGTTGACGGTTTTGATTTTCGTTGTATTCTTGAGGGCAAGCTTGTCCACAAGAAGCCCGACCGTGATGAAATCACGATAGGGGAGGTCGGCGGCGATGCGCTTCACATCGCTTGGCGCCGTAGCGGATGCCGCAACCAGATCCTTGATGGGCATGGTCGAGAAAACGGCGTCGCAGGAGATTGTTGAACCATCGGAAAGGACGACGCTTGTGATCTTTCCCTGCTCGTCATTGATGCCGACCGCGCTTGTGTTCATCCGAACTTCCACCCCTTCGTTGCGAAGGCGGTTGGCAAGCAATTCCCATAATTGTCCTGGGCCGCGCTTGGGGTAGGTGAATTCTTCGATAAGCGATGTTTCCTTTGGGCCGTTCTTTGGGATGAAAATGTTGATAAGTGCTTTCCAAAGCGAGAGCCCTTTGACACGTTGGGCGCCCCATTCTGGGGATATTTTCGAAGGATGGACTCCCCAAAGTTTTTCGGTGTAGTCTTCGAAGAACATGGAATAGAGTACTTTGCCGAAACGGTTGATGTAGAAGTCTTCAAGCGATTTTTCTTCTCGCTTGAAGAGGGTGCTGTGAAGGTAGCTGCAACCTGCCTTGACGGTTCGTACAAGTCCCATGGCGGCGAAAGTGGCTGGCTTGATGGATATGGGATAGTCGAAGAAATGTCGTAGATAGTAGATGCGGCTTACCCTGTGGCGATACAGCATGACGCGTTCTTCCGTCTCTGGATCCGGGCCGCCTGGTTCGAGATGTGCTGAGCGTTCCAGAATCAAGTCGTCTTTTGATGGCTTGCCTTGAAGGGGCATCAATTCTGACCAGAGGTCGTTGATCTTCTTTGATTTGGAGAAGAAACGATGACCACCGATATCGATGCGGCAATTCCCGCAGACAACCGTACGTGAAATGCCCCCGATCACATCGGTTGCTTCGACGACGATAACTTGCCAGTCTTTTGACTTTTGATGTAGTTCGTATGCAGCGGTAAGCCCTGCGGGACCGGCGCCTATGATGACAGCGGTTTTCATTTATGATAATTCCATAGATTAGAGATTATAAGCCAATCAAACGATGGTGCCAAGATTTAATGAGAATATCCTCATTGGTAGTCATGGAGAATGCCCACCAACGGATTGGGGATGCTCAATGGCTGCGTTTTTTCGGTGATTCCGTAAAAACCGCAGCGTTTTTTACGGAATCGCCGTAAAAAGCGCTGCGGAAAAACAGATATAATCTACTTGCAGATTTGAGAAAAGCAATATGCAGGATTTTGATTTTGCCTTGTTTAGAGCAAAAATATCACTTCAGCAATGTCGAGAGCGGGCGGCCTTGGTTGCCTGCGTTGAAGATGGCACGGAGTTCATCGAGGGAGAGGCCGCGGTTCCAGAGGGCGAAGTCATCGATGTCGGCCTGCATATTGTAACGGTAGTTCGTGGTGCCGTCCTGTCCAAGATTCCAATTCATGCCGCTGTTGATGACGGCGTCTTTCACGTCTTCGACAATCCAGTAGAAAGTGCCGTCGGCCTTGCCTTGGCAGAAACAGACGACGCCTTCGGGCGTGACGGTGACGGCGTAGAAGGTCCACTGATCCGTATCAACGTCATACACGCCCATATCCGTGCGTTTCGTGTCCGCCTTGCGCCCGAAATTGAATTTGACGGTTGAAGCCTTGTCATCACCCGTCCTGCCTGCTGTACTGAGGACGAAGCCCGGCAGTGCGCCGTTTCGCCAGTCCTTGTTGCAGAGGAAGGCGGGATCGCCGACTTGGCGTTCCGGAAGACGGACCCATACGGTGGCGGTGAAGTTGGTGCCGTTTTCAAGCTTGAGATTTTCCGTGCCTTTCAGGACGAGATATTCGCGGACGTTTTCGCCGCCGGGGATACGAAGACATTTGCCGAGCTTGCCGCCGTCAACGCCGGACTGGATCTTGTCGCCGATTGTTTCAATGGCAAGACCATTCGGGGCAATGTTGGCAGGAGCGTTATCGTCAAATGGCAGATATGCCACAAGTCCTTCGGACAACGGGCGTTTTGGCAAAGTGGCGATTTCCTGACCGATGACATGGCCGTCCAGATTCAATGGTTTGACATCGACGCCGAAATGCGCCAGTGCGGTGACAGGGAGGTCATAGTTATGGGGGATGCCTGGCAGGGTGCCCTGCTTGACATGTTTGCTGGCGACAAGGACCGGGATGGTGTGGGCTTGGCCGCCGAGCATGCCGTGGCTTTTGCCGTAGCCGCCATGGTCGGCAGTGACACCGATGAGCCAGTCTTCATCGGCGAACGTGGGGCGAGCCGCAATGGCGTCCATCATCCTTCCGATGAAGGCGTCGCTCTGGGCGATGGAGTCGCGATATTCTTTCGCGTAGGGGTAGAAGCCAGCGGAATGGCCGCCGTGGTCAGGCAGGTCGATGTAGTACAAAATCGCGTCCGGCGCTTCGGGTGTGGCGAGCAGTTTGGCGAGATATTCAGCGTTGGCCGCGTCGCTGCCATGATGGAATTCGACGGCAGGATGCTTGGCGGTGTCTTTGTTTTCGCCCCATGAAAAGACGTAAAGCGACTTGTAGTTTTTACCGGGAAGGGTGGCGAGGCGTGCGAGCCAGCTTGGCCATTCTGTGAAGTTGCCGTCCTTGGTCTCACCGTTGTTGAAGACCTTGTGCTTGGTTGCGGTCACGCCAGTGGCGATGGCGGCATGGTTGGGGGCGCTGTTGGGGCGGGCGTCCGGAATGGCCCAGCCCGTGACGGAGGATATGCCCTTGTAGCCGGGCTGCCATGCGCCGTTGCGGAGTTTGCTGATGTTCGGGACGGGCATGTTGTCCATGGCGTCTGCACGGAAACCGTCAAGCATGATGATCAGGGCCTTCGGCTTTGTTTGTGCGTAAGTCACGTTGCCGCAAAAGGCAAGAAGGATGGCAAAACAAGCGATCAGACGGATGATGGTGGAAGGAAGGTTTGTTTTTTGGTTCATGATTTGCTCCATATTATTAATGTAAAAACACTTTGTACAAGGAAAATAGCGCAGGATTTGGAAAACTCAATCAAACAGAGAAAAAAAGATGAACCTTTCTGTCATCACAAAATTTTGTAATACGACAAATTGTGAGATTGCATTTCATGAAAGAATGGTCATAGTATTGAAAAAGTAGTATCCTGCCTGATCAAAGGCGGAAAATGTATCTCAAGAACTTTTATCACAAAGTATAGGAACATGGCAAGACAATCCGACGCAGAGAAGAATAATTCGACACAAATGAACGCCACGGCTGCCGAGGCGATCGTGAAAGAAGATGGCGGCGTACGTATCGTGTTCATTGGCAACTCCATAACGCTTCATGGGGCTGCTCCGCACATCGGTTGGAACCATGTGTGGGGCATGGCCGCCAGCGCGTTGGAAAAGGACTATGTCCATATTGTGACACGCGGCATTGAGGTGGAAACAGGCCGCAAGGCGGATGTGCGCGTGCGTAATCTCGCGGATTTCGAACGGAATTTCAATACATACGATTATAGTCGTGATCAGGATTTGGTTGATTTCAATCCAGATTATTTGGTCATTGCATTAGGGGAAAACGTTGCTGATCTTCCTACGCAGGAGGAGCGTCTGGCGTTTCGCAAAGCGTTCAAGACGTTGCTTGGCAAGTTTATGCGTGGTCGTGCTAAACCGAATACGGTGGTACGCGGAGTCTTCTGGCCGAACGCCTGGAAGGATGAAATGATGGCGCATGCTGCCAGCGATTTCGCGCTGCCGTTCGTCAAGGCGGATATCGCGAAAGACGAGTCGATGATGGCGTTGGGGCTTTTCGAACATACTGGCGTGCAGTATCATCCGGGCGACAAAGGGATGGCTGAAATTGCCAGCCGCATTCTGGAAGGCTTCTTCCCGAAGAAATCGGGCTATGACGTAAAAGTCGATGGCAAATCTGTCTTTGTGCGTCCCATTCTTGTATCGGCTATGCCGTTCAACCAGTGGGCGCCAGGCTATCAGCGCCCCATGGATCAGACGGAAGTCGCGGGCATGGTGAAAATCGAGGCGGAAGGGGCGACGGAATTTGTCGTGAAGTCATCACGGGCATTCAAAGTGGCGAAAGTGAGGCCGTTGCGGGCTGGTGTGAAGACTGTTGTTGACTGTGGCGAAATCCGTTTCACGCTGCCGAAGCCCGGTTATTATGTATTGGAATTGGACGGTTATCACAATCCGCTGGAGATTTTCGTCGATGAAAAACGCGACTTCGCGAAGGAGCGGGCGGAGGCGAATATTGTGTTCGGGCCTGGTATTCATGAACCAGTCGTCGTGAAGCTGAAGAGCCACGACCGCGTGTTTCTCGACAAAGACGCGTTTGTGTTGGGCTCTTTCCAAGTTGATGGTGCGGAGGATGTTAAGATTTCTGGTTACGGCATCATCTGTGGTTCGCGGAATCGTCGCGTGGGCGACCACTGCTATCGCGAGGGGATGGATTTCGCTGTCCGCGTCATGGATTCGAAGCATGTCGTCTTCGATGGACCGACTATATTGGATTCGTCCTGCTGGTGCATTACATCGTTCAATTCCAGCTACGTGGAATTCGCGCAT
Organism: Victivallales bacterium; assembly: GCA_017964325.1. The sequence goes on along the minus strand of JAGCSE010000124.1, from coordinate 23,821 downwards.
TTGAAGATAACGGCTGCTTGGCGGTACAATACGGATGGAATCGACATCTGTAATTCGCAGCATGTCAGCATCCATGATTGCTTTGTGCATTCGTTCGACGATACAATTGTTTTGAAGGGCAATTTCCCTGAATTCGACCGAAAGGATCCCGTGGATGATGTAAAAGTCGAGCATTGCGTCTGTTGGTGCGGCTGGGGGCGGACGCTGGAAATCGGTCTGGAAACATGGGCACCGTACTATCGCGGCATCGTGTTCGAAGACTGTGATTTAATCCACAACAATGCGGCGGCGTTGAGCGTCCATTTGGGTGGTCCCGCGCCGATAGAGGACATCACTTTCCGCAATATTCGCATCGAATATGACGCTAGTGAAATGGAGAGCATTTTGCAACGGGATCGTGACCAGAAAGCGGTCTGCAAGTCGCCGTGGTCGGGGCGTTGGCTGGACATCTCCAACGGCAAGATGTTCGCGGCGGGCAGTATGTACACGAAGTCAAATGGGCTGGATGTCGTAAATGAACCGTATGGGACGTTCAAGAAAGTAATTGTGGAGGACATTGACATCACGGTTGATGACGGAGCGGTGCATCCTAGTCATAGTATCCATGCGCAGCCTGGGAGTACGTTTGGTGAAATTGTGATTGAAAACGTCCGTATCAATGGGGAGGAATTCAAGAGGTGAGGGGGCGGTTGGTCAGCAATAACGCTGCCTGATTATCGGTCAGACCATTTATTGCTCCCATGAAAATTTTATTTTGTCAAATCTGTAACATGCTTAAAATAATAATCATAAAGAATCTTATAAAATCATAACAAATCATAATTATGAATATGATTCTATGTGATTTTTAATGACTATGGCGAAAAATTATGCAACGAAAAGGTGTTGCCATTAAAGGAAGATTTCTGTAAATCCAGTAAAATTCAGATAACAGAAGACTTTGAAACTAGGCAAGAAACAGCTGGTAGTGGTGGATTATTTGAAAGTTCGGAACTCAACAGAAGGCCTGCTGGATTATTTATTCCAGACCTGGTACAATAAAGACAGTGAAATTCTTAATGATGGCGGTTCCTGCGTTTTCTGTTCTATAATTCATTGAAAAACGGGATTTTTTCAGAAATTCCATGTCTTGTTCTGTCAATTCCAGAGAATACATGGCTTGCTCATCCAGATAAAATGTCAGTTTTTTACCGTCCTTGACGATTCTGTTTGTGGTAATAAAGACATTATTATCTTCAATGTTGCCCATAGTGACGGGGACTGGCGCTTGTTCGACTTTCTTACCATTTCTAGTAACACTTATGAGATTTACATTTCCATGATTTTCAAGGAATTCAAACAAAAAGCCACCATGCGAAGAAGAATCTTGGGATTCTACTGAAGAAAGTGCCACGAACAGCGAGCATTTGTCGAAATCACCGAAGCATTCCCAGGCGATTTCAAAATTGACTGGAAGGGAGAGGGATGGCAGGGCGAGCGTGAGTGAGCTGTCAGGCTTTGCCGTGTCATCAAGATTCCAGAACAATCCGTCAATGCCGACTTTTCTAAGTGATTGATTGTCAGAGACATTTATGTCCCATTCGTCTTTGTATCCTTGTGCGAAAGAGTCTTCGAAAAGTTTACTGGAGTTCCTCTTGAAAGGCTGGATGGTGGAAATAACAAGAGGTGTAGAGATAGGTGTTTGGATAACAGGAGGATAAGGTTGATCGGAGTTATATATAAGACGAGAGATTAAGAACCAACTTGCGGATACTGCGAAGCCGATGGCGACTCCCGCTAGAAGAGATGCAATAAACTGTTTTCCACGTTGTTGCGTTTCCGGAAAACAAGCGTTGAAGGCTATGCGGAATTCCTCTACATTTTTAAAACATTCGCGTGGGTCTGGTGAGCAGGCACGTGCGAGAAAATGGTTGATTTTTTCCATGCGCCGATTATTCATGAGGTCGTCAGGAACCTCTGGAAAACCAGCAGATGGGTAACCTGTTACGCAACAATAGACAACCATGCCGAGCGAATAGAGATCCCACAGTTTTCCATCGACCTGCTTGCCATCCAGCAGCGATGGCGGGCAGAAGCCTTCTGTGCCAGCGAAGGATAACGTTGGATTGTATTCCGTTACAAGTCCGAGGTCGCCGAATTTCGGTTTGCCGTTGACGAAGAATATATTGGCTGGCTTGATATCGCGATGGATGAGGCCATGCTTGTGGAGTATCTGGAGACCGTTGAGAAGTCCATGAATGCAATCCTTTGTTTCGATGAATGTGAGGCGGCGTTCTTGGAGGCGGTATTCAAGCGTGTCAGGCTCATACGGACCGTTGGCATTCGAATTGCGGTTGTCGGCGGTTTCCATGAGATAGAAGAAATAGTCATCAAGCTCGCCTGACTGCTGAACATATAGGAGATTCTGTTCCAAGCCAATGGCAGCACGATATTTCTGGATGGCATGGACTTCGCGTTCCCAAGCAGTTTTGTCAAGCTTTGTCTTGTCGATGATTTTCAAGGCCCAATTTTGGCCGAACGGTGCCCTGACAAGCCAGATTTCACCATATCCACCGTGTCCGCAGCACTCGACGGGGGTGATCTGGGATTGTTCCATCCATTTGGATATTTCTTTGGGTATGGACATGGAGGCGGACTATTTGCGGAGAATTGACGTTTTGGTGAGGGCGGTTTCGGCTTCCTGGAGTCTGGTCAGGTCCTGTGCGATATCCAGCAGTTGCTGTCGCTGTAACTTAATGGATTCCAATTTGTTGGCACATTCGCTGCATTTTGCGAGATGATGCTTGCATAGGAGTTTTTGGACGAAGGACAGATTATCATCCAAAAACCGTTGCAGATTGATTTCACTGATATGTTTCATCATGATGTTCACCTATTCATCTTTCAGTTTCTGGACAAGTTCGGTCAATTTCTCTATGATTTCATTGCAGTCGTTATAGACTGTAGCGAGGGAGACTTTTTGAAATTTAGCCACGTCTTCGGGACGCTGGTTACGCAAGCGGCACATCATGAAAGACTGGAGTTTGCGCGGTTTGACCGTACGTTTAAGCTCTTGAATGGCTAGAGAATAGACATGGGCCATCCATTCTTGTTTTTCGCGTTTGATTTTGGCTTCGTCGTCGTTTTCATCGAAGGCGGTATTTTCCAGAATTTCTTCATTATTGTTGTCTTGTTGGCGTTTACGAAGAATTTGGAAGATGCAGTTTTTGATGATTTGGCGAAGATAGTCGCGGAAGCGACCTTTTTCTGGGGTATAGATGAAATTCTCCTGTGCCTTGAAGAAGGAGACAAGAACATCCTGTGTCAACTGCTCCTGTTCGTCAGGTGTGAGATGGTAGTCCGATCCGCGGAGCCAGATGAGCGGACCGTACTTTTTGGCGAAGAGATTCCAGGCCGCGTTGTCGCCTTTCTTGATGTCGGCCAGTAGGTTTGGATCGGTTACAAAAGCCATATTGATTTCCGTTTTTTGATGTTAGGAGTTTTCCAGGTCGGCTATTGAAAGTTATTAGGAGTCAGTTCTGACCTTTTGTTTTTCAGATATGCATAATCATCAGGACGATAGGTGGCTGCATAATCCATGAAAATATCATACCAAGGAGTGGGGAGGCTGTTTTCATCAAGCCACTTGGCAAGCCAGAAAAAGACATCGTCGATTGGTTTCCTATCGGAACTGGCAATGGAAACCAAATGGCAATAATTGGCAACATTCACAAAGGGAGCGATTTGTGAAAAGACTGTTGGGTCGTCATCGGGGTGTTTTTTGATTTGTGTCTCTTGAATCTTATTAATTTCTTTGAGGCAGTTCTGGACATCATCGAAACGATCCTTGTTGGTTTTCCCTTGTTGGAGCCAACCGAGCATTTCACGTGTCATTTGCTTGACGATGGCGTTGCGGAGTCGATTCCTGTTGAAGCGACTGTCCGTTGGATCGTCTTGTTGTTTGTGGAAAAGTTCGAGAATGTCGTTCTCATTGAGCTTGGCGATGAAAACGGACTGTTCGTCACAGATTGTTTCTTTGATAAAACGATTGGGGAAATTGTCGTCTGGTGAGAAATCGTATATAAGCATCATGCCCATGACACGATCATAGCGCGGACGGCGAGCGGTGTTCAACCCTAATTGGTCGATGATGCTGTCACATAGAAGTGCATTGACCTTTGTTTCAATCAATTCTTTGATAAGGTTGTATGCAGCCTCCTTTTGTGATTTCTCTGTCGATGTTGCAATGGCAACCAGAAGTCGTGAGTCGTCATTCTGTTGAAGAAGAACCATGGAAAGGAGGCATTTGTCTGGGTATTGCTGGACGTTCGGAAACAGGTTTTCTTTCTCGACATCCGTCAACTCTGACATTTTTCTGATAATGCTGCGAAGAATCCTCTCAGGCTTTGAAGGGGCAGTCTGGGCGAACACGACAAGTGTAAAAAAAATGGCAATAATTGGCAGGCGTCGAAACATCGTGTGTTGATAAGGCGTGTGAACCTGTTGAATGAAAATCATTTAAATGTTCATCGACTCTGTAGCTTCCCCATTACGTTTGCTGCGGAGTCTTTGGCGGCACTCTCAATGAAGGAGTCAATGTCAAGCTGGGCGGCATTCGGCCTGGATGTGCGTTCCGTTGTTTTACGGAAGGGGAAGGTCGTTATTTCATCATTGTCATTCACTATGACTCTGCCTTCCAAGTTGACATTGCTCTTGACTATTTGTCGTTTTTGCATCGGGAGATACAACGTTTGGGAAGAACTATCGAACACATCAAATACAACTGAAAGCTTTAGTTTGCTTGCGGAGTCATCCGTCATCTTGACACCGTTTTCCTCAAGATAGTTTTTCATTGATGTATAGAAAGTCTCTAGTTGGCGGGAGGAGGTCTTTGGTGGAATCATGTAGAGCTCTGAAAAAACGACGGCTGGTGTTGACATGGTGATGCCTAGCTGTTTCATTAGTCCAGGTATTTGATCTATAATTTGTTCGGGCGTATCTATTCGGGCTTCCAATGGCAGTACAGCGCGTTTGCGCATGAATCTTGGTGTTGAGACCATTTCCATGGATACGTTATAACGGTTTCCCCAATTGATGATTCTAGTGAAGATCAAGTTTGCCGTGCCAGCTTCAGCGGCGAGTTGCTTCCTTAATGATAAATCACTTTGTAGATTGGAACCAGTTTCCATCAGTTTGATTTTTTGCGCCATTGACAGAAAGTTTTCCCGTGGCATGACTTGCCCAGCCATGCCTGCCAGCGATTCCTGTGTTTTCCAAATTCTGTTGACATCATCTTGGCTCAATGACGTTGTTCGATTGTCCGGCTGGAAGACAATGTATCGTGATGACGTATTCTGCGCTGATGCAATCATGACAGAATACGCCAAAATCACGAATAGTAAAATGGTGATTGAGTTTTTCATTGTTGTATCCTTGCTTGTTGTGTGTTGTGAGTTGTGTGTTTGTCGCGAATTTGATTGCTTCGATTTGTCTGAAGGAATTCGCGGCGACGACGCTTTTGCGAGTCACTACACTTTTAGTGGCAAGGTGTGTTGTTTTTCTAATATATTAAAGGAAAAAAGTGTTTTTATGGGCGTTTTTTTTGCTTGTTTCGGTATTTGCGCATGGGATGGCGTATGGAAAAGCGGTTTATGTCGGTTATGTTATGTCGTTTCCCAAGGGGGCGACATTGCTTGAGTGATGTCGCGACGAGTTTTCAAGCTGTATTATAATATAGCACGTTCTGCTGAAAAAGGAACAACATGATTTTCATCGCAAGCATATTGCTTTTCAACATATATGCCTGGTGGCGGTTGCGTGGGGCTTTTCTGCGCGGGATGCCGCCGTGGTATTCGATTGCATTGTTCGCCGTCATCATGTTGCTGGCGTTTATGCCATTGACGTGCAGGCTGGTGTTCGGTCGGCATGGAACGGGCTGGTTGTCAGATGTATGTACCGTTGTGACATGGACATGGCTTGCATGGTGCTTTTGGTTTGCAACGGTGTTCGCAGCGATGGATTTATGGAATTTAGCCATGAAATTGTGTAAATGCAGATGGTGCATTCTTCCGTTCTGGGAAGGTGTCTGCGGCATTGCTTTCGTGACATTGGCAAGCGTTTGGGGGATTGTGGAGGCTGGTTGCATCCGTTATCGCGAAGTGGAAATTGCTTCACCGAAAATTCCAGAAGCTGCTGATGGATACAGGATTGCATTGATAACGGATCTTCATGTGAGCCCTTGTCTTCGACGAAGCGTGGTGGAAAAGGCCGTGGAATTGGTCAAGTTGTCCAAGCCTGATTTGCTGCTGAACGCAGGGGATTTTTTGGACGCGGCTGGCGAACGCGAACAGTCGATGGCGAAGCTCTTTCTGGATGTTCCTGTGAGCGGACGATTTTCCATCATCGGCAACCATGAAGTGTATTTTGGCACTACGGAAAGCGTGGAGCTGCATGAATTGGGCGGCTTCCATGTGCTGCGCGACTGTGGCATGGAAATCGGTGATTGGCTGTATGTGCATGGGGTGGATGATGATGCGATAGCGGGGCATTATTCCGTTTCGCCGAAACGGAAGGGTAAACCGTCATACGAAACAGTAGAAGTCGCGGAAAAATGCTCAAAGCGTTTTTCTATTCTGCTGAAGCACCGCCCCGAACCAGATGAAACAGCGCGGCGGCAGTTCGACTTGATGATGTCGGGCCACAGCCATGGCGGGCAAATCTTCCCGTTTACGCTGTTGGTGAAGGCCAAATATCCTTTAGAAACAGGGCTTTATGAATATCAAGAGGGGTTGAAGATGTACACGTCTCCTGGAACTGGCACTTGGGGGCCACCATTTAGGGTATTTGCTCGCCCCGAAGTAACTATTTTTATCTTAAAGAGCTTAAACCCAAAAGTTTAAGATAAAATAAGGCGTGGAAAACTGTGTTTCCACGCCTTATTTAATTAAGAATTAAATAAGTGAATTTTGAATTACATTCGTTGCATGAGTCGCGTGATGATGGCGTTGGTGGAGGCATCGTGCGCGAGACTTGCGGGATCGTTGGCTGTGAAATCCTTTATAACGTTTTTGGCGAGGACTTTGCCTAGTTGGACGCCCCACTGGTCGAAGGAGAAGACATTCCAGATGACACCCTGCACGAAAATCTTCTGCTCGTAGAGGGCCATGAGGATGCCGAGCATGCGGGGCGTCAGTTCATCGGCGATGAGCGTGTTGGTTGGGTGGTTGCCTTTGAAGACCATGTGCGATTTGAAGTCTGGATGTTTGGCTGCGCCTTCCTCGAAGATTCCACCGAAGGCGAGAGCTTCGGTTTGGGCGACGAAATTGGCAAGTAATTTTTTATGATGGTCTCCCACAGGTGTTTGTGACTTGCAGAAGCCGATGAAATCTGCGGGTATCAGCTTCGTTCCCTGATGGAGGAGCTGATAGAAGCTGTGCTGGCCGTTGGTTCCAGGCTCGCCCCAGATGATGGGACCCGTCTGCCATTTGACTTCGTTGTTGTCCTTCGTGATGTATTTGCCGTTGCTTTCCATATCAACCTGCTGAAGGTGGGCGGAGAAGCGGTGCATGGACTGGTCGTAGGGCAGAATGGCGTATGTCTGGGCGCCGAAGAAATTGTTGTACCAGATGCCGAGGAGTGCCATAATGACAGGCATGTTCTTGTTAAACGGTGTCTTACGGAAATGCTCGTCCATGGCGTGGAAGCCTTCGAGCATCTTCGTGAAGTTTTCGGGGCCGATCTGGATCATGATGGGAAGGCCGATGGCTGAATCGAGGGAGTAGCGACCGCCGACCCAATCCCAGAAACCGAACATATTGTCTGTATCAATGCCAAAATCCTTGACAAACTTGGCGGCCGTCGAGACGGCGACGAAATGCTTGGCAATGGCGGACTTGTCGCCGTTGAATGCTCTGAGAATCCATTCTTTCGCCGTGTTGGCGTTTGTCATGGTCTCCATCGTCGTAAACGTCTTGGAGGCAATGATGAAAAGCGTTTCTTCGGGATTGAGTTCGTTGACGGTATCAATGATATGGAATCCATCGATGTTAGAGACGAAATAGACATGCAAGCCTTTTTGCGCGAACGGTTTCAACGCTTCACAGGCCATCTTGGGGCCGAGGTCCGAACCACCAATACCGACATTGATGACGTTCTTGATGGGCTTGCCAGTATAGCCTTTCCATTCGCCAGAGCGGACTTTGTCGGCGAAAGCAGCCATCTTGGAAAGCACGTCATGGACGTCCTTTATGACATCCTGTCCATCGACGACGAGCTGTGCATCTTTCGGGGCGCGGAGAGCGGTGTGAAGGACGGCGCGGTCTTCCGTCTGGTTGATATGTATGCCGTTGAACATATCTTCGATGGCACCCTTTAAACCGGCTTCTTCCGCGAGCTGGAGCAGGAGGGCGATGGTCTTGTCCGTGATGCGGTTCTTGGAATAGTCGAGATACAGATTATTCTCGAACTCAATGACATAGCGTGACGCACGCTGTGGGTCTTTTGTGAAAAGATCCTTTAATTGTGCGTCTTTGATTTCATCATAGTGGGCTTGCAGGGCCTTCCAGGCTTGGAACTGGGTGATGTCTTTCATGTTGATTCCCTAAAGTGTTGATTTTCTTCCCTTTTGCGGTATTTTTATAAATGTGTGTAAATCTGTCAGGTTTGATGACCTTTTTCGCGGTAAGTCGTTTCATGAATGGCGCGGAGATGCCAGCGGACGGCGTCTTTCTTCGCCCAAATGAATGTCGCCTTCCATTCGCCTCTTGAAAACGACAGAGTTGACGAATTTTCTGTGATAGCGGTGACACAAGTGAGGTAAACAGCGATATTTCCGTTCTTTAGCTTTTTAACTTTGTGGATAGTGCAACTCATGCCGGCGCGGCCTTGGATGGCTTCAAGGCTTTTAATGTAAGCTTCTTTGGCTTGGTAACCGCGTCCAAACGAAACACCGTTGGCGAAGGAGAATTCGAATTTGTCAAGATCCATAAGATCCGCTGCCGCATTCCATTGTGCCTTGTTCAAATATCTGAAGAATTCCTCTGTGGTGGCTTTGACGGCACCCTCATGGGTGAAAGCCGTGTATTTGCAGCCGACAAGGAGCAGGCATAGCAGTGCAATTGCATGGATGCAAATTTTTTTCAGCATATTCGTTCTCCTATGGCTTTTCTTTCGCTCTCCTTAATGTCATACACTATAAAATAATACCTCAAGGGGAAAGTGACAAGAAAACAGATGGTTGGAAAATCAGCCGTTATCCTGGCGAAAGTTGGCGAACGGACACTTTGAGCAGTCATGGCTGAGATTTTGGCAGAAACTGCGGTAGATTTCGAGTAGGCCCTGCTGATGACAGGCCCGTTTGAGGACTTCGGTGGCGCGGGATGGTGGCATGAGATAACGATGGGCGGCTTCCGTAAGGGAACGGTTGCCTTGCATAGGTGGAAGAGTGAGAAATGCTCCATTGGCAAGCTGTGCTGCATTTTCTGAATAACTTGGTATATTTTTTGCACAAAGTGCTGGAAGAAAGATATTAGCGATGATATCTGCCAGGCGGCTTCGTCCGAGCAGGGCAGAAGCGGGCTTGACTGCTGTTTTGAAATTTTGACAATCGCGCCAGTGCGGGAGGTCGAAATCAACACTGAACAGCAAGTTGAGAAGCTGTTTGGATGAACTGGCTTTCGCGGCAATGCCCTGCAACCAGCGAAGTGGATGGAATTCCGTGGAAAGCAACCACTTGATACCAGCCGCCAGACGACGGTGAGGGCTGTTCAGCGGTCGTGTGGCGGCGAAAATCCACGGGAGGTTGAGCTTGGAGGCTCCGAGCCGCCACCAGCGGTTCCAAAGCTGCGTGGCGCGTTCCTGCCATTGGGGGAGGAGGTCCTGCATGGTGCTGTCTGGAAGCAAACCAGCCGTTCCAAAGAAAATGGCCTCCAAATCTTCCGCATCATCGTATTGTCGAATCTGCGTCAACGGGAGACTGGCGGCGAGCTGACGAAACGCCACCTTGTTGTGCTGGTAGCCAAGACATTCAAATACAGATTCATAGAGTGTTTGCTCGGGATCCTGCGATGCCGATTGCCGCGCGAAGCGGGCAGTTTTGCTCTCGAATCGTGCAAGTCCTGCTGCGGCAAGAACTTCCTGTATCTTATCATTGTCCGTCAAAGCCCAGCGGATGGCGCATTTGCCAGGTGGCAGTTGTCGTGCGTACGGATAGCAGGCGTTTTCAACTTCGTGTAGGAGGAGTTTCCATGCAGGATTGAGGGAATCATGCAGGACCAAGACGTTTTCTGGAGTGTTTGGAATTGGTCCATCATCTTGCCACACAACGTGAAGGACGACATTTTGGTAGAGTGGATCCTGTTGGTGGTTATGACGGAGCCAGTCAGAGGTTCGTGGATGGATTTCCACGTCGCCTCGAATTAGTTTTCCGTTGAGGATGAGTGCCGCATCATGGAAATCCGGACCAGCGGAGACGTTCCAATCACCTTGATGTATGATTTGCAGGGTAGTGCCATTCTGACAGACTAGTGAATCCAATAGATAGCGTTCATTCCAAAGGATTTGCAGAAAATGTTCGCTGAAGGCGGAGTTGTCTGCGTTCCAAGTGGCGTGTGGTTCATGGACGGAAAGGTCTGGCAATGTGCCGTGGGTGGAACAGGCGGAGAAAGCCTGATAGAGATATTGGAGGCGTTGGTTGATGCGTTCGATGTCAGAGTCTTGTGTGGCCATGTTGGTTGATTTTGATGGGGTGAAAATGAGAATGGGCAAATGGGGTAATATAATCCATAACATTATAATTACAAATATATTATGACTTTTGTGGAATCTTGATGATTCTTGATGACTGACATTTTGAGCATTTGTTAGGGACTTCGAAAAAAAGAATGAATCAAACGTTTGTTAGGACTTGTTTTGCAGTTTTTTGATATTATATTAAAGTAAGAATTGGGGGTGTGGGAAATGACAAGTGGAAAATCGTTGTGACATCGGCTTCTGCCCCAACTGCATTAAGGAGGTTCGAATGGCTGCCCGACGCAAGTTTGAAATACCAGAACTTTACCCACGGCCGAAGAAGATAGAGTTTTTGGAAGGGACTAGTGAGTTTTCGAATGACATCCGTCTGGTCACGGACAATGTGTTTCCGTTGCAGCGGAAGGCAATCCGTTCGATATTGACGGCTGCCGGCATGAAAGTGGTCGCGAACAAGAAGCGTTATGTCGTAAATGCGCAAGTTTTTACACCTGAAGACTTTGATTTGGACAAAGTTCCGGAGGCTGTGCGCCATGATTACTACGAGATGAGCGTGCGTGGTAGCGAAGTCAGCATCCGCACGCCATATCAGGAAGGTGTGGTTTGGGCGGCGCAAACGTTGGTGAATTTATTCCGTCGTTCCCTGAAGGGGCTGGAAATACCGAATTTAATGATAAAAGACTGGCCAGATTTGCCGATTCGTGGCATATTTGTGGAAAACAAGTGGGGGCCGGACAGGATGACTGTCGGCGATTGGCATTTGACGATTGACACATTGTCCGCCATGAAGATGAACACGATGGGTGTCAGCCTGTACGGCTGCTGGGGTAGTTGCCGTTTCGAAGCGCCCAACCATCCGACGGAATTTCTAATGGTTCCCGTGGAGGGGGCTCCCAATCTGACTGCGCCGCATCATCTGGAATGGTACAGCGGTGTCGATGGAGAATGGAAGAAAACGTCGTATTTGCCGACTTTGGGGCAGAACAAACTGTTTGAAGAAGTCGTGAATTATGGTCGCGAGCGCGGTGTGAACGTCGTGCCGTATGTGAACAGTTTCGGTCATAACACGTTCTTTCCGCGCATGATGCCAGAAGTGAGCGCGAAAGATGCGGACGGAAATCCGACGGGTGTTGGTTATTGTATCACGTCTCAGGCGACACGTGATTTCGTGGAAAAATTCTACAGCGGCATCATCAGCCGCTATTTCCCGCATGGGATTGATTATTTCCATGTACAGATGGACGAAGTGTGGCCGGATTATCCGTGGCCGGACGAGCCGTTGAAGTCCGGCGAGCCGTGGTGCCAATGCGAAACGTGCCGTGCGCATGCCAAGGAGCAGAATCTACAGGACTATGTGATCTGGCTGGTTGGAATGCTAGTGTCGAAAGGGGTCGGCAAGGTTGTTATGTGGAACGACCAGATGACGCGGCACATGTCCGCATTTGACGCCAAGTTTGTGAAACGCCTTGAAAAGGCGGGGCTTAAAGACCGTCTCATCATCGACTGGTGGTGGTACAATAACAAAGAATTGAATGACACGACGCGTGTGCGCGTCGGGAAGAAATTCGGTGTCGATGGCTGGGTGACTCCGATGACGTGCTATTTTAACTGGAGCACGTATGACTATCGTCTCCCGAATGTCGATATGATGCTGCGCATGGGTGCGGATGAAGGCGGCAGCGGCGCTGTTTCGTATGCTGTGCACGATCCGTCGCATTTGGACCACGAGGCGTTGCTTGCGGCGTTGGCGTGGGAAGGCTGTGGTGACAAGCGCGAACAGGTGATGAAACGCTGGTCGGTGATGAATTTCGGCGATGAAGCGAAATTGTATTGGGAAGCTCAGGAGCTGTTGCTGAAGGCAGTCGGCGAGCCTGTGTATCCGATTTGCCTGAATTATCAATACACGTATGTCAGTTCAAAGGTTGCTTGGCCGCGTCCATATCCGGGCGAGGCGTTGGAACGTCTTTTGGCGCAGCCTGAAGACGTGGATGTGCCGGCTCGGCTCCGCGCCGCTGCGGAATCGGCCGAAGCAGCCGACAAGCTGTACGTTCATCTGCTAGAACGCGGTGGTTTGGACGATGTTGCGAAATCCTGCCTTAAGAGTCTTCGTGGCGAAGTCACCCGCATCCAGGCGGTTGCAAAGGCATTCGCATGGCTTGTGGAATTGCGCAAAGGTTTGGCTAATGGCATGGTGAAGAAAAGCTATGCCACGGCGTGCCAGGAAGTTATGGACGAATATGCAGAAGCGTTGAAGCTGATTGAATTGAACAAGCCCACGTGGGTTGTTCCTGCGACGTTGATGGCGTTGAGTCGTCTGCTGGCGTTCCTGAAGCAGTTGCATGGCGAGCTTGTGGAATATGGAGGCCGCAAGAAAGCCGCCGCGTTGAACTGGGGACTGGTTCGTTAATAGCTAAAAGCAAAACGCTTAAAGCTAAAAGCTGTGAAGAATGTGGCTTTAGGCTTTAGGCTTTTGTGTCTTGCGTTCCAAAGAAAGAGGACGCGTAAGAACAATTTTTTCGGCTGTAAATGCAAAAAAAATTCCATTTCCATTTGTAATGTGTGATGGAGTTTGTATTTTAATGAGTGGTGGTTTCCAACGATTCGAACTCTGAACGATAATACATCGGGGTCTATATGACCTTATTTTTCACTACTAGCAGAGTGAAACAAATCTGGAACCACCATTTTCAGACAAGTCAAGGGGCTGTTGCTAATGCTACAGCTCCTTTTTTTATTGATTACATCAGAAAAATTTTATTGATGAGCTTTTACGCGGATGCGGAGGAGGCGACCGAGAGACCATTCATTTGTTGCCGCGGCGTAGTCGCCATCGTCTGTGTCATAAAATTCAGAGTGCGACGAAGCTTGGAGAACGCCTAGGCAAAGAAACGTCATTAACGTGAAACTGCCGCCGTAACTGAGGAGGGGAAGAGGCAGGCCGATGACGGGAATGAGTCGAACTGTCATGCCGACATTGACAAAGACATGAATGGCCAACAGCATGAGAGCACCCGTACAACGTAGGCAAGCCTGTTCATCTGCGGTATGCGACGCCCAATGGAAGCCTATGGAAAACAATACCATGTAAAGAAACAAAACTGGGAGGCAGCCCGTGAAGAAGCCGAGTTCTTCCCCTATGACGGAAAAGATGAAATCCGTTGGCGCAACGGTTCGCGGCAGATATCCGAGACTTTTCATGGTACCTTGCAGGTAGCCTTTTCCAAACGGACCGCCACTGGCGAGAGTCATGACGGATTGACGTTCATTCCAATCGCCTTGCGGTGTCAGGTAGCTTTTCAAACGACGGGAATGGTAGCTGTGGAAGAATCGTGATATAAATGTCTTGTCTTCTACTGTGCTTTTTTCTTCAAGTATTTCCGGGTTGTTGCGGAGCATCATTACAGTTCCCCAAGCCAGAAATAAGCAGAGCAGGCTGAATATAACAGTTGCTCCCCATAGTCGTTTGTTGAAATAGCGAATGCCGATGATGCAGAAGATGGGAGGGACAGCGGAGAAGGCATTGCCGAATGATGGTTCTGCAAGAATCAGACCCAATGGGATGATGATCATCAATGATATCCCTAATATTTTGGACAAACGCCATTTCCAGCTTTTCCCCTGCCAAACAACGGCTTCGCAAAGAGCCATTAGCGTGAAGAAATTGGCGAATTCAGCAGGTTGGAGCATGACGGGGCCAATGTCAAGCCATCGCCGCGCCCCGCCGATGACCCGTCCGAATGCCAGAACAAATACAAGCATCAGCATGCTTGCGCCGTATCCACCCCACACGAACATTTTCCAGCCCAACCCTTTGGGATTCATGGATGCGACCATAAAACAGGCGACGGCGCTGAATGAAATCCAAATCAACTGCCGCCACCAGTTCGGGCGGACTGGATATTCGTCCGCGATGTAGCCTGTGCTGTAGATGAATAGCACGCCATACGCGCACAATGCGATGACACAGCCCCAAAGCAGGATTTGGCTGAACGACGAACCTGGATGACTGTAGGTTGTGTGACGGTGCAATTCCATCGCAAACTGATGTGTGGCTATTGGACAAAGAAAAAGAGATAATTGGGGCCACGCTCTTTTATTAGTATGGCCCCGCAGTCATTTTTGCGATTTGTCAGTCTTCCACAGGCTGGATGGGAGTTTTCGGGAGAATGAGCATCTGGAGGTTGTAGGATTTCTTGAGCTCTTCCATGTATTTCGGAACGACTTCCTTGGCTTTCACTTCTTTAAGATGCGCGATGATATCGGTCTTGGCCTCATCAAATGGAATGACATTTATCTCACCAGCCTTGATGATATGGTAGCCGAACTGCGTTTTGACCGGCTCGGACACTTGCCCAGGCTTCATGGTGAGAAGTGCTTTCTCGAAATCGGGAATCATGTCGCCTTTGTGGAATTTGCCCAATGAACCGCCTTTCTCCTTCGACGGACAATCGCTGTGAGCTTTAGCGAGTTCCTCGAATTTTTCACCATCCTTAAGTTTCTGGTGAACATCCTGAATCTTCTTCAGAGCAGCTTCTTCCTGCTCTTTCGTGGGGGCGTTGCGCGGGTTGTCCGAATAGGCGGCCAGAATGTGGGAAGCTTCCAATTCTGTGAAGGCATTGCTGTTTTCGTCATAGAATTTCTTGGCTTCTTCATCCGTAATCTGAATTTTTTCGATCTGCTGGTCAAGCAGCATCTTACCCATTTGAATTCTGCTCTGCTTGGCAATGAAATCCTTTTCGTCCTTTGCCTTGAAGGCTTCCATGAACATCTTGAGCCGCTGTTCGCCGCCCGGCTGTTTTTTAACTTCTTCAATGTCTTTTTTGAGTTTGTCCACGTCTGGTTTGATGCCTTGTTTTTCAGCTTCGAGGCTGAGGAGCTCCTCTTCGACATACGCTGCCGCCAGACGTGGAAAAATTTGGGCAAATTGTTCTTTGTTTGGGAGTTGGCCTTGTTGTGCTGCCGCTTTGAGCTGGACCTCAAGGATGCCCCGCATCAATGCACTGGAGATGAACTTGCCGTCGCCGTATTTTGCGAGATTTTCGGGAATTTCTTTCAAAAGTTCTTCAATGCTAGCCTCTGTTGTAGCTACGGGGGCTGCCGTCGGCTTGGCTTCGGTCTGTTTCTCCTGCGCCATCGTGGGGGTGGCGAACAGCACGGCGGCTGCGATAAAACTGGTGATTTTCGTGAATTTCATTCGTTTGCCTTTTGTTTGGTTGTTGTTTTTATTTGTGGAACACCTATTGAAATAAACTGTGAAATCAATTCAGGGGCACCTGGACATGGAGAATTTTTTGCACCATCTTTCTTGACAATTCCAGAGGAATTAAGTTTCAAAATGGTGGCGATAATTTTGCGGCTAGGCGGAAGATTGGAGTTTTGCAGTTTCGTGAAAAATTCCACCATGGCTGCTTGGCCACCCATCATTGCCATTATCCACGCTCCACAATATGTTTTTGGTTGCTTTCCAATGATTTCCACCATGCCGCGACGGGCGGATGGCGACAATTTCTCCCAACGGAGTGCGGCGGCGATTTCCATTGCCTCCCGACCGCCGCTTTCCTCTTGAATCTTCACCGCCAATGCGGCGGCTTCGGCGGCGGAATCAAAGTCCTGACACAAAAAGAACGGATTTTTCGGAAATCTTTTATTCAATGCGTTGACGGCGGTCTGGAGGGATTGGTCGTCTTCAGAGATGAAAGCACGGTCGATTCTTTCCAAACTGGCTTGGTTGTCGCGCAACCATTCCTCTTGCTTCATGGATTCATATTTCGATTGCTGAAACGTCAGAAAAGCATTGAACGTTTCAGAGCTTTTGAGAATGTCCAGATGTGGCTTGAGAAGCTCCAATCCTTCTGCCAAGTCGGAGGATTTCTCCCATGGCATTCGTGCGCAGAATTGCGCAAGTGCCTCTATTGCAGGAGGAACAGTACGGAATGCAAGAATTTCTGGGCTTGCATTCCCTTTTTCTTCCATGTCTTGCAGGAAAAGGCCGAGGTCGTTGACACTGGCCTGACGCAGGAATTGGTTGGCCTGTTCGACGATGTTGCGAATCTGCTCCGTCCGCAGAGCCGCGACGGGAAATGGGTCGGTTGGCGCTTTCTGGTGGAAGTTTTCCAACGTTTCAAGTGCTTTCTTCGTGTCTCCCCGCTTGATGTCATCGACGGTCTGCAAAGTCATGTCCGCCCGAAAATTGTCGTAATCGGGCGTCTTGGCCTTGTCTTTGCAGCCGCAAATGACACTCACCATGAAAATGGCGATGAAAATTTTCGTTGTTGATTGGCAAAGTGACATTGATAAATCAATTTATATAAGGTGCATTTTTAAGCGCGGTAAAACCGCAAAAGAATAACATACCACATTTAGAGGATTTCGGCAAGATGGAACGAATTGACAAACGCAGAAATACGGACCTTCGTCCTGTGAGTTTCCACTGTGGCTTCCAGAGCCATCCCGCTGGTTCGGTGTTGGTGACGTTCGGGGGGACTCGTGTGATTTGCGCCGTGAGTGTCGAAGAGGCGGTGCCGCGGTGGATGAAGGAACAGAACAAGCCGGGCGGATGGATAACTGCTGAATATCAGATGCTTCCGTCATCGACGGAGACACGGACGGAGCGCGAGGCCGTTCGCGGAAAGCTGTCGGGGCGTAGTTCGGAAATCCAACGGCTGATTGGTCGTAGCCTCCGTGCGGCTGTCGATTTGGAAAAATTACCAGGTCTGACGTTCCATGTTGACTGCGATGTCATCGATGCAGACGGTGGAACGCGTTGTGCTTCCATTACGGGTGCAAGCGTGGCGTTGGAATTGGCGGCGAAAAAACTGATGGCCGAAGGGAAATTGACGGAATGGCCGCTGTTGAACCGTGTCGCGGCGGTGAGCGTCGGCCTGCTTCAAGGCGAAGGGCTGCTTGACTTGTGTTATGTGGAGGATTCGGCGGCGGACGTTGACATGAACGTCATCATGACGAATGCGGGGCGTTTCGTCGAACTGCAGGGCAGTGGCGAAGAGGCGACGTTCGGCGACGATGATTTGACAACGCTTCTGGGGCTTGCGAAGAAAGGGCTCAAGGAGATATTCGCCCTGCAGGACGAGGCAATCAAGTCCTTCCAAGGGTGATGATTAGAGAGAGGCTTTTCCGTCATGATACAACTGGAGACGAGAAAACTGACGTTCCTGCTGTGCATCGTCATTGTACTGTTGCTGGGGTTGTTTGTGTTCGGGGCATTCGGCAGACGGACGTCCCGCGCCATCATCCGCCCATTTGTGAAGATGTGGCAGCAGGTCGTTGATTCGAAGGCCGCCGTTGAGGATTGGGTTGACGTGGAATTGGCGGAAAAGGATAAAAAAATCCAAGAGCTTGAAAAGCAAGTCCAGACGTTGGAGCTTCAAGTGGAGGATGTCCGTCGATTGAGTGCTGAGAACGAACAGTTACGCCGTTTGTTCGCACTGGAGTCGAAGCCGCGATGGGAGGGGAGGCCCGCTGAGGTCATTCTGCGCGATCCGATTCTATGGGACTATGAGTTCACCATTGACAAGGGGACGGCCGACGGCATTGTGGCGGGAGCGGTGGTCATGCACGGCGGCAGTGTCGTAGGGCGAATCTCGAATGTCGAACGCCATCAGGCGACCGTTGAAACGATTCTGTCGCCAAACTGCACTTTCAGCGTGACGATAGGCGACACGGCGGACATGGGCGTGCTTCGCGGCGTGAAAGGGACGAGCAGGACGAGCCCATACCGCTGCCAGGTGGACTACCTGCCGCTGGATGTTCGGGCCACCGCGGGAATGGAAGTGCGGACATCAACGTTCGGCAGCACGATGCCGAGCGGTCTTCCGATAGGGGAAGTCGTTGAATACGAGGGAAAAGTGAAAGAAGAAGTCGAACACGCGCGTGCGATGTTACGTGTACGGCCACATGCTTCGTTGCAGGATGTGCGATTCGTCACCGTATTGTTGAAAAAGTAGTGTGTTGTGTCTTATAATTAAGGAATACAAGAGGACGATTATGAAAAAAGCAGTCGTTGCAGGTCATATTTGCCTGGATGTCATCCCCGCGTTCGAGAATCACGTCGATTTGGTTCCTGGGCGTTTGTATGAAGTTGGTGCGCCGACGTTTGCAACAGGCGGAGCCGTTTCCAACACAGGCATGACGATGCATATTCTGGGCACGCCCGTGCTCTTGATGGGCAAGGTCGGCGATGATTCGTTCGGCGAACAGATTTTGGGGATTCTGAAGAAGCGGCAGCCTGGTCTGGAGGCGGGCATGGCGGTCGTTCCAGGTGTGGCGTCGTCCTATACGGTGGTCGTCAACATTCCGGGAGTTGATCGCATCTTTTTGCACTGCCCGGGCGCGAACATGAACTATGGTTGTGCGGATGTCAACTGGAAGCAGGTCGCGGAAAGCGCGCTGTTCCATTTCGGCTATCCGTGCTTCATGGCGAATATGTATGCCCACGATGCACAGGAACTGACAAAAATGTACAAGACCGCCAAGGAGTTGGGTGTGACGACCTCCATGGATCCGGGCATGCCCGATGCATCTGGTCCTGCTGGACAGGTTGATTGGAAGGGTGTTCTGGAACGGACGCTGCCATACGTCGATGTGTTCATGCCGAGTGCGGATGAATTGCTTTATATGCTGGACCGCAGCAAGTTCGGAAAGGGTGACAATCTTTCTGCCGCTGAGTTGTCGGTTCTAGGCGACCAGATGCTGTCCATGGGAGCGGCTGTGGCGGCTGTTAAGTTGGGGGCGCGCGGCATGTACATTCGCACGGCGTGTGCGAAACGTCTTGAAAAGATGGGCGCGGGCAAGCCAGATTGCATCGACCAATGGGCTGACTGCGAATATATCTTCCCTATTTTCAAGGAGTCATGCTTCAAAGGGGCGACGGGTGCGGGCGATTCGAGCATCGGCGCTTTCCTATGCGCGATGCTGCGCAGCCTGCCATTGTACGATGCGGGCTTGTTCTCAGCAGCCGTTGGGGCGTGCAACGTGGAGGCGGCTGATTCGTTGAGCGGCATCCGCACATGGGATGAGACGATGGCGCGCA
Organism: Victivallales bacterium; assembly: GCA_017964325.1. The sequence continues at coordinate 4,050 of JAGCSE010000124.1, read as the reverse complement.
TTAACGCGGGCTGGGAGACGAAAGCAATCGCATTGAATGAAAACGGCTGGACACAGGATGCCAAGGGTGTCTGGTTGAAGAAATAAGCTGTTGCTTATCATTGGACAACATATCTGCCATGCGGTTGAATAATGTCACGCTTCGTGATATCTGCATGGCAGACTGTTGTTTTATGGGGGACTATGGCCTGCCGTAATCGCCGTTGTTCTGGTTTCGTCTATAATCCGATGGGATGTTACCGCCCTGCGGACGGCGCTGCTGTTGGCGGTAGGCTTCGCGACGCGGGTCTGGCTTGCGGTCTAGCGGCTTCATGTCGGTTTTTAGATAGAATGACTTAAGCGGTTCGTATCCAAGCTCTTTTGTGAGTTCATCCCATGCCTTGGGAAGTTCGATTTGAACTGTGGCAAAACCGCCGCCGGGCACGCAGAGCGACTTGTTGCGATTGGCGTCTCCTGTAATCAGAATAGCCGTCTTGCCTTCCTGCATGACGGGAACCGTTTCAATGGTCTCCTTGCCGGACCACGCAAGCCATGGCGGCGTCTTCGTGACGGAACTTCCTTCATTGCCGCCGATTCGCTTCGCGTGTTGTTTGACGGAATAAGTCGATGGATTAAAAGCACTTCCGGGATTTCCCCAGTAATTGGCGTAGGCGCGTTCCTCCAATGGCCGCCGCGCCGTTTCAACCAATGCTTTCTCCAAGGCCTCCTTGCTTTTATAAGTCGTTGCCAAATCGCGGGCCACAAATTCGGTGACAAGCATCGTGCGATAGACGAACGGCGTACCGCTGCCGACTGCGAACTGTTCCTTCTCAACAGCGTCCCATGCCATCATCTCCATGATCTTCTTGGCATCGGAAGTCGCTGGCGCCAAGTTGTTTCCCCATGAAAGAGCGGATGCAGCCGTCAACGTGTTCACATTCAAACCATAGCCTTGCTGCATATTCCACGGCATCCAGCCGAGTTTAATGGCTGCCTTTTCGTCTTCCGCGAGACACCACGGCATCAGATAGCCGAACGTGCCCATCCTGTTCTCCTTCACATAGTAGCCACCGAGATTCAGCATGGCGAGATTGATGAAACGGCCGATGCGGGCGTTCTTCTGCGTGGAGATTTCGCCTTGGGCGCAGTCGATGCCCAGCTGACGGGCGAGCGGGCCGTTGAGCCAGCAGAAAGGCGTCCAGGCATGAGTACTGGCGAGCGTCTTGCGGAATTCACCGTAACCCATTGCCTGCGTGAAGGCTATGAGGATCGGCATATATTCTGCGGGGCAGCCGGACATGACGCCGTTGACGGCAACGTGGCGGACGGTCGTCTTGCGGAAGGCGACGGGCAGTTCGGCGACGACATCGTCGGGACGTTTGTCTGTGAATTTAAGGAATTGCGCGACGCGTTCTTCTGTCGGCGGTACGATTGGGAGGCCGTCCGTCCAACCCATTTCCGCAAAATAATGGTTGACTTCATCATACGTGCCTGTGAAGACAATGCCTGTGCTGTCAGTTGTAACCGATTGCGATGCTTTAATTTCCTCTTCCGTGAACGGAGTGGTCAAAGCCTTTAGAATTTGCGGCCACAGGATGTTTCGCGTATTGTTGCGCAATTCATCGCGTGTATGGGAGGCGAAGGCTCCCGGATATTCCGCAACTCGTTGGATGGGAACGCCTGCCGCCGTTGCAGCCGAACGGGCCTGATCAACGAAGCCCGGAGCCGCGATCATGACCGACGGGATGCCGAGATATTCCGCTGCGATGCAGGATCCGGTCTCCTTCGGTGTGCAAAGTCCACAACCGCCATTGCCGGAAATGACCGCCTGGATGCCATATTCCTTTAATTTTCGCTGGAATTCGTCTTTTTCGTGACGGATGACGCCCGGCGCGGGCCATGGTCCAGCCGAGCCGATTTCGCTGAGGAGATAGATTTTCGCGGTCGGATATTGGGATAGAATGAGCCGTCTGAGTTCGGGATGGGTGACGGAGGCCATGAAACTGCCGCCGACGATGGCGATTTTCTTGCCGTCCAATGTGTCGAGCCGCGGCGCTTGTGTGATTTTCTTGATCGTGCCCGGCCCGATGGGTGAAAGGACGGCGTAAGTGCCGTTCTGACCGTCTTTCACGATGCCCGGCAAGGTACAGGATCCATCGGCGCATTCCGGATCCGCGGCGGCGAAAGCCGTGGTGACTATCGTTGCAAATAACGTCATGACAATGCGTAGTTTCATAGATGCTCCTTGTGGTGCCATATCCTTTGTGGTGGTTGTTCTCTCTTCAAATCGGTTTCGTCTTTGCGCATTTGACGTGTGTTATTCAAGAAACGGCCAAAAGAAAGTATTATTTTATTTCTAATAGAGTCTATTTGACAGCCTGAAAACAGGACGATACTAAAGACCAGCCCAAGGAAACATGATCGCTACCGCAACGCATCCACAAAAAGAAAAAGCCCTACAAGTTGTTGATTTGCAGGGCTTAAAGTGGAGCCAGCGACGGGAGTCGAACCCGTGACCTCATGATTACAAGTCAAGTGGCAAATACTTGAGAATAGGAATAAAATAAAATAAATTGGTTGTACTTTAGTTGTACTTTTGAAAAAATGCTCTATATTTATAGCATGAACTAGAAGATACATGAAAAGACTAGAAAACGCAACTAAAGAGACGACAAATGGCAAGCAAGACGGCAGCGAAGGGAAGGGCGAAAGGAACAGGGACAGTCTTTAAAAAGGGAAACCGATTCTACTTCCAGACCAAGACGAACGGAGTGAGAAAATCATATCTGTTGAGAAACGAGAACGATACGCCATGCACGACACAACAGCAGGCTGAAGAAGCAGTGGCCCGACTGAACAAATCAACGCTGGAGCTGGACACACAGGAAAAAGTCATTATGAAGGTTGCGGAGGTTCGCCAGTTGAAGCGTGAGGCGACAACGACGGTGCGTGATGTCTGGAATATGTTTGCGGCATCTCCGAACAGGAGGCAGACTAGCGAGGCGACAACGGATCGCAACGGGAAGATATGGAGCGCATTCTGTGACTGGCTTGGTAATCATGGCGTAAGGCTGGCGGCGGACATCACGTCGGAGCTGGCTGGAGCATATCTGGCGGAATATGGTGCGGATGTTTCAGCCCGCACGTTCAATGAAGTCCTTTCGACATTGCGGGCTATCGTTGCGGAGGTAGGATCGTCCGCCGGAATCATCGACAATCCTTTTGTGGGGATAAGACGTCGCAAGCTGGAGACAGTATCACGACGGGAGTTCACGGCAGAGCAGGTGCAGAGAATTTTTGACGGCTTCCAGACGGGATTTTCCTACAAGACCAAAGTGTCGCAGCTGACGACAGGACGCAAGCGGATAGAATACGAGACGACTGGGCTTTATACGCCGATGAATGCGGAGGAGATGGAAGTCCTGCTGAAGTTCTGCTGTTATACAGGTGCCGATGGTGAGACGGGTTGTCTTATGAAATGGAGCGGCATTGATCTAGCGGGCAACACAATTTCTTATGTCCGCGACAAAACGCGTAAGTCAAAGAAACAGACGAAAGTTATCACGCTTCCAATACATCCCGTATTACGTGAGGCGTTAGAAAAGGCTTTGACGTGGCGTGAGAATAGCTGTCCTTATGTGTTGCCACACGTCGCTGAACGTTACAAGCGCAATCGTTATGGCATCCAGAAAGATGTTCAGAAGATTATCCGGCTGGCAACGGGTGTCGAAGTGACGGAAAAGGCTGAGGACACGCAGACGCAACGGGCTTTAGGGGCTTGCAGGTACTCTCTGCATTCGTTTCGACATACTTTTGCTTCTTTTGCCATTAATGCGGGTGTTCCGCTGCCTGTGGTACAAGACATCATAGGGCATGGATCGCCAATCATGACCTTGCATTATTCGCATATATCAACCGAGGCGAAGCAGAAGGCAATTGCGGCATTGCCAGATATGGGAGCCGATGTGGATATAAAACCCAAGGACATCACACCCGATGTCCTGCGGTTGCAGATTGCCACATTTGTCAACAATGCTGAATTGCCCGATTTGCAGATGGTCTGGCATTTCAT
>JAGCSE010000123.1 GCA_017964325.1 Victivallales bacterium | reverse complement strand
TTGCCCCTGACCTCGACCATGGCGGCCACCAGACGCAGCTCATTCGGGTAGTTCTCCCGGGTCTTCGGCCCGGACAGCCTTATCCGCTCGTCCGACAGCACGGCGCATTTTTTCCAGGCGTATTTACGCTTGCGTTTTTTCCGCTGTCCCACAACTCCGCCGCGGGCGCCGTCGGTTTTCCCCGCACCGTCCGTCCGCGGCGCCGGCCCGCCATCCGCCGTCCACTTCCCGCCCGTGCGCTGTCCCACAACTTCATAGACCATGTTGTCCTTCGCGCGCGTGACCCGGAACACGCCGCGGCCGTCAAGCGCATTCAGGTGTTTGAAATCGACATACGCCTTGTCGAAGACCGCGATCTCGCCGTCCTTCATGCTTGCGCAAAGCTCCCACGCCGTCTTCGGGTCCGAGTCCTTCGCGGCCTTGACGATGACGAAGTTCGGCAGGAACGAGCGCATGTCCAGGGCCGTGTGCATCTTCGCGGCCGCCTTCCGCCGCCTGTGCTGCGCCCATCCCATGTTGAGCGCGTTCAACTGGATGGTCGTTGAGTCGACGGCGCGGAGGGTGCGGCTTCTGAAGCGGTGCGGCAGGCCGGGGCAGTCGCGGCCCGGGGCCATGAACCCGGGGAACTGCCTCTCAAGGGACTTGTAGACGGTCCAGAACAGCTCCTCGGCCATGTCGGCGTTCCGCGTCATGTTCGCGTGCGACAGGCCGTTGCGGCTCGGCGGCGTGCAGTTCCGTATCTGGGAAAGGGCCCCCGCGTGGTTGCGTAGGCTGTCGCAGACGTCGTTCAGGCTCAGCGAATGGGCCAGATGGGCGTACAGCATGGCCACCACATGGCTGTCGGCGCTGAAGGAGCGAGTCTGGATTTTATGCTTGCGGGCAAGATTTTCCACAATTCTGTCGGGAATAAAACTTGCAATCTGGGCAAGAACGGTCATTGTACTCTTCTGCGGGTTCATGGCGTCTCCTTTGGCTGCTTGCTAGGCTGCCATAAGATGCCATGAGCCTGCAGATTTTCAAATTAGCCGCTCAGTTATGGGATGGCTGTGTTTTGTTTTACATAATTGAACAACTAGAAATTAATATATAATCAGATTTATTGTAAATTCAAAATTATAATATGTAACTTAAAAACAATAACAATAATTTAAATTAAAACAAAGCTGGTGATTACATTTTATAGATTTCTTGGAGACTGGAATCTTTTCGAGATGAAGTGGACATAGATGGATTCTAGCATATATTTATGGATGAAAAGTCGATGATTACGATACGAGCCATCTATAAAAGTCATCATTTTTTACTTTATTAATGAAAGTTATCGCGGGATATCAGCGTAACATCGAAAAACATTTTGATTGAACAACAAACAAGGAACACAAATGAAGATATTGCATGTTGGTGACATCCATCTGGGATGCCGGCTGGAAAACAATTCGCGCAACGAAGAAATCGGAAAGGTCTTCGATTTCCTTCTCAAGCTTGTGAAAGACAGACAAATCGAAGCGACGCTTTTGGCGGGCGATGTCTTTGACAATGGCCATCCGTCAGTGGAGTCCCAGGACATGTACTACAACTTCCTGCTGGATCTTCAGAAAGCTGGTTGCAGACAAGTCGTTGTGAATGCCGGCAATCACGACAAAACGGATTTTCTGGGTGCACCGAAATGGCTGTTTCAGCGCAAGGACATCCACGTGGTCGGCAACGTGGATACGGCGCATTTGGAACAGGAAGTCATTCCTTTGGGAGAGAAAGACAATCCGGCCGCCATAGTCTGCGCCGTGCCTCAGCTTGAGCACAGGGATGTCTGCGGGCTTGTTCCCGAAGGGACTGAAGGGGATCGCGCACAAGTTTTTGCGTTTGGCGTTTCCGCGCATTACACGAAGGTCCGGGAACTCGCTGATGAATTGCGTAATGGCCGAAACATACCCATCATCGGCATGGGTCATCTCTATGCATCAGGAAGCAGCTTCAGAAGCAACGATGACAATAACATCGTCGGGAAACTTGAAAGCATTGACATGGCGACATTCGCCGATGGCTACGACTACATGGCGCTAGGGCATATCCATAAGCCACAGCGTGTTGCAGAGCATGACAACTGGCGTTATGCAGGCTCCATCCTGCCCATGAAGATACAGGAAAACAGCTTTGTCCCCCAGGTGCTTGTTCTAGACACAAGTGATTTGTCAAAGCCCGAAGGCGTTGAGATTCCCGACAGCTGCATCCACAGGATGCTTTACATCGAAGGCGACATGGAGGAAATCAGCGCAAAGCTCCATGATCTTCGCGCGAACAAAGAGCAGGCTTGGGTCAAGGCCGTCTATACCGGCGAAGAAGCCAAGCCCAACTGGGCAATTGACCTGAGAATGGAACTCCGTGACAGTGGTGTCAAGATTGTGGAAACGGAAGTGAGGCGCAATACGCCGCCGCCGCAACTCCCATCCCCGACACCCATTTCCCAAATGACTCCATTGGCGGTATTTGACGACCATGTGAAGAATCACTGCGACTATCCAGAAAGCCAACAGGAAGAATTGCGGAAACTGTTTCTGCAGGCGCATGACGCGGTCATTGATCCCCAAACTACTGTTGAATCTCCAAAGGCGCCTGTTGCAGGCTTCATGAAGTTCAAGAAATTATTCATCAAGAATGTGAATTCCCTCTATGGTGAGAATACCATTGACTTCGAGGCCCCTGAATTCAATATGGGAATCTTCCTGATTTCCGGTCCCACGGGCGCAGGCAAATCCAGCATTCTGGACGCCATCTGCCTGGCGCTCTTCGGTGCCACGCCGCGCGCTGGGGGCATAACCGCAACTCATAATCCCATCATGAGCCAGGGCCAGAATGAAATGCGAGCCGAATTGACCTTCCTTCTAGGAGAGGACGATTATCGGGCGACGTTCAGCCAAAAGCGTACCAAAAATGGCCAGAAGCCTTTCCAACAGGCCGAACACCATCTATGCAAGAATGGCAAAGAAGTGCAAGTTGGCGGTGGTAGAAATCCGACAAGAGCTGCAATCGAAAGGCTCATTGGAATGAATCTTGAGCAGTTCACGCAATGCGTTCTCCTGGCTCAGGGCAGTTTTGCCAAATTCTTGTCATCCGACGGCAAAGAGAGAGCGCCATTGCTGACACAAATCACAGGCACGGAAATCTACAATAAAATCGGTGCGCAAATTTTCACTGAATCGGGCAATGTAAAAAAGAAAAGAGAAGCATTGCAGGATAAATTGAAAGGCATAACTTGCCTGACCGATGATGAACGCGAACGCATCACAAACGATTTAGCGGCAAAGCAGGCAACGCTTGCTACTTTGGCCGAGAATCTTCGGCAATGCGACGCCATTGAGCAGATATTTGGAAACGTCGACCGCTATGCGGCATCTGTCCAGGAAGGCGAACAGGCATTGGCGAAGGCGACAGAGAATAAGAATTCAGCCGCTCCGCAACGAACATCATTGGATGCGGCATTGCAGGCACAGAATTGCCAGACCGCATACGATGCACTCCATGCTCTGGAAATAAGCCAAGACGAGACAAATGCCCGGCGGAACGAGCTTCTGCAATCACGAGTTCCGCTGGGAACCGCCTTTGACAACGCAAAAGAAGCAGCCAGGCAGGCAAGGGAAAAACTGCAAGCATTGGAAAACACCCAGGAGGCCAATACAAGGCTTTTCCAAGAAGTGCGTGAACTCGACATACAAATCCGCAACACGACGCAACAGACAGACGAAGCGCAAAATCAGTATAATAATGCAAGAACTACACAGGAAACTGCGCAACAGGCATATAACACGGCCTTGGATATCTGGAATCAAAAACAAGCTGAAGCAAGAGACTCCAAAGAGTATCTGGAAAACCATCAGGCAGACAGAGAACTGGGAAACAAACGCGAAGGTTGGGAATTGCGTCGAGCCGCATTAGTCGCATTGGAGGGACGCAACGTCGAAGAGGCCAATGCCGTCAAAGCCGAAGAAACGGAATTGGAAAACGACAAAAAAAAGTTGAAAAAGAAAATTACTGAAAAGAATAAGACCTTCGATAATCTCCAAACAATCACAGCATCCATTGAAAATCTGGAGAATACAAAAAACAAGGCATTGGCTGGCAAGACTCTCGGAGACATTAATGATCTCTTGGCGGCAGCAGGCAAACTTCAGGATTTCTTTAAGGGCAACAATTCCAGAAAGGCATTCCTGACACCAGGCCAGCCATGTCCTCTTTGCGGTTCCACCACCCATCCCTATTGCGACGGAAGCGCCGTGCCTGAAAATCATGACTACAGCCAGGATGTTGCTGATTTGAGAGCACGCCGGGACACTGTTATGCAGTGCGATGAACAACTTAATATTGACAATCCAAAGAAAGAACGGTTAACAGCTACGTTGGAAAACCTGGAACAAAACTGCAAAGAACTAGAAAATAAAATCAATTCTGCGTCTGCGGCACTCGACAATCATCGTCAAGAGTTGACAAAAATACAGGAGCAAGCCAGAAACGATGCCAGAGTCCTGCAAGATGAACTGCGTACGGCACTTCAGGTTGAATGGACAGACCATACGCAGTTGCCGGCAGCACTTCAGACGCGCATAGAGGCGTTTGCACAGGCGCAGAATGTCGTTGACGGACTTAATGCGGCCCAGCAGACGTTCAACCAGGCAACGGCAGCATACAATGCAGTTGCCAACCGAAATGCCGATGATGTGGCTGCCAAGAACCAGGCTCTGGCAGAGTTTACGGCTAGATTGTCAAGTCTGAAAACACATCGTCAGGAGCTATTCGGAAACGATAACGTAGATACTCGTGAGCAGGCATTTACACGCCAACTCGAAAGTGCACGCCAGACTGTCAACGCCGCCTCCAATAATGCTACTGCCGCCGAGGCTGATTTAAGGCACAACGACGAAGCATTGACGGAAAATGCAAACGTTTTGACGAGAATCGCGGAAGACTTGCACAATAGCCAAAACGCGTTTACCGCTCAACTCCAGAAATATGGTTTCAACAACAAAGAAGAGTTTCTGCGCAAGCGAATGGAACCGAATGCCATACAGCAACTTCAGGAAACACTTGCCAGGCTTGACACGGAGGTCGCCACGGCAAACGCCACGCTCGCCCAACGGAAAACAACTCTGGCGGAAGAAAAGAACAAGCTTGCCGAAGGAACAGACCGCCAGGTCAATCAAACAAAACGGGCGGAGCTTCAGGCTCAGCAGAAAGATCTCCAGAATGCATACAACGATCTACACGGTCGATTGATGGTTGATGACGAGCATCGGAAAGAGACTGAGACGACCCGAAAGGAGCTCACGGAAATCGAACCGCTCTTCAACAATTGGACAGAACTTAATCGGGTATTTGGAAATGAAAAAGGCAGTGCATTTGGCAAAATTGCCCAAGGATACACGTTCAGGGAATTGATTTATTGCGCAAACAGGAATCGCCTGACCGCTCTCAAAAATCACTTTGAACTGGTCAGTGACAAGGAAGATCCGCTGGAGCTTAATGTCATTGACCACTACCGTGGCGATCAGGTGCGCACGTCACGGAATCTCTCTGGTGGTGAGCAATTTGAGGTCAGCCTTGCCTTGGCCCTAGGCTTAGCCGACATGAGCACTATCAGCCAACATGCAAGTCTGGGCAATGTCCTGCTAGATGAGGGATTCGGTACGCTGGATGACGATTCCTTGGACAGTGCCTTGGAACTTCTGATGCAGTTGAAGAACACCGATGGAAAACTCGTGGGCATCATAAGCCATGTGGCAAAACTGGGCGAAAAAATAAAAACACAGATTAAAGTTTCCTCCAGCGGCGGCATGGGCACTCTTGAAGGTGCTGGTATCCAAGCCAGTGAAGCCAATCGATAACAATTGTTGGCGAAACAGTCTATCAAGCAAATGACATAAAAGCTTCCTCTTCCAACATCGGGGTGGTTGGCGTTTATTTCAATGCCTGCCCGGCGCGTCGGCATGGCGTAAGGGCAGACCAGAGAATCGGTAACTATGGGAGACATTGCAAGCGGCAGTGTCCCCGCCGCAATCGCATGGGCCCCAAGTATCGACAGCGTCTCCGTTGTTGTCAAAATCGAGACGGCCTCAATCCCCCGAATTTTGAAATTGTCTCAATCATATTACATATATATGACACATTTTGTAAGGTTTTCAAGCTTTAATTCAAATTTTAAGCATCCAGAACCATCTTTGCGCAATGTATTAACCCGAATATTTCATGAACATCGTCATGAAGCGAAAAACGCTCGTTTTTCATGTATGATAGCATGATTATCATGAAAAATCAGGCCTGCCAGGACCATTTTTCATGCTTCGGGGCACACCGCCTCCTTTTCCCCAAGGGGATCCAGCGGGGGGCGCGCCATCGCCCGGCTCAGGACAGAAGGAATATCCTGCGTGCGACGGCGAGGAACAGGCCCTGCACAGGGCACGACGAGGACAGCGAGCAGTAGAGCCGCCGCGTGTTGCAGCACACGACCGCGCCGACGCGGATGAAGTTCAGCCTGATCGTCCCGCAAGTCGCCCGGGCGAACTTCGTGCCCTTGAGAAGCAGCGCGCGGAAGCGTTCCATCAGGATGTAGGCAAAGCCCGACAGCAGCAGGTGGAACTGGTTGGCGTCGAAGGCGTGGCAGCTGGTCTGCCCGGCAAACAGGCCAGGCTGCTGCTCCTTGATCCGGTTCTCCATTTCGCCACGTGCGCAATACATTCGGCAGAAAGAGGCCGCCGTCGCCGCTGATGGCACCCCCGAAATCAAGCATGATTTTCCTGTTCCGTTTTCCTTGAAAAAATAACGATGGAGATGTACATTTTGTCATGGCGGATTTTATGTGTTATATTATTTTATAAGGTATTATAATATAACACCTTATATAAAATCCACCACCATTTCAATCATTTTTCATGAAATATTAGGGCTAGTGAGTCACAAAAAGCACAAGCAAATATCGGAGGTCCGCGGCAAGACTGGGCGGATGGAAATACCCCTCTACAACGTCGATGAGGCGACCCGCACCGTGACCGGCGGCGGCGACCTCGTGGGGACCATCGACGAGCTCGACGCGACGTTCCAGGCCATGAGCCTCCACCACGCCGAGCGCACCAAGAAAATCAAGAATAACCTCAGCTGATGACGATGGACGCGTGACTGGCTGGTCCACAGGAAAAGAAAGGTCAAGGACATGGAACGTGATGAGAAAGGCGTGATGAAATGGATGCACACGACGCACCTATACCGCGAATGGTACTGGCATAGCGCCAAGGTGTGCATGATGGCGTTTGCCCTTACTGCGGTGATTCCTTTTGTCTTCTTCACCGTCATTCTCGGTTTTGCCGATGGATTCTCGCTCAATAGCCTCGTCTTGCAGGGGAAGATATGGGGAGGCGTTTTCCTTTTGCTCTGTGTGCTAACATTTCCGAGCCTATTTGTCTGGGCATGGGCGAACGGCGGCGTGGACGAGTGGGCATATGAGATGGACAAGTCCGGCATCAGAGGGCGCAAGATCGTCCATAAGCCCGGGCGCATGAAGGTCCTGCGCGCCCTCGCGTGGATTGCGATGTTCTTCCCCGCGAAGCCGGGTCAGAAGATGGCCTTGCGGAACCTCCTCTACGACAAGTCGGAGAAGGAGAAACACGTGGACCTCGTGATGCTGAAAGGCGTTTCAGGCGATGAGAAGAACGGCAAGATTTCAATCGACACGTTCAATGGCACGACGGAGATATCCGTGCCGCGCGATGACTACGCCGAGGTCTTGGAGTATATCGAGGGCCGTTTGCCGAAGAAAAAAAGAGGGAAATGAAGATAAGTAGGCTTATGTCAATTGCTGCCGCGTGGCTGAACTTCAGACAACAGTAAGAAAGCCACCTCATGGAAAACATCATCTATAATAAACTCGTTAGCAGGGGCTTTCAAGTCGATGCGGGGATCGTGAAGTTGAATGAAACTGATGAAACAGGAAAATGCCCTCAGGTCAATTGCGAAATCGACTTTGTCATCAACCGCGGAATGAAGCGCTATTACATACAGTCAGCCTTGATGCTCCCTGACGAGGAAAAGACACGACAGGAACTGCGCCCGCTTCTTGGTGTAAAGGATATGTTCCGTAAAGTACTCATCACCAAAACAGCAGCCCGTCCATGGCTGGAAGAAAATGGCATCCTGCGATTGGGAATCTACGATTTCCTTCTGGATGACAAGCTGCTGGATATGTGACCATTCAGCTTTCAATGCGTGTATGAACTCAGATACTAACAGGAGTTTGCAATGAAACAGAAAGATGAAAAGACTTTTCTCGTTGACTATCTGAAGAAAACGTTCGAACAGAAAGGAAATGACTATCTGGGCGACAATGCGTATGATATCTATAAGTATTTTCTCAAGTAGAAATCAGTATCCCCTTTGTCGGCGAGAATGGTTTTGCTGGCGCTTCTTTCTGATGTACACCAGAAATCCATCGAACTTGTTGCGGAAGATGCCATTTCACAGCACATCGAAGAATGCTGTTGCCTGAACAAGAATACGGCGGATTATCTCGCCTCCATATTCGCGGATGTGTATAGTGAGAAAAACCAAGAGAAATGGAATAAAAAGGCTGGGGCTGGGCTCAAGAAATTCTGCGGCAAGGAATGGGAGTTTGCCTGGGAGGGGGAAAGTCAATGGATAGCTGGAAGCGGCTCCGTGGATTGCTTTTGCAGTGCAAAGGCCACTATCAAGGTGGTCAATCCGCAGCAGGTGGCGGAAGATCTGAAGGCAATGCTGGCAAAGAATCCGCTGCTTTCTGAAAACGATATTTTCAATCACTATCAGGATGAACTTTGGAAACTGCTGGATTCGGATTTCGATGACTATTGCACGGATGATGACTACTATCAGCCTGTCGTGGAGGACTACTCTGAAAATTTCGAAGACATAGTCAAGAAATTCTGCCAGAAACACGGAATGGAACTGGTTGATTTCGAATGCAACGGCGAGTCAACGGACTTCGAACCTGATGATGATTATCGCTCAAGACGATGGTGACTTGGCAAGTAAAAAGCATTCAGAAGAAAGCCCAAATAGTCAGGAGAGGGTCAGAGATATATCTCCCGGAAACGTCTCTTGAAGGTGATTCGAGATGGAATTTCGTAGAGGAAAATCGAGCAGGAGGTTGTCCCCACCTTGAGGGCAACCGTCCTCTCACACCATCGCACATGCCGTTTGACATACGGCGGTTTCCTGGCATGAGCCAAAAGCGTGGCACCGATGTCGTTGTCTTCAAATATTCGTTTCTCGATAGGCACTCCGAGCCGACCTTGGATACTGCCGCACAAAGATGCTTCCAGCACAATGGTAGTCGCAATGACAGCGTTCAAGAGTGCCTCATAGCGTGCATGATTTGATCCTCCTTGACCCATGTTGACACTTCGCGTTCAAACGAGGGAATGACCATGGATAGAAGCCCTTTGGATACAAGGATATGATTCCAGCGTTTCTCAATTGGGGCTGTTTCATCGGCAGAAATCGAGAAATCCTGTCGTCCAGCATCAACAAAAGCATGGCATGGAGGCAAAGGGTAAGGTCAAAAGGTAATTCTGTTGATGCCACATATTTCTGGCGTTCGCTTGTCAATGGAAGAAAGACGCAGTGCTTTACAGAAAATGTGGGAACACTGCTATTCACTCACTCGCTACGTGTCCAATAAACCGCAATATGAGGAGTGACCTTCTTCCTTGAGAAAATCCCCATTTTTGTCCCTCTACGGCGATTGTCGTTGAAGAGCGGCAATCTCGACATGCTCATTGAGCATGAATCTTCGAATAGATGGGACTTGCCTATGCTGATGTTTTTGACGATCATGACCTGCTCAATATTGTGTGGGACTCCCGATTGCAAGCCTTGCCACTCTATGCTCGGTCTTTGCTCGATCTTTGCTCGGTTTACGCTGTTGGCCTTGCATAACCTGCTTTTCTCACCTATTGACACAAGCCAGATGATTGATATCTCTTTCTTCTGGCAACTCCAATTTAAGCTCAAAAACAGCTCTGGCAACTCCGATACCTGCCGTTGGCAACTCCGATACCTGCCGTTGGCAACTCCGACACCTACCTTTGGCAACTCCGCTGGCAACTCCGAATTTGTTTTCTGTAACTCCCCGTCTGCATAAAAGGACAATCAGCATTTTCTTTTGCAAGAATGATTGTTCTTGCGGCATTCCTCCTGCCCGGCATCAGTAAGTATCCTTTTTGCATGTCCTGCTCCAGCTATATTCTTGATATATCCCAATCTCTGAGCCATTTTTCTGTCAAGAAGATTTGACAACTTCTGCGCTTGCTGCTTCTCTGTCAGCAAATCAGAGAAATGACGCCTTAGAATCGAGAGGATATCGGCCTTGCTGGCCTGTCCCTTGACGCAGATGTATTCCAGGATGCTCTGGATGTAAAACTTTTCGTCAAAAGCCTTATGCTCGATATACGTCTGTTCTTCATTGGCTTTCCTGGCCACCACAGAAGCCGGATATATTTTGGGATAGCATCCTTCAATGAGATTGCGTCTGCGAAGCCTGCTGGCTTCTTCTTTTGAGATGGCAATGCCTTTCTGGATCTTGTCAAGCAGGATGATTTCCCCCAGCTCCAAATCAGGGTTCTGCATGAAAAGCTCGACATAATGCATGTTCAATATCTTGCCTGTCAGCGTCAAGGTCACATAGTCGTTAGAGAAATCGTAGTCTGGCAACGGCATCAGACGCTTTCCCTGTGTCACGAACATGCGCCGTATTCCGGAGCCAATGGTGTCGATCATTTTCAGCTCCACCATGACATCCAGCAGATGCCGATTACGGAAATACTCCGGCAGTTCATTGGACGACAACACGTTGTCTATGCTTCCAGGGGCAAAATCCCCTGCATTGACGATGACCAGCCTGCCATTATACTCCGTGATCTTGATTTCGCAACAGCGCAGCCAATCCTCGTGTCCGATGCAGTTATGAAGAGCCTCCCTGAACACTCAGACGTCATATTACGGTATTTCAACAGGAAACAGGGTGAAGGACGGCATTTCGCGAAGTGTCAGGTTTCGGATACGTGCAAACACCTTGTCGATGGCAAGCAGAAGAAGAGTTCCGAAATGCTGGTAGTCGAGTGGCATTTTGTTGTCGTCGAGCAGCTGCCATGTGATTTTTGGAACCGCCGGAGCGACCAGGCTGGCGGCTTCCGGCTTTCCCAACAGAATGATGGCGGCACGCGTCAGCTTCCCCCTGCATGCCAGGCCGGATTTGTTCAGGAAAGTCACAGTGTCCCATTCCTTGATTTCATCCGCAAATGTGTCGCTGGCGTGTTTTTCTGAATAGCGCGCCTTTGCCACGTTGAGAGCCTCTTCGTCCAAATCGTCAATTGTGACTTCAGGAATCACCTCCGCCATCCAGTCCTGGCCTACAGTCTGGTAGATTTTGGCTGCATCGCTGGGTTGCTTGGAGAGTTCGGTTAGAGATGACCCCACACGGATAAGCTCTGTTCCTTTGAATGCGACAGGCTGGCGGTAGGCTGCCTCGATCTCCATGATGACCAGACACTTGCCTTCATACGTCAATGGATAGAATCCAATGTCTATCGTAGAACGCAGTACCGTTTTCAGCTAAATCGGAATAGACTGTTTTCCGCACTTCTGCTTTTTGGGGTCGAACGAAATGCCAACGATTTCATGGGTCTCGTCTGTAATTCCCCATACCAGATATGCAAAACTCTGCTTGGCCGCACATGCGGCATTCGACATGCCGGTCGCATATTTGCCAATGCATTCAGGATCATCATTCCCGACTTTGAACTCCAGCCAACTGATTTCGCTGGGATAGGCCAAGAAGTCCTTCACCATGGCCTGAAATGTTTCCTCTGAGTATTTCATGCTTTTATCTCCACTGTTTTTCACAGTAACGTAATTTCATTATCCAAATCGTCAAGTAACTTTCCTTTTGAAATCAATTCTTCGGTCAAATACTCTTCTTTGGACTCCATTCTCCATAATCCTGTAGAATCTTGTCTCCGATTCCTGCATCCCTTGATCACCGCATCCTCCATCTCTAGCTCAAAGGCTGGAGGTGGCTTCAAGTTATTACCTTACAAAGACTGGCTTCCATCTTCCCTGCCATCGGTATCGCCATTGGCCTTAGCGTCATCACCATTCATGATGTAGTCGATGATGTCCGTGTTCCTGTATCTGACAGACGTGCCTATCATCTTACGTTTGAAAGGGAAAAGGCCTAGACGTTCGCTCTTCTTGAACATCCCCAGACTGATTCCGAGCATTTCTGCGACCTCACTCATTTCAATCAGCTTCGGTACAATCACAGGCTTCAACTGCTCATGCTCCGCCAAATACTTAAGATTATTAACTATGCATTGGTATTCACATGGTGCGATGACATTCTCATCCATCCATGGCTTTAGGATCCTTTTGACAAGCTGGACAGTTGACATTCTCAATTCCTTGCTCATTCTTCATCTTCCTTAATGACAAACTATTTTTGTCGGCGGCATTTTTCAATGCGTTTCCATGCTGTGGCATCCATCCGATGGAGCCTCTGCTTCCCCTTTTGCTTCTCCTTTGGACCACTTCTTTATTTGGAGTGGTATTCTGGGGCTTCTGGAGTCATTTTTAGGTACAAATGGGCGTTTCCCCCTTTACTCCCCCCCCTTTGGTCGGTTTTACAGTTCGAAATTAGGTATAAACAAGGAAAAATAGGAGAAACGCAACAAGCGGCATTTACAGATACGAAAAAACCTCGTAAACCGTTGGGCTTACGAGGTTTCAAGGATGGTGGCCGGGACCGGGGTTGAACCGGTGACACGGGGATTTTCAGTCCCCTGCTCTACCAACTGAGCTACCCTGCCATCATAAAGATTGGCGTGCCTGGAGGGGTTCGAACCCCCGACCTACTGGTCCGTAGCCAGTCGCTCTATCCAACTGAGCTACAGGCACACGCTTTTGAAAACGCTTATTAAATTACATTCACTTTCGGATTTTGCAAATCAACAGGCCA
>JAGCSE010000010.1 GCA_017964325.1 Victivallales bacterium | reverse complement strand
GACGGGAGATGATTAGACGATTAGGCAGCAGGAAAATCTTTGCGAAAAAACAAGAAAATGAACAATAGTAGTACGGATTACACTGATTTTTCACGGATAGCCTTGCCACCGAGGCCGTCAAAATGGCTTAATATTTTAATTATAAAAATATAAAAAAAGCAGAATTCATCGGCCTCCGGTGCCAAGGCTGGTTCTGAAAATCACAGATGAAAATCAAGCAAAATAAAAAACTTTTGAAATTACCTCGTTTTATAACGGAAAAGAGGAAACGGGCGTCCGCATGGCCTTTTCTATGCAAACCGCTTGACGCGTTTTGCGCCATGCCCTTCCGGTAGTTCGGCGCCGGGGGGATAGATAACGCCACGGTCATACTTCGCGTACCAGTCGTTCTTGTCTTTTGAATGGGCGGCGCGTTCGAAAAGCGCATTCAGCCAGTGGACGAAGAAGGCATCCGGAATGGAGGGATGGAGAGCGAGTTTCGGACGCAGGGCGTCCTTTGTGCAGTATGTTGTTGTGGGCCAATGGTTAATCAAAGCCTCCAGCCGGTCGGCGTACGCTTCGGCCATGCCTGGCAGGACATGTAGGAGGAACTGAATGCTTTCTTCTGAAAAGGCAGTCTGCGGTAATTGAAAGTCCCACAAACCGTCGGTGCGAGGCCTGCAAAGGAGGACGGGCGGCGACAGGACAGGCTGGACATTGATGTCGAAGACATTGGCGGCGATTACGAGGACATCATGCAGCCCGTTTCTTGCCACTCGCCTGCGGATGAAATCACGGAGGCAGATGATGTCCGCCGTGGTGACTGATGAGCCGTCGTCATGGGAAAGAGCGGCGGCGACAAGACGGAAGGAACTGTCTTTGCACAGTGGATAGACTTTGACTGACGCTTGCGGTGCATGATCCGACTTGCAGTTTTCACGGACGAAGCCCAAGAAAAGCCTGGTTGCGTCTTGTGGCGGCATGGGCTTGGCAGAATATCGAATCCATGGCTTGATTTGGAACAAATCATACGGAAGCTTATAGGACGGACTGTTGAGATTTGTTTCCAGAGAAGCGAAAAAAACATCCGAAAGATTTGCCATGGCGGCAGAAGGCGGTTGATGATTGTCAGTATGATTTATCATAGACTCAGTCGTTTCACTGTCTTGGCGAGCAGCTTGAAAATTAGGTTGTTCCGTGTCGTTTCCATCCAGTTCTTCGCGGATGGTTCCAGCCGCTGTGACGTATTGTCTATAGTATTCGTATGGGATTTTGACCATGCCTTCATGGCCTTCTTCATCATGGAAGGAAGGCCCCCAACTGTTCAATGCCAAGAAATATCCTTTGGATTTGAGTTCTGGCGTGTCTTGGTATCCGACGACGAGCATGGCGTGCCCATCCGCCAGATATGGGTCTTCTCCTTTCAACGGCCAATGGAGCCAGCCATCCCGGGAGATTTTTTCCAAGACGGAAGGGAATACCTTGCAGCCGATGACGACGGGCATGGGTCGGAATCCACCGGTTCCGTCCAAGGCGGCTTTGCATTCGTCCAAGCTGCTTGGCGTGAGAAGCATGTGGCGATGTTCGTTGCCAAGGATTTCAAGGCAATCGACTGTTGGCAATTGTTTCAAGCGTTCCAGCTGGGTTTGCATCAAGATTTCAATCTCATCCTCCATGCCGGAAGCGGGCGTGTGGGAGGGATTGTACGGCCAGTCCGTCTCCTTGCAGACACCGAAGCGTTTAGCCGTGTCGAAGGCTGTTTCGAGGTGGATTCCCGCACGTTGGCTGTCTTGGTCCGCCTGCTTGCATCGGGCGTAAAGATATTGGGGGCTCAAGCGGACGTTGTCTCCGTGGACATGGAAATAGTATTCCAGAAGGGAGCAGACTGCGAAGGCCATGCAGGTACCGCGATCGCCTTGGTTGCGGCGCGGGAGGAAGGAGATGTCCAGTTCGGTTGGATTCATGGGGTGTCTGTTAATGTACTGGCTATGTTCTTGGCGCCTTTATGGGGCATATATGCGTGGTGGATGCCGCACCAACGGCGTGGCGGTCGCGCAGGAGCGCGTCCCTCCCATCGTATGCGGTCGCGCAGGAGCGCGCTCCTCCCGAATCATGTCAAGGTTTTGGGTCGCCATATACTCGTTTTGGCTGTCCGTTGTCCAAAACGAAATCCACATAGATTTCACCGTTCTTTCTTTTTGTGTCTTCAGTCCTTATGGAGTCATAAAACTCCTTGCAAGTGATTGTGGTTTTGCCGTCTTCGATGGTTAGGACCTTGCCTTGGAAGGAGAGTTTCTCCGGCACGGATGCGCCTTGGGGAAGGGATGGAAAGACGATGTCGATGCGGATGTCCGAGGCAGGGGTGGCGCTCATGGGTAGCGTCATGACGGCATGCCATTCGTATATTCGAGGAGTGTCGGAGTCGTGGCGGGAGTCAAAGTGGAAAACAGGCTGTTGGGTGACAGTTCTTATCTGGGGAGGATGATGGCGAGCACCTGCAAAGACCGGCTGCATGGCGCCCAGCGTGGAGAACGACCGGAAGCCTGACAGGAAATTTTGACAGGTGTTCCAGAAACGTTTCCAGGCGGAATGCTGTTCCAGGACGGATTTGACTGCATTGGCGGCTGCTTCATCGTCGCCCGGCTGCGGGATGTATTCGGCGTTTTCCAGGCCTTCCTGCCATTCGCGTAATTCGTTCAGGCATTTGTCGCAAGCGTACAGGTGGGCCATGATAGCCGCGTTTTCCGGCGCCGTCGGTTCCACCATGGCGCGGAGCAGTTGAATTGAAGTCAGGCATTTGGACATGTTTTTTATTCCTTATGATGATTTTTTTGTTGTTTCAAGATTCTTTTGATTTCCTCCAGGGCCTGCCGGGAGGCATTGTCCACATGGTTGATGTGGGATTTGTCGTGAGGCAGCCCCAGCACATCGCAGATGGCGTTGGAAGTCAACCCCTCCCGTTCATGGAGAAGCAGGATGAATGCACCTTCCGGGTTGGTCTTGAATAGCTCGGCGAATGCGTGTTCCAAAGCGTCCATTTCTGACATGTCCGATGAATTTTCAGCTTCATCATGAATGTCATCAGCAGTATCGTCAATATCATCTGGATCGGTGGCAATGGCAGGACCCTTGCAGATGCGTAGGACAATTTCTTTGACGTAATTACGCATCCAGGCATAAAGGTCACCGCGATATGCGTAAAGATCCAGTTTTTCTTCAACGATCATCAATTTATAAAGTTCGCTGAGGACATCATATTCGCTCAAGCCCCGGTTCTTGATGATTTTTCCAAGGCAATGCCCGTTTTTCGTATGGAAGCGCAAGCCGACGAGTACAACCTCTTCGTAAACAACCTCCCATTCGGCATTGTCGCCCGCGTACAAAAGACGGACTTTGGTTCTGAATTTTTCCTTGTTCTTCTTGATTTTATCTTCCAGTTCGTCGTTTTCTGCCATGTGCGTGACCTCGGGGCGTGTTTGTGATAAAATTTTAAATAACAAAAAAATAGCATATAAAGGAAAAATATCAAGAACATGGTATTTGTCATGAAACTGGAATGAAAAGTTACATTTCCAGGCGGGTGGCATGGTTGAGAAGCATGAGATTGTAGATGACGATGAGCAAGGCGGCGATTGGCAGGAACCAATGGAGCGGCAGGAAACCTGTGGCGCCAATCAATGCGGTTGCCAGTGCGGTGTCGATGGCGGAAAGGAGGACCAGCATCACGAGATTGATGTTGTTGGATCGTTTGGCGGCAAGTTTTCGGATATTTGGGAACAGCATCAATGACAGAAAGCTAATCATCAACAGGAGGGAGGTCAGGCGGGATGGCAGGGAAAATCCTGCATTCTGCATGTGGGCAATTTCTGATGATTGCATGTTAAGTAGTTCTGGCTTGTCGTCAAGTGGAAAGGTGAAAATGAGTTCAAGAGTTTTGGCATCAATGACATGCAGTTTTCCAGTGATGATGGGACGGCCCTTTTCATCGCTCTCGAAAAGATCCACGGCGCCCCAGATAAGCAAGTCCTGCTGGGCGTTTCCCGCCAGCCATAAAGCCTCTTGTTCGTCTTTGCAACAGTCGAAAGACAGGTTGAAGACCGTAAAAAGACGTTCCTTGAGAGAGTCAGCCGCCAAAGCGAGGATGCCAGTCTCGCGGATGCGATGGCGGATGGCGTGCGTCAGGCAATGGGTGGGGTCGTTGTCCAGATGAAGGACAACTGCGGATTTGGCGTTTCCACGATGATTCCGCAATTCATCAACGAAGCGTTTGGCGATTTCTTCCACCGCCTTGACGCGTTCCGGCGGCACAGGTGGCGCCAGCGGCATCAACATCTTGTGGATGCGTATGGCTGTAGTGGTGATAACAATAATCAACATGATTGTTTTCAAGAATTTGTAGATTTTGGACAACATGGTTTTGTTCCTTTGGTTTTCGGGAGGGCCGCGCTCCTGCGGGATTATCATCAGCGCTGCATTGGAGCGCGGCCCTCCCCGGCCTGCCACCCTTGGGCGGCGTTCGGTGCTTCCCCACCGTAAATAGGTTTTATTCAAGAAAATGTGAAGGCATTCCACCTTCTCTCCATGGCAACGCCGTCTCCACCGCAGTTCACTCACCCACGATTTCGTTCTGCCTCTCCCATTCTTCGATTTTACGCTGCGTCTCCTCGTTGCAGGAAGGCGTGATATGCTTCGTGCATTCGCGGAAAAGTTCGATGGTATAGTGGTCGAGATGGTGGTCGAAGGCAGTCTGGCGAATGCACTGCACAATGCCGTTGATGTCTGCGCCGCTGCATTTTCCTGTAGCCGAAGCCAGATACATGATGGCGTCTTCGTCAACGGGGTATTCCACGTTTTTGAACGCATTGCGGATGATCTGTTCACGGGCGGGCAGGTCTGGAAGTCCGACGTATGCCTTGACATCAAAGCGGCCGGTCCGAAGGAAGGCTTCGTCGATGAGCCACGGGGCGTTCGTCGCGCCCATGAGCAGGAACGGGTTCTTCCCGTCTTTCACGCCGTCAAGCTCTTGGAGTATGACAGAGATGACCTTTTGTGTCGTTTCGTGAATGTCCGCCGTCCGTTTGCGGAAGATGGATTCTAGTTCATCGATGAAGACGATGGAGAGCGGGTTCTTCCGTGCCTCCGCGAAAAGGGCGCGGATGTTGTTCTCCGATTCGCCGACATATTTGCCGAAGACATCGGCGGGGGTGATGGTGTAGAACGGAAGCCCAAGTTCACCGGCCACCGCCTTGGCGATGAAGGTCTTGCCCGTTCCGGGCGGACCGTACAGCAGGATGCCGCCGCCCGTTTTCAAACCGTGTTTTTGGGCCTCTTCGGGATGTTGGAGCGGTTCGATCATCCGCAGGCGGATCTGCCGTTTCACATCGTCCATGCCTGCCACGTCGTCAAGACGGACGGATGGGCGTTCGACAAGGCAGCAGCGTGAGGCGGCGGACTGTTTCTTGTCACCGTCCGCCGTTACGCCATTGCTTCCCGCCACCTTTGAACGGCTCTTTTCGGCCAAATCCATCAGTTCGTTGGCGTTCCGCAGATACGCCTTCGCCAGGTCGCCCGTGCATTGCTTTGCGAGGGCGAGCGTGTGTTTTGCGGCTTCGGTGATATGGATGAAAGCAGCGTTGAAGTCTTCACGCTTGATGGCGACTTCCGCAGCCGATTCATGCTCTATCTTTTTATTATAGTGGAAATTGCTCATGAAGGGGCCTCCTGTCTTTCCGTATGGTTATTCTCCGCCGAGAAGTTTCTTGAGACGTTCCGCGCCTTCGGCAATGCCGGCGGCCGTGTCGGAAGTATTCTCCGAAGGGGGTGCCTGGCCGTCGATTTCGGCGATGCATTCATTCTCCAAGGCGGCCATCAGGTCGGCGTCCTCGTAGAGGATTTCGGAAGAGGCTTCGGCTTTGGCCATGTTGCCGAGGTCGCGGTCGAAGGCGTCGTTCATCTGCTTGTCGCCGTCGGCGATGTCCTGTGTGATGAGATCAATTTCGTCGAGGTTCTCGGCGAGGGTGTCCGGATCGATGTTCTGATCGGCGGCCAGCTTGCGGATGTGGGCCAGCGTGACGGCTGCATTTCCCGTGCAGTGGATTTGCGCAGCTTGACTGGTCAGAAAGGCCTTCTGTTTTTCAAGCTTGACGATGAGCAGGTCATAGCGCTTGTAGTAGAGGAGGGCGCGTTGAGCGTCGGCTTTACGGCCGCTTTTGAGGAGTTCGCGGGCCTGGCTCCAGGCGGCGTCCCGCTGTTTGACCAATGCGGCTATTTTGTCGTCGAAATTTTCGAGGTCCTGGTCAACCCTGCGTTCGTTGCGGCGCGCCTCGCGGCGTTTTTCGTTTTCACGTTCTTTTGCGGATTTGAAGCAGTCGAAGATAGCCATGGTTTTGTTCCTTTGTGTTTGGGTGGTAGTTTGTCGGTTAAATGGAGGTTTAGTTGAAGTCTTTGAATTTTTCGTCGTAGTCGTCTTTGGGACTATCTGTGGAATTGGTTGAAGTTGTCCTTTCCTGTTTGTCAGCCGCTTTGGGGCTATTAGCGGAATTGCTGGAAGTTGGCCTTTTCAGCCTATCAGCCACTTTTTCATTTTCGTCCAACTCAGCGACAAGATCGTCCTTTTCATCTATGGCTTCTTCCAACTCATCGCGGGAACGGCTAAGCTGATAATCCAGCCGAAGCTGGAGATCTTGGAGAATGGCCATTTCTGCGTTCAGTTGCTGGGCCAGCAAGTCGTTCCTTTCAGAAAAGCGTTCACGTGCCTTAAGCAGGCTGTCAATGCGGATGCGGACCGTCTCGCGGGCGACGCCGTGCAGGGCGTCGTATTCGGTCTTTGCCTCTCGGCATTCGGCTTCGATGGACTTGATTTCGTTCACGATATTGTCCGCCTGCTGTCGGATGGAGCGAATTTTCTCCTGGCTGGCGGCAATGCGGCGTTTGAGCCGTTTTTCCTCCGAGTCTTTGAGGCCGAAGCGGATGAATGTGTTGATGAGCCATTCTGGCGCTGTCATGGTGATGTCTCCTTTTATTTGTTTTTAGAGGGGCAATATTGTCTGCCTTTTGTGTTTTCATGAAGAAAGGGAGTGTCTTGTCGTTTTTCTGACTGTGCGAAGGAATTATTATTTGTTTTTTCCTTTTAGAACCGCTAATCTCCATGGTATCGCTCTGTGGGATATGCCACTTTACTGAGAGTTGGTGTCTTGGGTTACGCCCTCCGGCGGTGCCGTCCTACAGACGGGATGGCCCTCCTTGATCTACCCCGCCCTGAAGGGCGGGGTTACCGCAACTGTCGCCTTTCAGGCTAGTTCTGGCAAAGGGCGGGGTTACCGCAACTGTCGCTTTTCAGGCTAGTTCTGCCACTTTACGGAGAGTTGGTGTCTTCCATTTCAAATAATGGTATTGTCTTAGCTTTCATGAAGAAAGGGATGGTTGTGGTGATTGTTTAAGCGATTCCCGAAGTAAAATGAAGAAAAAATCAAAGTTGTTTGTCTCTTGACAAGACAAAATGGAAAAGACAATTTATATTTACCTATCTATTTGGAATCATTTCATGGGAATTATGGGACATAGAGGACTTATGGGATGTTTGAAACATGATGTGCTGTTACTATTACGATTCATCGTATGTGTGCTTCAGAAGTCCCAGATGTCCCATTGAAACCATCCTGAATAAATTCCTATTTTTTCATCAGAAAACATGGATATGCAGTCAGAAAAAACGCATCTTTTGTCCTATATGACATGGAGAGCATAGCTGGCAAGACGTATTATATAAAGGAATAACATGAAAGACGACAGACCGAAACCGACTGGCATGGGTTTACCGCAGCGAGTGAAGGCCCTCATGTTCAACGAGGGCGACATCATTGACAAGGCAGGGCGTTACAAGTTCGTGAGGAAGCTCGGGAAAGGCGCCATGGGGAAGGTGTTCCTTTTTCAGGATACTGGCAAGATGGGGGGACCTAGGGCCTTGAAGACGGTCGATGAGATACTGAATCAATACCCGAAAGCGGTGGAAGACTTAATAAGAGAATGCAATCTTATGAAAGCTCTGACCCATCCGAACATCGTGACCGTGCGGGATCTTGTCATGGACCAATGGGGGTATCGGTACTACATCGTGATGGACTACGCGGAAGGCGAGACTCTAAGGGACTATCTGATGGAGAATCCAAAACCCAGTCAGGCGATAGCGTTGAAAATCATACGGCTCATGGCGGAGGCCTTGGATCATGCGCATGAGAGAAATATCGTCCATGCTGATGTGAAGCCAGAGAACACGATGGTCGAGATTGGTGATAAAGTCAACTCCTTGAAACTGACGGACTTCGGCCTGAGCTACCACATTCAGGCGACCACCGCCAGCCTGGGCGTGTCTTCTGGGGCGGTTAAGGGGACGTCGGCCTATATGGCGCCGGAATTGTTTGAACTGAGGTACGGCGATAGCCCGGAGCCGCTGAAGCCCGGCATGGAGGTGGATATGTATGCGCTGGGGACGGTCGCGTATGAGATGCTTGCCGGCAGGCGTCCGTTCAATGGCCCGAATGATATCGCTTTGGCGCACAATGTTATTTATGAGGAGGTTCCAGAAATCAAGGAACTGCCAGCTCCTATGAACGCGGCGTTGAAAAAGATGCTGGCGAAGAAGCCAGGTGACCGTTTCGAGAACTGCACGGCGTTCGCTGAGGCGCTTTCTGCCGCTCCCGCACCCGCGCCGATTGAGGTTACGCCGCCTCCTGCGGCAACTCCGCAGCCGAGCCCTGTCATCGTGGAGAAGCCGTCTCCGCAACAAGCAAAACTTAAGTCACAGTCGGTTCCGGCTCCATCGAAAACTTCTGGCAAAATAGCAGAATGGCATAGTATATGGCGTAATATAATGAAAATTGAGGGCTACATTGTAATTGTGATTGCATTTATTTCTTTAATAGGAGTTATAAGAGGTGGTGCTACTGGTGCTACTTTAGAGGAAGCGATAGTAGTATCGAGTTCTGTAGCGATTGTGGCATTTTTGTTTTTAGTTGCGGAAACATTCTACTTGAAAATTTCTGGCAAAATATCTGAATGGCATAGTATAATGAAAATTGAAGGCTACGTTGCAATTGTGTGCGCATTTTTGGCTTTATTTGGAGTTATAGTTGGAAGTGTTACTTTGGAGGAAGCTACAACCGTGTTTATTTTTCCGATTGTGACAGTTTTGTTTTTAAACGTTGCAATAGAATAACAGCCGAAAAGCCTTTATAGCCGATGAAGCCGATCCATGCCTGTCATCGGTCGCCGTGTGGAACGCGGTAGGCGTGGAGGCGAAGGATCAATTGGAGGAAAAGGGATATGTTATGGCACCGTCATCTGCACGGAAAAGGAGATGATTGATGGAAAATTTCATTTTAGTTCAGGAAGTCAAAAGTGCTGACGAGATAAAATCGTTAAAGTTGTTTAGGGACGAGTTTCCCTTCTCGAATATTTATGAATTGAGTCAAAATGACGACAGGGAGCGGATATTCAGAAAGCACTCTGAAAAACAGTGTAACTGGTATGACAAGTTGCTTGGAAATAGCAAGTTGGACAATTGCTACTATATCTATCCTGGGTGCGTATCATTGTTTTTTGAGGTGGATATTCGTCATCGGGATGCCCATGGGCCAGTTACCTTGACGCTGGAACTGACCGTTCGTCTTGACATGGAGAACTCCGATTTCGGCAAAGGATTGGCAGATTGGCTGGCGGAACACGGTGGAGATATGGACAAGGAGAGTCTGAAGAGCTATGTCCAAGCCGCTTTGAAGCCAGGCATTCTTGAAGACGGTCTTGGACTGAAAAGAAAGTCATGGCCGGAGCTTCGCAGTGGTAACCTGCATTTTGGACCGGAGTCGTTCCGTGATATTCTGCCGCATTGGATTTCTGTTGATTGTAAAGTAAATGGGGCGGTTGAGAAGATGACACAGTCACAAATCGACCGAGAAGATGAGGTCAGACGACAGGCGGAAAGGAAGCGTCGCTATCAGCTTCGTTCGGAAATGACAATGGGGGTTCAAATAGAGGGAACGCCTTGGCCGACGGAGCGCATCATGCTGGGGCTGAACGGCGTGCAACTGGAGCTTTATGCTATGAAAAAGGCGACATTGGGCAGGGTGACACAATACAAGGTGACGAAATATTCGGATGTCGTTGTGACGATACCTCAAGGTTGTCCAGATGAAGAAAAGAGAAGGGAACAGGAGGAAAAGCCGACTCTCAGTTGCATCCATACGGAGCTGAAATGGCGTGGTGATGCCGTTCGTGTGAAAAACATGAGCAGAATAGGTATGACTTATATCAATGAGAAGGAGATTCCCGGCGAGGGAACGGATATTACGGGGGATGTGGAACTCGGCTTTTCATGGGAAGTGCGCTGGCAGGCCCGTGTCCAGAAATGTACTGGGCGTCTGCAGTTGCCGTGCTGTGATGGCTGTGCAGCTTGTGGCATATCGTCCATGATATTGGCGTATCCGGGATGGACGAAACTTTACAAGGTGTTTGTCTGGCAATGCTGCGTGTTGAGGCAGGTGGATTCGCGGTTGCCAAATTGGCGTGTTGTCTATCAATCTGAGGCGCAGGGGACGGAAGGTGCGTTCTATCTGTTGACGGACAATGGGCGTTGCATATATCTCCAACCTGACCAGGAGATTGTGGAAGATGGCGGCGTGATGTCCGTGAAATCCATATAAGATATGGGAGGGACGCACTTTGCGTGTTCGGTCGCGCTGGAGCGCACTCCGCTCTGAAATTCGGTCGCGCAAGAGTGTGCTCTCCCCTATGCGTTGTGGTAATGGCCGCCGGCGTTGAGGTTCAGAACACGGAAGAGCTGTTCGAACAATAATAGACGCGCGATTTCATGGGTGAATGTGAGCTTTGACAGCGACCAGAGGAGATCGGCGTTCTGTCGGATGGTTTGCGCAAGGCCGTAGGGGCCGCCGATGATGAAGATGATTTTGCGGTCGATTTTGCCGATGAATGCGGCGAAATCAGCCGTTGCGTATTCCTTTCCTTCTTCTGAGAGTGCGACAACGAAGGCACCGTGGTCCTTTTCAAGTTCCTTTTGGATGGCCTGGCCTTCTTTTTCGACAGTTGAGTCAGGCAGTTCGCGGATTTCAAGCTTGCCATAGCCGCCGATCCATTTGGCGTATTCGTCGCATCTGGCCTGCATGGCCTTGTCTTTCAGTTTTCCAATGACGAGGATTTTGATAAGCATGATAATTCTTCTTATATAATGCAGAGTCGCTGAAGTGCGGAGTGTAGAAAAAAGGGCTGTTGCTTGCCTTGTGAGGTTTTGCAACAGCCCTTCAACATATTCAGAATAAGTTACTTATTTTCAATGAAATAGTTTTGTTTCGGATCTGGCGGGACATAGCCGTGCGTGGAGCCTTGGACCCACCATATTTTCTTGGGGCCGGGGATGTTGTTGTAGTAGATGGCGACGCCGGACGGCGGGCAGCAATAGTCGCCAAGTCCTGCGCGCGTGATGTTCACGAAGCAGGTCTTGGGCGTGTGTTTCGCCATGTTGATGGGGTCGTAGTAGCGGAGGGCCTGCGTGCCGACGATGCGCCAACCGCCGTGGATGCGGCCGAACAGTTCCTTTCCGCTCATGTCGCAGCACCACGGAATGCCCGGATTGGTCTGCGTGAGCTGCGGTTCGAGAGCACCCGCCCAGGCGGATTGGAGACCGCCCTGGCTGCCACCATGGGAGGTCAGATCCTTTCCATTCCATTCAGGCAGCGACTTGAGGAATTCGAAGGCGCGCATCAGGCGGAGTGCCATGCCGTTGAAATAGGCGGTTTCGGGATTTTCATTTTCCTTCGGGTCGAAGGCATAGCCTCTGCCGCTGGGATTGATGGACTTGAAGAAGTCGGCGTAATATTTGTCGTCTTTGCCAAGATCGTAGCCGTGGGCGTTGACGTTGAAGGAGATGCAATCATGCGGACCGCCGGACGGGGCACGCTGGACGGTGATGCCGTAGCCGTGGAAGGAGGCCTGGGCGCGAAGCGATTTCGGAGCCGCGTTCACGGGAATGGTCAAATAGCCTGTGCAGGGGCGGTTGTTGGGGCCAGGGCAGGGGATGGAGACAGCGTAAATCTTGACAGCGGGATCCTTGCTGGGCAGTTCCGTCAATTCAGGCTTCAGCGGAACGGCCGCGAGGCGGGCGCGTTGCTTCTCCCAAAATTCCAAGAAATCGGCGGGTTCCTCTGCGCCGTAGAGTTTTTCGACTTCAGCGCCTGCGCCGCCGTCGAAGAAGACGCGGCGACCGTCGCCAGTGACGCCTTTCTTCGTGACTTGACGGCCTTTGTTATCGACAAGGAATGCCTCGATGCGGACGAAACCAGGCTTGGAGAGGGATGTCGTGATAACGCAAGGTTCGTTTGCGGGAGCTTTCCCTTCTTGGACTTTGCCGTCGTCGCCCGTGCGTTTCCACTTGATGAAATATTCTTTTGTGGGTTTCTGGCCCGCCATGTCTGCGGTCAATGTAAAGACAATCGGTTCATCGACCTTGTAGCTGGTGGCTATCTGCTTGTCCGTCACGCCTTTAAGGAATACTTTTTGTGGATTGAGCGCGATGAATTCCTTCATTTTGAGATTTTCGAATTGTCCATCGATGATGAGTTCGGCGGATTTGTAGAGTTTGCCGGAATTGGTGAACGTCCAGTCCGGATTGGGCGTCTGTCCATCGTTGCCGTGGGGTGGCATGGTCGTGTTGTTGCCGATGCCGAGTTCGCAGTTGGCGCCTTCCTGAGGCTTGTTGAGGGCCATGACGACCTGCCGCTCGAGGTAGTTGTGGATCTGCATGGAGGTGTAGCCGCCGTTGGGGGAGGGCGTGTCGTCGAAATCGAACGTCTTGTCGCTGGCGTTCGGAAGGCCGAGCTTCGTGCCTGCACCGTAGTTGAACGGCCAGAACTCGATGGAGCCTTGGGCGAATTTGCCAGATTTGACGTTGGGCGAATCTGTTACGATTTCCAGATCATTGACTTTTTGCTGGAGGATGGGGGAGCCGGGCGTAGGGATGCCGAGGTCCGGAAGATTCTGGGTCGGCGGGATGAAGGAGACGGTGACGGATGTGGTTTTGTCCTGCTTGTCCGTCAGTTTCAAGGTATAACGGATTTTTTTCAGTGTTCCGTCCAACAGTTCGGAACGGTCGATTTCATAACCGTCCTTCGCCCATGTGAGGGGATTGCATTTGAAGATGGTTTCAAAATTCTGCGCGTGCACGACGAATGCGACGAGAAGAATAGCGGAGAAAATCCATTTGTGTTTCATGAGAGACTCCTTATTTTTTGTTTGGATAAACGGTACAATCGACTATTTATGTAAAGATACAGAGGAAAATAAAATTTGCAAAACAAATGACGTGGGTTATTCTAAAGAAATACAAGAAGCTTTTGCTTCCTTGAGTCGAAACAATCTCAAACAGGAGAACAAAAATGGCATTATTGGCTGCTCAGATGTACACGTTGCGCGATCACTGCAAGACCGCTGTCGATTTGGCAAAGGCTTGCGAACGCGTGAAGAAGATGGGTTATGACGGCGTCCAGTTGTCGGGCGTCGTGGAACTGCCCGGCGACGAAATGCAGAAGATTCTGGACGACACTGGCTTGCAGTGCTGTGTGACGCACATTTCCATCGATGCGATGGAAAACAACACGGAAGCGGTGATCGAACGCCATCAGAAGATGCACTGCAAATACACGGCCATCGGCGGCTTTTTCCCGAAAGAAGAGTGGACGCGCGAACTGTGGGAGAATTTCATCGTCCGCTACAACAAGATCGCGGCAAAATTCGTTGGCAGCGGCATCAAGATCGGCTATCACAACCACAGCCATGAATTCAGCCCCGCCGGCGGCGTCCGCCCGATGGACCTGCTGATGAGCAAGCTCGACCAGGAGAATACATGGATGGAAATCGACACCTACTGGGTGCAGCATGGCGGCGCGGATCCTGCGGAATACATCCGCCGCGCGGCTGGCCGCATTCCGTGCGTCCATCTCAAAGATATGACGATCACGCCGCAGCGCACACCGAAGATGACGGAAATCTGCGACGGCAATCTGAACTGGCCGCGCATCCTCGAATCCTGCCGCTATGCGGGCGTCCAGTGGTACATCGTCGAACGCGATGCAGGTGATCTCGATCCGTTCGACAGTCTCGCCCGCAGCTGCTACAACCTGCGCGAGAAGATGGGGCTTTAATAATGATTAATGATATAATCATTAATTAATTGTAGATGCTGCCGTTTTCTCTTGCAGGACAAGGGAAAACGGTAGTTTTGTGTTGGGACGCCGTTTTTTTCGTGGTGTTTTTTTCAGGACAGCGTCATGCCATTTTTTCTAGGAAGCAGTTTTTTGCTGGCGGGGCTGGCGGTGGTCGTGCCGATAGCGCTGCATCTGCTGCATCGCCGTCGGCCGCAGCCGATTATGTTCGGAACGCTTCGCTTTCTCCAGACGGCAATCGCGCAGTCACGGCGGTCGCATCGGTTGACACAAGGCCTGACGCTTTTAATGCGAGTCCTGATCATTTTGCTTTTGGCGGCGGCGTTTGCACGTCCGTTTCTGCGGAAAAGCGGGTTGATTCCGGCAGGACATCGTAC
The DNA here is from genome assembly GCA_017964325.1 of Victivallales bacterium. The sequence continues at coordinate 13,917 of JAGCSE010000010.1, read as the reverse complement.
CGTGCTTTTGGTCATTGACGGCAGCGCAAGCATGCAGACCATGGAAGGCGGGAGGAATTATTTCGAACATGCGCGGGCATGGGCGCTGTCGCTTCTGGACGGTTTGCAGGACGGCGACCGCGTGGCGTTGATCGCGCCCGGAACTGCGGTACCGCGCATTGTCTTCCCACCTGTTTCCGACGGCAAGGCCGTTCGTGCCGCCTTGTTGGAACTCTCGTGTGGCTATGGAACCGCGCCGTTGGGCGAAACGCTGGTGGATGTTCTGACCAAGGGCGGTGAATCGTTGTCGAATGCAGAAGTCCATGTATTCAGCGACTTTCAGACTTCCAGTTGGGACAAGACTGTTGCCGCAGGACTCGCCGATGAATTGAAACGGCGGAGCATGAACGTGTTTTTCAATCGTGTCGGCTTGAAATCCGCGAATGACGCGGGGCTGGCGGCGGTTCGTTTCATGCCGGAGGCGATTTTGGAGGACGGTCGGTTCCATGTCGAAGCGGAAATCCAGGCGGGCGAAAGTTTTCTTGGGACGAACACGGTAAAACTACGCATAGAAGAGGAGGAGAAGACGCAGACGACCGTCGTGATGTCGCCTGGCGGTCGTGAGAAGGGAATGATGAATGTGACGGTTGATGCGACGGCGGAGGCCGATGCGGCAGGTTGCCTGGAGTTGGATGCGGATATGTTCGACTTGAACAACCGCTGGTATTTCAGTCTGCCGCGATTGACTGGGCTGTCGGCGCTGTTGGTGAACGGGACGGATGACGGGCGTGATTCGTCGTATTTGAAGCACGCGTTGAATCCGGGCGGCGTGGCATTGGCGATGATCATTCCGAAAGAAACGGATTGGAGCGGCTTCCTGTCCATGGGCGATTTGGGTGAGCAAGTGATTGTGTTTGTCTGCAATCCGCCGCCGTTGGAGGAGGCGGCGGCACGGCAAATTATTAATTATGTAAAGGGCGGCGGAGTCGCCGTGATATTTCCTGGCGGCAACGAACCCGGTCGGATCAACAGCGAATCGTTGGCGAAACTTGACGCATGGAAGGATTTGAAAATTCGTTATTTTGAATTTGCGGAGGCGAAGAATCTGGAGGTCGTGACGGAGGACAGGAATGGCGTTGTAACGCAACGTGTTGAGGCGGCGTTGCCGTCGCCGTGGTCATTTCTTGTACGTCGTGTATTGCGTTTTCAGGCAGCGGATGGAAGTATGATGCAGTTCAAGGATGGCGGCAGCATGATGCTGAGGAGGAAATTGGGCGAAGGGGAGTTGTGGCTGTGCGGCGTAAGCGCGAACCGTGATTGGTCGGACTGGCCGTTGCATCCGATGTTTTTCATTTTCGTGCAGGAACTTAGCCGTCAGGCGGCAGGGCTTCGGCAACGAAGCCTGATGACGGAAGTCGGCGGCGAGCTGAACATGTATATGGCGGGTGGCGAACTGCGCAGGACATTTGCGGTGACGGGGCCAGACGGCGCGGCACGGATGGTTGAGGCGGAACGCGAAGCGGCTGGCCGTCCATTTGTGCTGACAGGCTTCAACGAGCCTGGCCTATATCGTTTGACAAGCGGCGATTTTGTGCGGATGGCGGCAGTGAACGTCCCGTCAGGCGAGATGGTTCTGACATATTGGCGCGGGGAGGATTTGTGCAGGTCGTTGCCTGATGTGGCGGTTGCCTATACGGAAAGCCATGATGAGTTGCGACGCGAGCTGCTGGGGATGCGGCAGAGCCGTCCGTTGTGGCCATGGCTGCTGCTGGGGGCGTTTGTTTTGAGCATGGTGGAAGTCGTGTTCGCGAATATGCGGAGCCGTCCGGTTGGGCAGCCGCATCTTGTCGGTGACCTGCTTCGTCATGGGGGTGGCGTCGTTTGATTTTTGGTAAATAAGGGAATGTGAATGCCTTTCTGCGTATTGTTGTTAGAGCCTGTGATACCGATATGGCTGATTGCCGTATGCGGAATTGCGTTCTTCTGGCTGAGCTGGAAGACGTATTCCGCCTGTCGGCTGGGCCGATGGGAGCGGGTTTTCCTGTGGAGCCTTCGCATGGTGGCTTTCTGCATCATCGCGTTTCTGCTGACGATGCCGTCGTTGCGCAAGGAGAAGCGGGAGGTCGAAAAGCCCGTGTTTGCAGTGGTTTTGGACGTATCAGCGAGCATGGAAGACCATGTCGCGGGTGTGGAGGGGACACGGGCGGAGAAGGCGCAGGAAGTGCTGAAATCATCGTGGCTGGCGGGATTACGGGATGACTACCGCATGATGTCCTTCGGAATCGGACGGCAGTTGGAGGAAGGCATTCCATTGGATGGCAGTGCGCGGTTTACGTCGCCGCAGACGCAATTGCTTTCTGGATTGGCGCAACTGCGGCAACGACTGCGTGGCGAAAATGTAGGTGGCGTGCTATTGTTGAGCGACGGGCTTGATCAATCTGGCATTCCTTTGGACGAACTGACGATGGATGCTCCGATATTGATTCCCGAATTGGAGCCGTTTGTGGAACGGAAGGAAGATGGCGGCACGGTCGATTATTCAATATCGCAAATTGGCAGTCCAAAACGCGTTACGAAGGGATGGAAGGTTTCCATGACGGTTCATGTCGAACGGCGGGGCGGGGAGGCGGCTGTTTCATTTCCTGTTGTCTTGAAGCGTGGAGACAATGAAATCGGACGGCAGACGGTGAATTTCGAGGCTTCGGAAAAGTTTGTAAAAGCGGAGTTTACGTTTGAGGCGACGGAAAACGGCTCTTTCCTTTATCATGTCGCAATAGAGCCGACTGGTGATTTCGAGCCGTCGAACAACATGAAGGAGGTCCTGCTGGACGTGACGGATGAGCGAAATAGGATTCTGTATCTAGAAGGTCCGCCGCGTCATGATTTTACATATATGAAACGTGTACTGGCTGCGGAGAAGAATCTGGGTTTGAGCGCGTTTGTGCGCGGGGCGGATGGCGTGTTCGTGAGTTTTGACGAGCGGCGCGACGGCGGCGCGAAGCCTGACTTGACAGAGGAGAACTTGCGGAATTTCAGCCTTTTGATTTTGGGCGATCTGCCGGGTGAACTGTTTAAGAAAGAGGAGGTTGCGGCGGTCAAGTCATTTGTCGAAAAGGGCGGCGGGCTGTTGTTGTTCGGGGGACGCCATTCATACGGTCAGGGCGGGTATTTGGGAAAGGACGTATTCGGCGATTTGTCGCCGATTGAGAGCAAGGAAGGAGCGAAAATGCAGGAGGGGAGCCGTTACCGCGTCGATTTCACGCCGGCTGGACGTGTGTTGCCCGCGTTTGCGGGGATGTTGGACGGTGGGGCGTTTCCCTCGCTGCTGAGCGTGTGGAGTCCCGTCAAACTGGGGGAATTTTCGACATCCATCATCGAGACGGCAGAGGGGAATCCAGTCTTGGCGATGAGGCGGTATGGGCAGGGGCGTGTCGTCATCGTGCTCAGCAACACGTTGTGGAAATGGCAGTTGGGCGGCGCGGATGGTTCGGGCAAGGGGATGTACGGACGGTTTGTGACGCAACTTGTCCATTTGCTGACTCCTGACGGGCTGGATGCCGACAATGGTGACATGCTTCGGATTGTGATGGCGGACGATGACGTCGATTTGCGTGAAAACGTCGTAATCGGCGCGGTTGGAGGTCGTCTGAAGGACGGCGCTGATTGTTTGGTGACGACTCCTTCCCATGAAACGCTGACGTATCCGATGCGGGAGGCGCGTCTTGAGCGGCAGGTTGGTCTGCGGCAGCCGCAGGATGGCCTGTTGTGCGAATTCGTTCCCGAAGAGGCTGGAACGTATCAGATTGCCGTGAAGAGCAAAGACGGCACGCAGCAGGCCCAGGCATTGCTCTTGGTGCGGCGTCCCGAGCATGAATTGACGGGCGCTCCGCTGAATCGTGAATTGCTGAGCGAACTGTGCTCGCGCAGCGGTGGCGCGTTTGTGCCGTTGAACAAGTTGAATGAATTGAACGGCAGGCTGAAAAACGAACCGCGGATATTGGAGACGGTTTCGGAGTATCCCGTGTGGAACCGCTGGCACTGGCTGATTCCGCTGCTGTTGCTATATTGTCTGGAGTGGTATTTCCGCCGCAGATGGGATTTGGTGTAGATGAGGACGGGAGGTTAATGCATAACATATTGAATTTAAACAACTCGCAAATTATAAAATCAAAATCTGCGAAAACGATGAAAAAAACAGCGTTTCCGCAGTTTATAATTTTATATGTTGCGAGTTGTTTAAAATCAATAACTTGTATTTTATTGTAGTTTCAGCATCTTGACAATTGTTCCATCTCGAAGCGTCTTGAGGGCGATGGAGGTTTCGTCCATGACGGCGTAGCCTGGCTTGGAGAGGGATTTCGGGATGGTCGTGGAGCCCGGATTGACGTGGATGATGCCGTCTTGTTCCTCCAATAGCGGGACATGCGTATGGCCGGAGATGACGATGTCGCCAGGCGATAATGGTGGCAGCGGAAGATGGCCGTGGGTGACAAGGCAGCGGCGGCCCGCATGGAAAATCGTCGTGTAGTCGCTCATCATGGGGAAATCGAGTAGCATCTGATCGACTTCAGAATCACAGTTGCCGCGGACGGCCAAAATCCTTTCCTTATATTTATTAAGAAGCGGGGCGAGGTCGGCTGGATCATAGCCGATGGGCAGCATATTGCGGGGGCCGTGGTAGAGGTAGTCGCCGCAGAGGACGAAATAATCCGCGTGTTCGCGTTGGAATGCGTCGATTGCGAGCTGGAAGGCGTCCGTGGCGCCGTGGATGTCAGAGACGATAAGAAAACGCATGATTGTAAATGTCTTTATTGCAAATGGTTCAGTTTAGATATGGCAGGATGTCGTTTGCTTCGCGGGGGCCGAGTTTGAAGAGGATGAAGCCTGGAAGGTTGGCTTCGCGTGTGGCGTTGATCTGACGTTTGACTTCATCCAATGAAAGCTGTTTCGACGAAACGCCGATGCCCGGAATCATTTTTGATCTTGACTGCAACTCGTTGATTTGACGCTTGATATCGGCATCGAAAAGGATGGTTGACGACTGGTAGTCCATGGGGCAGATGAAATTGACGCCGTTCTGGCCGAACCATTCGGGCCAGTTTTGGGCGACGGTTTTTTGGGCGATATTGAGGTCGGGGAAGACGGCGGCAGAGACGACGGCGTTTGGATTTTGGCTTCTGGCAGTCGTGACGCAGTCGGTGACAAGCGATGTGATGGCGAGCTGTCGGAAGGCGAGCCATTCGTTTCGAAGCTGTCCTGTCTGGAGGATGTCGGCAGGCCAGTGGGCGACGGGATGCTGAATGTATTTTTCAAAATATGTGCGGCAGGTAGGGCAGACGCAGGTCTGGCTGGAATTGAAGCGGATCATGTCGAGATGGATTCCCGCCGTCGGGAAAGATGATGCGACATTTTGGACGATGTTCACCAAATGGCTTCGGTTTTTAGGGTTGGACGGACATAGCCAATAGATGGTTTTGCCGAAGATATCCATTTGGAGTCGGCCTTCGTTTTTGAGGGATTCACGGATATTTTCTGGAGCTTCCGTGACATTGAGGCAGTTGAGCCATGCGTGGACTTGGATGCCGTTGGCGCGTGCGGCGGTCATGCAGTCTTCGAAGGCAGGCTGAAAAGGCTGTCGTGGAAGAATGGTTGTGGTGAAATTGGCGGCGTAGGGCGAGGCGGTGAAAGGGAAGACGGCATTGAAGCGGGCCTGCTTGAGCAGAGCCATCGTGGAGTTCCAGTTGGCGTTCGGCAGTCCGCCAAGCGAATTGATCCAGACGGCGCGGAATTCGTTTTTAGGGGCGGGGCGCAATGCGACGGGCGTGTTTAGATTCTTGATGGTGAGGGCGGCGTAGATGAGAGCTAGGTCGTATTGTTTTGTCTGGAAATGGCGATATGCAGTTGACAAGGCCTCCACCGCCTGGGCTTGTTGCGTTGCATTGGCATCCTGGTAAGCCTGATGTGCTTCTGCAAGTTTCGTCTGGGCTGCGATTTGCTTGATATCAGGCATGAATATCGCCGTTTGCGCGAGGAGGAATGGGACGGAACGCTTGAAATCATCCGCCTGAAAGACGTGGGTCATCCAGAATCCATGTTTGTTTTGGATGACGGCGGGCCAGTTGGTGCGATTGTTCATGGAATCGTACCACCAGGCGGTGACATCTAGCTGCTGGAGGTCCGTCGTGACGCCGATGAAGGAATTGGTTGAATGCAGGAAGGCGTTGGCTCCTGGCAGTTTTTGAGGAATTGGGATGATGTATTTGAGATATGCTTGGCCATTGTTGTAGTTTGGGAGGTCCTGTGCCCTCATGAAGCGGGAGCTCGGCATATCCATCTGGGCGGCGATGATAGGCAGAAGTTCATGGAACACAGCGACTTTTGAGCCGCGTTGAATCATGTTGGCGATTGCCGTCTGCTGTGGGGGGGAGGCGGCGGACTGGAATGGAACGAATGCGAAGGCGTATGGTTTCAAGTGGAGAGTCTGGCAGTCTGCATCTTCGATGACGGCTGGATGCAAGCCAGTGGAAGTCAACGCGTTGCCGAGTATTTCCGCATATTTGTAGGAGAGTTTTTCCTTCAGGACGGCGGCAGTTGTCCCGCTTCTGAGGAGGGCGAAATTGGCGTTCGGGCGGACGAATTCGAGTTCGGCAAGATGGATGATGGCGTTGGCGTTGGTCCCCTTCCAGGCGGATATGCGCATGATGGAACAATGCGACCATGATTCAGGGTTGCCTTCTGGAAAGAAACTGGTTTTGGGGATGTAAATCGTTTCCCATGCGTTGTTTCTGGTGGGTGTGAAGGGGGCGGCGTACCATGTCGAACCAAATTGCAGGTAGATGTTGAAATGGGAGACATTCTGTGGATTTTGCACGAGAATGCGCATTCTGACACCTGCGCAGTGTATGAGATTGGCTTTGACGGAGAAATCCCACGATGCGCGGTCAGAGATGGCAGCGGTTGGGTCTTTTCTTGGTGTAAAATCCGCATTCATAATAAGTTCTGTTGAAGAACCATGATTGATGAAGGCAGGTGGTTTTGCTGCTCCTGTCGCACGCGAATTGGCGACAGCGATTCTGTTGTTCATCATTTGCGCCGAAAGTGGCGATATGGCGGCCAGGCAGAATAATAGGAGGATGGATATTCGTGTCATCACGTTGCGACTTTGGTTATGAAAGGACGTTACAGACAAAAACTACAAAATAAGTATTATAATTGAAGTTGTGGAATAAACAAGTTGCGCTATATTCAGATAATGCTGTTTGAAAGACCAGGATGGTGGGTGCGAGGAAAAAACGATGGATCAAATAGGAACAATGACTGCCGGCGACTTGTCGCCGATTTTGTGGCAGGTGCATGCCGTAGCCTTCTGCCTTGGCTGTGTCATAGGTAGTTTTTTGAACGTAGTGGTGTGGCGCATCCCGCGTGGCGAGTCTTTGCTGACGCCGCCGAGCCATTGTCCGAACTGCGGACATTTGATCAAGCCTTGGGAGAATATTCCCGTCATCAGTTGGCTCTGTCTTCGCGGGCGTTGCAGCGGTTGCCACCAGCCGATATCCATCCGCTATCCTCTGGGCGAATCGGCGACAGGGCTTCTATTTTTTATTATATGGTATGGGATTTTTCGGCGGAATTTGCCTCTGGGGGTGATTCCAGGGTATTTCTTTCTGGCTGGCTCGTTGTTGTCGGCGGCATTGATAGACATGAAACATCGGATGATTCCGGATGAGATAACCTACGCGGGGCTTCTTGTGTCGCTGATGCTTGCGTTGCTGCTGCCGACTGGCCGGCTGGCGTTGCAGTTGGGCGGTGATCCTTCCCATGGTTCGTTTTTCATCACGATGGCCTACGACCAGTTGGGGAGGTTGCTGGGGGTGGACATCCGTTCCATGCCGATCATTGCGGCGTTTGCGGACTGGCTGTTCGGCGTGTTTGCGGGAGTCGTGCTGCTGGGCGTGTTTGCAGTGGCTGGGCGGCATTTGTTCAAGAGTCCGCAGGCGATGGGCTATGGAGATGTGAAGCTTCTGGGGATGTGCGGCGGCTTTTTGGGAGCGGATTCCGTCGTTTTCATCGTCATGCTTGGGGCGGTGGCAGGACTGGCCTGGGGGCTTGTGCGCCGCATATTATTAAGGAAAGAGGGGTGGAGCGTCCCTTATGGTCCGTTTTTGGGAGTTGGAGCTTTGGCGTGGATGTGTTTTGGCAATTGGTTTTTCATACTGTTTGAAAAAAAATAGGCGGAAAAGGTAAAAAAATAGGGCAAAGTTAAAAAAAATTGTGGAAAAAGTCTTTTCAATGCTTGAAAAGTTACTATTATCAAGTAATTTGAATAGTATTTCACTTGGAATGCGGTGGTGTATCGTGTCGAGGAGGGGAAAACGAGTGATTGACAGAGGATAGGAAAAGAATATTAAACATAAGTCAATAAAGGTCATCAAAGGAGCTGTATAAGGATGGGTAAGCTCGGTAAAATCTTCGGCATTTTGGTTTTAGTGCTGGCAATTGTCGTTGCGGCGTTCAGTTTCCTGCTGTCTAAGCATCGTCAAATGTTCAGGGATCGCGCGGCTGATTTGGCTGCGGGGTTGGACAGTACAGGCAAAGCATTGGCGGCAGGTTCAGGTGTTTCCGCGCCTGTTTCCTTCACTCCTGCATCTGGTGGCGGCAAGGAAAGCGGCAATCTTGGCTGGGGCGACTACAAGGCGAATCCAGGGGATTACAAGAACAAGGTCAAGCAGGTTGAAGATTTGGCGCAGCGCGTTACTGCGCAACGCAATGCGTTGGCCGAGACATTGGCTGCCGTCAGCAGTTCGCTGAAGGCTCCAGAAGATTTGGGCTTGTCTGCGGACAATCTGAAGGCTGTTGGCAAATACGATGCAGCCGCCAAGGCGATTAAGAATCATGTTGAAGAAGTTCAGAAGCGTGACGAAGAAGTCCGCATTTCTCTGGAAGCGTTGAGCGGTATTCTGCGGGCTTCGATTCCTGGTTTTGGCGATCCCGAATTCTATACCCGCAAGACGGCTGACGGTTCCGCGCCGAAGGCTCCGAAGAAGCCCGCCAAGAAGTCGGAAGACGGCGAAGAAGGCGAGGAGGAAGAAGCCGCTGAGGAAGAGACGGATGCAGCTGCCGTCCAATACGGTGGTTATGATGCGCAGAGTGCCCTCCAGGCTTTGGAACAGGCCGCCAAGGTCATCGTTGATCGCACGGCAGCATACGAAAAAGGTTATGCGGATTTATTCGCAGCCATCAGCAAGTACAATTGGAGCGTGAACGTCTCCCGCATCAAAGGAAATGATTACAAGAGCGCGTTGGCCGCGATGGTTGCGGATGCGAAAGAAATCAATACGAAGATCATCGACTTGGAGGAGCAGGTCTCCAAGTTGAAGAAGGAAGTCGAGGATTTCAAGGCGAAACTGGCTGATCGTGACGCGAAGATTGCGCAATTGGAGGAAGACCTGAAGAAGATGACGGCCGAGCGCGACCAGTTGAAGAAACAAGCCGAGTTGCTGTCCATGCCGAAATCCGAATACAAAGATGTGAATGCACCTGTCGAACCGATTCAGAAGATTGAAGAAGTGAAAGTTGAAATCACTGGCCGTGTTTTGGATGTGGACGAGGAGTGGAGCTTCATCACGCTGGATTTGGGCAAGGATCAAGTTGTTCCCGGTTTGAAGCTTGCTGTCAACCAGAATGGCAACTATATCGCGACGGTTAAGGTCATCAAGGCTGAAGATCGCGTGTCTCTGGCGGAAATCGTGACGGGCCGTGTTGCCGACATCAAGCCTGGCGCGATTGTCTTCTATTCTGGCGTCAACAAAGTTAACGTCGAATAAGGAGGGTGACAATGAAAGTATTTTCCATTTGCATGGTCGTTGCCTTTCTGGCCTTGAGTGCGGCGGTTGCGTTCCAGGTCTTGGAAATGAAGACGTTGTTCTTCTTCTAACGGACGACGAAAATGAAACGGGTATTGCTGTGGATTGGAGTCGTGGCTGTGTTGCTGGCGGTTTCTGGATGTGTAAGCACGGATGACCAGAGTGGCAACCTGCCATGGAGTGCGCCAGCGAACTGGGAGAACCAGACTCTGGGTATTCCATTTTGATTTAATTTACGGCGACGATATGAAGGGCAATCCAGTGGGTTGCCCTTTTTTGGTTTTTAGACGAGAAAGGAGTGGACATGTCAGATGGTCATTTGGTAATAGCAAGCGGTGGAACAGGTGGACATTTTTATCCAACGCTGGCGGTGGCGCGTGAGTTTTTGAAGGAACGGCCGAGCGGGAAGGTGACGCTTCTTGTTTCGGGCAAACACGCAGAGGAGCAGACGAAGATTGCAGCGGATTTTGGCATCGAGGCGATAGAGATTCCGTCTGTTCGTCTGCCTGGGGCGAGTCTTGCGGCGTTGGCATTTCCATTCAGAATGTTAAGCTGTGTCATGAGCGCGAAAAAGGTCTTGAAGCGATTGGAAGCCGATGTGCTTTTGGGCATGGGCAGCTTTGCGGCGGTTCCCGCCTGCTGGGCTGTGAACACGAAGAAGACGCCGTTGGTCTTGCATGAAGGCAACAGTTTCATGGGGCTGACGAACCGTGTTTTCATCCGCAAGGCGAGTGCGATTGGATTGTCGCTGCCGTTGGCGGACATGGGACAGGTGCGCGGTCGTCGTTCGGAGCAGGTCGGTATGCCGTTGCGGGAGGCGATAGTGGAGGCTGCTGCGGGCAGTTGCGAGAAATCGCCTGATTATCTACCGAGCTTGGGGTTGTCAAACGACAAGAAGACAGTGCTTGTATTTGGCGGCAGCCAGGGGGCGCGCGCCGTCAATGAACTGTTTGCCAAAACGGCTTCGTTGTTAGGGGATGTGAAAGACTGGATACAGTTCATGCATCTGACGGGTTCCGATGACAATGCGGCATTGGAAAACGCCTACAAGGAAGCTGGCGTGGCGGCATCCATTCGCCGTGCGGATTCCAGCATCGAAAAGTGTTATATCGCAGCGGATTTGGTAATCTGTCGTTCGGGAGCGTCCAGCATCTGTGAATTGTCGTTGTTTGGCAAGCCGTTGGTGCTCATACCGTTGCCGACGGCGGCAGACGACCACCAGACCGTGAATGCAAAAGTTTTGGAAGCCGCCGGAGCTGCTCGTCATTTTCCACAAAAAGAAGCGACGCCCGAAAAATTGTCGTCGCTGCTGAAGGATTTTCTGGCGAATGGCGCGGAATGGAATGCAATGGGCGAGAAACTGCGTCAGTTCGGCAAGCCGCAAGCTGCCGCAAATCTCGTCCATCTGATTTTAAGTGTTATGAAATAGAAGTCAATTTAGTGCCTTCTTCAGTTCATCGGCCTGTGTGAGGCCGATGAACTGCTTGGCTAGCTTACCGTCCTTGAAGATCAACAGGGCGGGAATGGACATGATTTGATATTTGACGGCAAGGTCAGCGTTAGCATCCACGTTGACTTTGCAGATGGAGACGTTGGGTAGTTCTTCTGCAAGTTTTTCGAGAATAGGGCCTTGCATACGGCATGGGCCGCACCAGGTAGCCCAGAAATCGACAAGCACGGTGCCTTGGGCGGTGGCGGCTGCGAAATCGGCGGAGGTCAATTCACGGATTTTTTCTGACATGGCTTTTCTCCTTGTTTTGGGGTGAAAACTATTGTTTTATTGTTAAGACAACAACTGGATAAAATTGTTCTAAAGAGGTTGAAAAAAATGAGATTAATCTACGCTGCAAGCGAACATTGTGCAGATTTATGGTATGAATCGGGCTTTTCTGCGCCAGACGCATTTCTTTGGGTTGAAACGCCTTGTGAAAAAGCCATCGTGGTGTCTGCCTTGGAATATGGTCGCGCCGTCAAACAGGCTAGATCCGATGTGAAAGTCCTGAACAACGATGAGGCGCGTGAGCTGTGGGGCATCGCCAAGGAGACGCCCATGACGATCGTCAACATCATCGCTGGTATTTCCAAAAAATACTCTGACTGGTCGTGGCAAGTGCCATACAGTCTTCCATACGGGCTTGCGGCGGCGTTGACGACGGCGGGCGTGAAATTATCGGTGTTGTCACCGTTTTCGCCTGGACGCATCGTCAAGACGGCGGAGGAGGTGGAGAAAATCCGACATGGTGTCGAGCTGGCGGAAGCTGGCTTGTACCGTGGATTTGACGTATTGCGTGAGGCGACAGTCAATTGTGACGGAATTTTGGAATGGAATGGCGAAGTCCTGACGGCGGAAATCCTACGTGGCGAAGTGGATATGGCGATTGCCAAACGTGGTGGGACAGCTTCGCAGACGATTACAGCTCCTGGAGTCCAAGGAGCAGATCCGCATCAAACGGGGCATGGTCCAATCCATGCCAATGAGCCGATTGTGATGGACATTTTCCCGCGTTGTGATGCAACGGGATATTTCGGCGATTTGACGCGAACCGTCGTGAAAGGGCATGCGTCGGATGTTGTGAAGAGGGCTTTTGAGGCAGTCTATCGTGTTCAACGTGAGGCAATTGACATGATCAAGCCAGGTGTGATCGGCGGCGATGTCCATAATCATGTCGCCAATGCCTTGACGGCGGCGGGTTACCCGACGGATTCCGCTTGCAAGCCGCCGCACGGCTTCTTCCATGGGCTTGGTCATGGGCTTGGGTTGGAAATTCATGAATCGCCGTCACTTAGTCCGCGCTATGACAAACCGCTGGCTCCTGGTCATGTCGTAACTGTCGAGCCAGGCGTGTATTATCCCGAATGGGGTGGCATCCGCATCGAAGATGTTGTCGTCGTGACGGAAGATGGCTGTGAAGACTTGACGACGGCTCCTGTTTTCTTGGAGCTAAATGCCTAGAAACAAAAGTAAAAACTGTTGTTTTGAATTGTCAAAAAGGGCATCGCTTGTATTGTGAGCGATGTCCTTTCTTTTTTTGTTGCTGAGGCGTGTTGAAACAGTCATCGGGAATCATCAGAAATCATCAAGTGTCATAAGGAATCATAAAGAATCATAAAAAATGACAATAATTTATATGATTATTTTATAAAACTAATTTGAAATAAATAAGTTATTTGAATTTTTATAATGTGCATTTATAGTATGGTATTGCCATAAAATGAAAGTCAATCATTAGGAGGCGGACCATGGCGGACATACCGAGCATACTTGCGCAGATCATCGACAACGGGGGTGGCTCCCTCAAAAATGACAACTGGGCGAACGGGCTATTTTCAATTAAGGGTGTTCTTTCACGCATTGTGAAGGCGTGCTTGCCGGAATACGCTCCGTTTTCGTGCAGGCTCATAGAGGAGGAGTGCTTTGACGATTTCAGCGACAGTTCGGGAGAGTGCCACCCCGAGTTCGCCAAGGCCCTGCATACGAAGAGGCCCCTCCCGAACGGCTACATGATGGACTGTGACCTCCTGTTCGAACTGCAGCCGCCCAAGCGGTTTCGCAATGAGTGGAGGCCGCAGCTTCTCAACGTCGAAGTCCAGAACGACAGCAGGAAATTTGACAGATGCCTTGCAAGGGGTATGTTATATGCATCGGGAATATATTACATGGAATATGGAATGATATATACATACCCTCAGTTTGAAAAGGCGCAGCGGGTGAACTCCGCCTGGATATGTCCGGCTGCGCTCAAGTAGTGGCAAGGGAGAATCATGAGGTTCAGGATGACGGCGGAAGGCGACGGCGGAGGATTGCTGCCTCCCGCCATGTACGACAAGCTCCGCATGACCGTCGTGAATGCCGGCGGCGACTACGGGATTGGCGGCGGGGAGGAGGACTTGTGCGGCTTCATCTGGGTGCTGACGACTCCCGCGCTGACGGTTGATGAAAGGAAGACACTGTTAAAGGAGGTATTTAAAATGGACATGACGCAGGGAGTTGAAAAGACCCTCGACCATTACGACTGGCTTCTTGATTCGTATGGACGCAAGCGCTTCGCGGACGAGAAGAAACAATGTGAGAAGG
>JAGCSE010000122.1 GCA_017964325.1 Victivallales bacterium | reverse complement strand
CTCGGCTGGGGCAACTGGCAGGCGGCCGTGGCCTCCATCACGGGATTGGTCGCGAAGGAGAACATCGTCGGCACGCTGGGCATCCTCTACAAGAACGGCGCATCCGAAAGTGTTTACGGCAACTTGCATGCGGCCTTCACGGGCCTGGCGGGCTACTCCTTCTTGGTCTTCAACCTGCTCTGCGCTCCGTGCTTCGCGGCCATGGGCGCCATTAAGCGTGAGATGAACAACGCCCGCTGGACGACGTTCGCCATCGCCTACCAGTGCGTGTTCGCGTATCTCGTCGGCCTGGTCATCTATCAGATCGGTTCCGCCTTGAACGGGCAGATCCACATCATCGGCGTACTTGTGGCTACGGCCATCGTCGCCGGAACCCTGTACATGCTGTTCCGCCCATACAGGGAGGCCACAAAGCTGACGACAATGAATTGAAAAGGAGGCAGTTGCAATGGAATGGTTAAACGCAAACTGGGGCAATCTGCTCGTGGGCGCCGTCATCGTGGCGATTGTCGTCGGCATCGTCGCCAATCTGATACGGAAGAAACGGAACGGCGGCAGTTGCGGCTGCGGCTGCGGTTGCTGCGGAGGCTCCTGCCCGCATAAGGAATAGGAGGTGGCGCCTGCGCCTCGCCTTCGCCTGTCAACGGCTGGACGCCGATGGCATCTCCTATCTAAAGAATAGTCATATCAGTCCATTGGCGGCGTGGCTTTCGCCTTCCTCCATTAGGGCCACCCGCCAATTGGACTGGTTGACATAATTGAGTTTACTGTTGTAGTCCCTTATAAACAAAAGCAAACAAAAAGGAAAAAGTCATGAAAAAGTTACTTGCAATGATGATGGTGTTGACGAGTGTCTGCCTGTTCGCGCAGGAAGAGGCACCAGAGAAAGAACGTCCCATTTGGCTGCCGAGCTTGGAACTGAGCCTTGACCGCAGCTCCCGCTACATGTCCGAAGGGAATGTCGGCAATCCCGATGCCATCGACACTCTCAGCCTGACACTGGAATGGGGCATCACGGACAATCTGTCCTTCCACATCGGCGGCGTAGGCATCTACGACGAGACGGACGCCTGCGGCAACAGACGCAACATCGAAGAGTGGGACTGGCTGGCCGGCCTCACCTACACCACTCCTAAATACGATGTCATCGGCAAGATCGAGATCAGTTTCGACTATATCTACTACAACTATCCGCGCAACAAGGCCGACGAGCTGACTGGCAAGACCCTCCACAACCACACCATCGACACGAAGGAATACGAAATCGACGTCACGGCGGTGGATCTGTTCCTCAGTCCTGGAATCGCCTTCGTCCATGATTTCGAGAACGACGTCATCAAGGCGAATGTGAACGTCACCTTCGAACAGAAGCTGGAAAAGATCAGCGAGAAGCTCGCCTTCGAATGCCCCGTCGAACTCTGGTTCGGCAACCACCAGTACAGCGGCACCGATCATACCACGGTGTACAGTCTCTGCGTTCAGCCGACGTTGAACTATGAAATCACCGAAAACGTTTCTGTCGGTACATACGTCCTGATGGGCTGGGCCCTGGACAGCGATGTCCGCCGTGATTGGAAAGACGACGAGAACAACAACGCATTCAACGTCTGCTGGGGATTGAACCTCACCCTCAGCTTCTGAGCATTACGTCCTAATCATATAAGATCAACAGTATTAACAGGAAAAAAATAAAGCTACATTAGACGACAACTTAGTGTTTCCAGCCGGTGTAGTGTTCGGCAAATCCTTTCATGCGACCTTTTGCATGGGATGGATTGACCGGATGCTACACCAGACCCAGAACATTTCAGAAAGTCCGATCAATTGAAAATCAATCGGACTTCAAAGCAGTCTATCAAAGCCTTGGAGCAGCAGAAATGAATCTTCAGAAAAACATCGTTTCAGACATCAATTCCCAAAATGTTTCAGTGGAAAACCATGGCCTTCGCGGACGGCGCGCGTTCACGCTTATCGAACTGCTCGTCGTCATCGCCATCATCGCCATTCTGGCGGCCATGCTTCTTCCCGCCCTCGGCAAGGCGCGAGGCAAGGCGCGGCAGGTCTCCTGCACGAGCAACCTGCGGCAGTTCGCGCTCGGCAACATCATGTATGCCAATGATTATAAATATCTCTGCCCGATCGCATCCGGCAACCAGTGGTTCTACGGAGCCAGAACCGGCAGCCATGGCAGTTTTGCATACGATCTCACATCCGGCGGTTTCATCCACACATACGTCAGCGACGTCGCCCTTTTGTGTCCCCTGTGGGAGCCGTTCATCGGCAGCAGCAAGAAAGCGGCCTCCGGCCCCGGGGGAATCGGTTACAACCGCCTTTCATGGAGCTCCGCAATCAGTGAGGCTGACTTGAGCATCAGCAACGGCAGGACGGCTCCGGAAATCATCACTCAGCCTTCCTCCATCGTCATGTTCGGCGATTGCGCCATGTCCACCAACTCCGACACGCCCAGCGGAACAGCCATGCTCGTGCCAAACAGTGTCGGTATGATGCGGAAGGACGGCAGCGTCCATTTCCGCCATGACGACAAGGCCAATCTCGCCTGGTCGGACGGCCACTGCGAAGCACGGAATTTCATCGGTGGCGACAGTTCCCTGCGGATCGGCCATTTCGACAAGACGACAAAATATTTCGATCCGAAATACAAGGAACAGTAGCCACTGCAGCATAGCGTATGCAATTATTCATCGCCATCATTCTTGCTACCGCTGCCTTCCAGAGCATGGCCAGAATGGCGCTCCTCCCACGGAAATGGACGTTGCTTCTGGCCGTGCTTGTGGCGGCGGTCCCGCCGCTTTCGCAAAGGCAGCTGACGGAGGCCAGCATGGCTGAGACGCTGTCTGCCTTCGAATCTGTGGAATACCTGCAGAACCGTTGTGTTCTCATCGTCGTCCAGGAGCTGCTGGCCATCATCTTCGGTTTCTCATTAATGGAAAACCATGCGGAAGGAAGCCATGCCGCAAAATGGAAATACGCGGCGTTCCTGCCGTCCGCGCTTGTGCCGTCGGCGGTTCAATATTTGCAGATGTGGTGTTTCAACCATTTTCTGGATATTCCGTTCCAACGGATTACGCTGGTGTTGAGCATCGCCCTTCCCGTCATGGTTCTCGCCATCGGAGAGCTGCTTCGCCGCGTCATCCCTCAGGACACGTTGATACTGAAGCTGTTCTCCATGGAATGGATACTGCTTCTGCTGGCTATGTTCGTCCCGCTTGCTGCGACGGCTGGTTTCGTCGCGGCGCCGATCACGGCCGACGACATACGTCTCCTGCCGCTTCTATGGCTCTTCATTCCCGTGCTGTTCAGCGCG
>JAGCSE010000121.1 GCA_017964325.1 Victivallales bacterium | reverse complement strand
TTTTTAAAGAAAAAAGTTCCAATTAGAACAAAAAAAGTTCGAAATAGAACAAAAAATCCGTTGAAATGTTGAAATTGGCGCAAAAACGGTTTCTATTAATATAAAGAAAAAGGAGTCATCATGAAGAAGAAAAACGACATGGAACGTCCGTCGGTAGAGGAGCTGCAGTTTCTGCAGGCGTTGAATTCGTCATACCGCCTGTTGCTCAACTATGGAGCACGCCGCATCAAGGAGATGGAAATCACGATGGCCCAGGCATATATGCTTGTGTTTCTGGGGCTTCACCCGGACATGACGTTGGAGGACATCTCCAAGGAGCTCCTGCTGGCCAAAAGCGCGATTCATCTGACGCTCCACCAATTGGTGGAGGGCGGCTATCTGGAAAAAGTGCCTGTGCCGCATGACCGGCGGATGTACCATTTCAAATTGCTGGACAAGGCCACCGTGCTGCTGCCGGTCTTCTATGGTCTGATGCGGGAAATCAACACACGCGCCCTTTCCGTGCTGTCAGAGGATGAACGGCAGACCTTCCTGAGCCTTCTGGGCCGTGTGAACCAGAAGATCAAGACGGAATACAAGGATAGCTAAGAGCTTAAAGCTTAATGCTTAAAGCAAATTCAATGCATAATTCAGAATTGTTGCAAGGTTAGGAATTTCGATATGGTCATAATCCCATTGGTGAATCCGTTTTGGATTTCATCAGCGGTTTTTTGGGGCATTTGAAGGCATTTGCCAATTTGAAAAGTAAAAATGACGATGTATGTTAGGTGAGTAACGAGGAAAATACTGTACATCCAAGTTAAGGTCATTATAAGCTCTTAAGTGTGAAGGAGGATGTGAAATGAAAAGAATGTATCATTGGAACAAACTTGAGAAGAAAACGATTTTGAAAGCTAAATGTAAACGGAATAGGAAGGAAGCTGTATTGGCTACTACAGTTTCAATGATTCAGGATGGAGCAGAAATTGCTTCCCAATGCATGTTGTCCACTCATACAGCAAGCATTTCGAGAGAGAGCCTTGGTGTGTCTTCAAAGCAACGGTTATCCATAACCCCGGAGGAATGGGAAGGCAATATGGAAAGGCTGAGCGCGCTGGTCGGACCTTCATTTGAACATGTGGATGTGGATGAATACATTGCTGGTATCAGGGGATGAGCCATGTCCTATGATATTCCGACTGGCGGAAAGATATTGATAGATACCAATATATTTATCTTCAGTATCATGCGGCAACTTGAACAGGGTGCCGATTTGTCTCCACGTGAAACTTATTCGCGGCAACAGGCAGTTTTGGCGAAAGCCTTTCTAAAACATTGCAATAATCTTCGGACGGAAGTGTGTATGCCCTATATTTCAGTATGCGAGGTGCTAGAAGGCATTCCAGAAACATTTTCAGAAGAGACATTTCGTCTGATGGAATCGACATTTACACTCCTTCCATTTGGAGGAACTGCCTCTTTGCTGGCTGCCGATTTCGCAAGAAAATTACGGAAACTTGATAATATTGCAAGACCAGATAAATCAAAGTTACGGAATGATTTGTTTATATTGGCATCTGCCATACAAGTTGGCTGCACGGCATGCTATACATCTGATTCCTTGATGATAAAACAGGCGTCTCGACTTGATATCCCAATAGTTGTCCAAACCTTGCCGGATATCAATGCCTCGCTTAGCTAAAAGATTAAAATTAGTGGTCAGTGGTATAAAGATGTGGCTTGCCAGAAGGCAGTTTTGTCACTTTTTCAGCACAATGTGCCGCCTTCGCGCATTTTGCTCACTACTTCTGTGATGTCCAGCGAATCCAGCGGGAGATTGCCTTTTTGTACGCAGAGCGCAGTGGCGAGCCCTGCGGCCTCGCCGGTCTCCATGCACGTCGCCTGGACGCGTACGCCCGCGAAAGCGTCTTCGTCCGCTGAAATTGGGCGACCAGCGACGAGCAGGTTGGAGACGCTTTCAGGCAGAAGGCAGCGGAAGGGAATATAGGCTGCGATTTCCGGATAGTGGAGAATCTGCCCGTCGCCGCCAGGCAAATGGATATCGACGGGATGGCAAGCGCGGGCAATGGAATCGGTAAAATACGTCGCCTCAAGATATTCCGTTCCTGTCAAGACATGTTTCCCCTTGATGCGGCGGCTTTGGCGGACACCAGTCATCGGCGCGATGGAAGAAAGAATACAGTTTTTGAATTCTGGGACGTGTTTTTTCAGTAGTTCGACGAAGCGGAAGACATTTTCCCGCAGAAGCAATGTGGCACGTTGGTAGTCGATTGCATCGACGGCATCGATGGCGGTGCGAGACATGTTGACGGTGACAGAACCTTCATCAACCATCGAACAGAACCACGGCCCGCCGAACTGCGGAACGTCAACTCCTTGACTACGAAGATGTTCAAACAATTCACGGATGAATCCCGCGCTGTGGTGCATGTTGTTGTTCTTCTGATGGATGATATGCATGCGCGGCGTGGTCGTATCGACATTCACCAGGCAGAAGATCAACGAAGCGGGCTGCGGCGGCCGCGTGTTCGGAAGCATGGGGACGCCCGCATGGAAGGCGACATCTGCATCACCCGTTGTGTCAATGACATAGCTTGCGGCGATGGCTTGAAGTCCAGACTTGTTGGCGATAACGACATGGGTAATGTCATCCTGTCGGCGGATGCAGTCCGCAACAAACGTACTGGTCAGGCAGGTGACGCCTGCCTGATTCATAACTCGCTGCGCGACAAGCTTGTAGATTTCCGGATTGAAGCTGAGGTTGCCTCGCGGGTCCTCCAGAATGGCGCCGTTGGCTTTGATCAATTCGTGGGCGAAACGCCATGGGAAGCCGCCGATGACGCGTTCTCCTTTGTACGAGAATTCGCTCATGGGATTGACGCAACCGCCGGTCGCCATGCCGCCGAGATATGTGTTCTGTTCGACGAGGGCAACTTTTGCGCCGTTTTCAGCGGCGGTGACGGCGGCGGCGATGCCGGCCGGTCCGCCACCGCAGACCAATACGTCACACGGTCCGATGATGGGAAGTTCTCGTGAATAGGAAATCATTTTAAGTGTGTGAGGGGCGCGCTCTTGCGCGACCGGATGCGCTCTGCGCATCCTTTTGTGTGTTTATTTTTGCGGTTGCGGTTCTGTGGGGGTGACGCCAAGTTTCATCTCCTTCGTGTAGATCGTCTTACCCGCACAGCCGAAGCAGTCGATGGGCGTAATGGCGAATCGAAGGTTGGCGTTGACGGGCAGTTCTGAGAGGGCGAAGACGCATTTGACGGTCTTGTCCTGACGGTCTGGTCCAAGGAAGAACTTGTCCGGCAGGACGCGTTTGCTGGAATAGATTCGAACCATGTCGTGCATGGCGCGTTCCGCGCGGACTTCGTAGTCGTATGTATGGACGCCACTTGCGGTGGGCGGGAATTCGATGGTCACCTGCGGGACTTGCGCTTTGCTGCGGTTCGGTCCGACGGCTTCCGTGACGGTGATCTGGCTGGCGGCGTCCTCCGCGAACTGCGGCGGATTCTTCATGCCTTCCTGCACTTTTCGCGCACGGGAGTAGGGCTGCTCCTTGTTGATGGGAAGCGGCAGATTCCAGTCGGGCCCGAGCGATTCATCGAACACGAATTCGCGGCGCTGGATGTTGATGTGGTCGTCATAAACGGAGACGAGCATGCCGTGGCGGCCTTCATGCGCGTTTGGCGGCGCCATCTGGAGGACGGGCTGGTCCTTCATTTGCCAGTTGCCATTTTCACGGCCGTAGCGCGAGATGCAATAGCGGAGGGAGGCGGTTCCGATGGAAGTGAATGCGCCTTGCCAGATGCCTGATTCATCCGTCAACGGATAGTGCGAATGGCCCGTAAAGGCGATGGCGTTCGGGAAGGGCGAGAGGGCGCGGGTGGCGATGCCGCCGTCGTTGCCCCAGCACCATGGGCCGTAGTTCGTGTTGCCTGGTTGCTGGTGCTGCGTGTAGAAGAACGGCATATTGGGATCGATTTTGGACTTGTAGTCCTCCATGAAGGCACCCAACTGCTTCTGGTAGAAGCTGAAATGGCCGCCGATGAAGGTGTAGCCTTTCACTTG
The DNA here is from genome assembly GCA_017964325.1 of Victivallales bacterium. Next base: position 3,263 of record JAGCSE010000121.1, on the reverse strand, counting down.
TTTCACGTAGATGGGCTTGAACTCTTCATGGAAGCAGAGATCCCATGCGGCGGGTAGGTCTTTGATGACCGTTTTCTGGAAGATCTTGTCCTGATCCTCTTTGGAACGTTGTTTCCATTTGCCGTAGCGAAAGCCTTCCACGTCATGGTTGCCGCAGACGAAAATCTTCTCTACATGCTTGCCGTTCAAGCCTTTGTCGTCGGGAAAGATCTTATACCAACTGTCGGAGAAATCTTTCAGTTCAGAAAGGAGGCCGCGGTCTGCGATATCGCCCGCGACAAGCACGGCATCGACATCCTGCTCCTTGAACCATTGGATGGTCTTCTCCCATGTCTCGACGTTATGCGCGGCGGTGATATGGACGTCCGAAACGACGCCGAAGCGGAGTTTCGGCGCGTTGCCATCGGCTGCGAAAAGGTTCATGCCGCCAAGCGGTGAAAACATGGCGGTGATGGCCATTCCTTTTAGAAAATCCCTGCGGTTGAAATTGAACATGGTGAATCCTATAATAGTTTAGCTAGAAGCTCTAGAAATACTAGAGGCACTAGAAGCTCTAGAAGCTCTAGAAGCTCTAGAAGCTCTAGAAGCTCTAGAATGACTAAATGCTATTAGCCCAAAATTTTCTGAATGTGCGGCAGAATCGCTTCGGAGAAGCGGAGGAAGCCGAGGTCCGTCATGTGGCAGCCATCGACCATGCCTTCCCAGAAATCTTCGCCGACGGATTCCGTGAAACCATTGAAGAAGAACACGTTGGCGTCGCCGTTCTTGTTGCGTTTCTGCGTCTCCTCCAACATGATGAGCGTCTGCGTGGGGAGCCGCGGCGATGGATTTTCGAGTTCTTCATAGATTTCAACGCCGGGCGTGGGGGCGACGAGCAGAATCGGCGTGGTCGGATGCTTTGCGCGGATGATGTCGATGACCTTCGGCAACGTGACGGCGAACTCCTTGATCACTGTATTCCAGCAGTAGTCAAGCATATACAGCGACGGATTCTTGATGTCTGCCAGCATGGCGGCGATTTCGGGCTCGCCGCGGCCGTTGCCGGAGAAGCCGAGATTGATGATTTCGCGGTTCAGCATGCGGGAGAGGATGTTGGTTGAGCACATGCCTGGTCGTGTGGCGCATCCGCCCTGCGTGATGGACGTGCCGTACATGACGGCGGGGCGGTCGTCAACGAACGGCGTAGGGGCTTCCAGCTTTGCATCGTCGTCAAGTCCGATGGCGAGGGATTTGACGCCGTTGTAGAGCGGAAAATTGATGATGACGTCCCGCATGTCGCGCTTCAGACCTGCGCGGACGGTGGTGGTGAAATCGCGTTTGGAATGGTCGGTGCGCGTCACGCCGAGGCATTTCCAGATCTCGCCGCTTTTGATGTAGATGTCGAAGCCTGCACTGCCTGTGAAGGCCATGTGGTCCATGCCGCCAGTGGCGGCTAATGTGGCCTGTATGAGGAATCTGGAACTGTCCGTGCGGAAACGGACCTGCCCGCCGGCGGTGTTGCTGCTCAATTGGATGGCGCCGCAGTCCTTCGACGGGATGATCTGCGGTTCGCCGTTGGGGAAGCGCGTAACGGTTTCCGGGCGGTCCATGGGGAGGCGTTCATACAGTTTGTCGGTTTCGAACCAATTGAAGCCGCAGAGCTTCATGGGGGCTTCGAAGGGGAGATGCCATGCGACGCCGTCGGCGTCCGCGGGTTTGATGGCCATGGCGGGATCGAGTTCAGCGATGTTTTTCATGATGCAAATCGTGGTTTGAGGTGGAAAACGAAAGCAAAAAACAGATGCCTTTACATTACATTTATAAATAAAAAGTGCAAGTATAAATAAAAAGTGCAAGCGGGAGGAGCGTATGTGTGTCCCAGCTGTGTTATCTCTTCTTCAAGGTTTCAAAGCAGTTAGTGGAAGAACATAAACACCGTCTGGACGACGATAGGCGGTTCCTGATTTTCCAACCACAACGGAAAGCGAAGCGGGCGGATTGTGCTGGAATAGTGAGGCAATTTGTATCAGATTGGCGGCAGCTTCATCGGCCTGGGCAGGATTGAGTTTGATTTCAATAGCGTGCCATGCGCCGTCAGGAAACTGAATGACGGCGTCGATTTCATGGTTGGCGTAGTCTTGATAATGGTATAGTTGGGCTCCGAGAGCTTCTGCGTATATTTGGAGGTCGCGGATCGCAAGTGACTCGAAGAGAAAGCCAAATGTCCGTACGTCATGGAGTAGCATTTGTTTCGTCGCGCCCAGCAGGGTGGCGGGAATCGACGGATCGCAGAAATGTCGTTTGGGTTGCTGCTTGATTCGGACAGGCGAGCGGAGAAAGGTGGAAAAGGGCTTGATGTTATTCGTCAGAAACATCCGGTTGAAGGCGTCAAGATAGGCGGTTACGGTGTTGATGCCCAACGATGAGTCGTCGATTTCCGCGATATCGTCGCGAATGGTGGCGGTTGAGACCGTCGTGGATTCATTACGCGCAAGCGACCGCAGACATTTACGGACTTTTGTCTGGTCACGGTCGATATCGTCCATTTTGTTGATATCGACTTTAATAATATTCTCTACATATTCGTGTGGTACGAGTGCCGCTTTCTGCAATGGCATACCGAGAGAGCCTGGCCATCCGCCACGGATCACCATTTCCACAAGTTCTTCCAATTCAGGAGCGGAAATGGTCTGTACGCCAATGTCATGGCCAGAAAAGACATCATTTAACGACACGATGCCTTTTGAGACACTGCTTTCGAAGAGGCTCATGGGATGCATTTGCAGGGAGGCGATACGGCCGGTGCCGGAATGCATGACGCCTTTTTGAGACGGTGTGGTGGAGCCTGTCAGGATAAAACGCCCTGCTGTGGATTCTTGATCCACGGAGAAGCGCACGGCATCCCAAATGGCCGACACCTCCTGCCATTCATCGATAAGGTGTGGTGATTCGCCATGCAACGCCTGATTAACATCTAGTTTCGCCAATTCACGATTGGAAAAGTTGTTGGCGGGATCTCCCAACAGAAAAACGCTCTTTGCGTGTATGGAGCCGGTCCCTGTTTTACCGCACCATTTAGGGCCTTCGATACAGACTGCTCCGAAGGTAGAAAGATAGAGATTTATCCGCTCGTCAATGAGTCGTGGCAAGTATTTGTTTTTATCCATTGAATCCTCCTGAAAATGAATTTGCTTTAATATATTTTATATCAAGGAGTTTTTCAAGTTTATAGATAGAGATTTTGAAATTTTATATAGAGAGATTTTGGATTTCCACAGAGAGAG
>JAGCSE010000120.1 GCA_017964325.1 Victivallales bacterium | reverse complement strand
CATGGGTTTCACGCAAGTATTTGACCATGAGGTCGGAAGCAGGCCCATAGCAATAGTCGCAATATTCCTGAACAATCCGATCGACGGAATCATTCACATCGTCGGCAAGTCTCACTTCCAGATAATCATTGAGTTGCTTGAAGGCGCAGTTGTGGATCACGCTGCCGCCCATTTCGCTGATAATGTAGCGAGTTCCGACGCTGTATGCGAACTTGATATTCTTATCATTGCGGTAAACACCTGGGAACAGGGCGTATGCACGTATTCCATGCGGATAAAGAACCGGATAGCTCCACCACCACATATTGTCGGCAATACGCCCCCATTCCGTGAATTCCTTACGGAAACTTGTATTATACGGATGCGACAGCGGCTTTGAAAAATCCTGCACCAACGGGGCGACGATGACGCTGATGTTCGCAGGAAAACGGAAGCCTTCTTTCGGCGGCACACCGGTCATGGACGGCTGATAGGCGATCATGCGGATGACAAGCTTTGGATATTTGGCGATGAATTTGTTGCCAAGTTCGATCAAATAATCGTAATACGGGCCACCAGGGCTTTGGTATTTCTCCTCCAGTGCTTTACAACCGGGGCATTCGCAAAAGCCGCCGCTTCTGTCGTTGAAGGAAAGATCAAGAATGGCATATTCATCGACATTGTATTTTTCATATTTCAAGACTGTTTCAATGTTTTCCGTCAAGATGCGACGGACATCCGGATGGCTGAAACAAGGCTGGCGGTTCGGCACGCGCTTGCCGTTCTTGTCCATGGTAAAATACTCTGGATGTTCCTTGAAATATCCCTTGTCAGCCAACGCCACATGCGGGCCAGCCCATTGTCCCTCGAAACTGCCGGGCGTATGGCCGCCAGGCGGGAAGTAGGCCGAAAGACCGTGCGTCGTCGGGCCGATATATTTCCAACCGTCCAATGACGGATTGGGGCCTCTGTAGTCCGGTTGCAGAAAACAACGGTTACGGCGCATGTAATCCGCAACGCCCGGATGCACTTTCGCCAACGCCCAGGCCGAGCCTAATTCAAGGCTGCGGAAGCTCGGAGCATGGCTGTAGTCAATGGGATTCAGCGTTAAATTCGCATTCTTCGGCACAAATGTATCACCATCCCATGGGCCGAACCAACGGCATCCACAGAATTTCTCCAGAAAATCATATATCGCGCCGATGGTGCCAAACTGCCCGTCTCCATAGAGATAGATGTCATTTCCGACACTCTTAATTCGCCGTTCACGGACGCCGGAAAACGGCTTGCCATCACCTGGCGCACGCTCGCCGACGATGATTTTATGCGCAGCCGTCTCATTATCAAGCGGGATGGTCGCGCCAGTGATTTCATGCAGAAAATCCCCTAAATCCTTGATGGCGGCTACAAACCGCGGATCTTTGTCATTTTTGTCAAAACGGATGCAATAGTCGCTTTTGCCGTCTTGTGAGATTTTTAGTTTTGGCTTTGCTTCGACCGTAAACGAAAGGGAAACAACGGCGATTGATGTCAAAAAACGTGTGATATGATGTTGCATTGGCGATACTATTTATGGTTGATTTTGAAATTGTTAAACCAGCAGAACTGTCTTCATACATGGTCCGGGCCAGCCCAGAACAGCGGCAGAGGGAAGGCCAGCCGCCAGAAATCATCCTCCTGCTGGCAGCCTAGATCGGGCATGAACGGCCCGAAGAACAACCGCGCCACTTCGCGTCGCGTCAGCTTCACATTCGCAATACGGTTCGTTTCGGAAATGACCATTGTCTCGCCCTTGCGGAAAATCGACACTTTCTCACCGTCCTCCAATTCGATGATGCGTTCGCCTGTCCAATTCTCCAGACGACGGCGCAGCCATGGCGCATAGTCATTCAAAACACGGCACATAGAGTTCACACGAACCATGCCCGTCGTGTTGATTCCATAGCCCGACGCATAGCGCAGGAACATCTCCTCCGTCGGCCCCGAGCAGGAAACCGGCGGCAATTCCACTCCCCATCCTCCGTTCTTCAGCAGATAACGGAGAATGCGTTCCACGCCTGCCGTCATGCCCGCATATTCCGCAATGTTGCCGCCGCGAACAGTCACGTATGCGAAGCCTTCCTCCGCCGTCTCATTGATGTATGTCACGGAGCCTGGACGTGCCAAAGCCAATTTGAATTTCTCAAGCGTCGGACGTGTGCAACGCACATTTTTCTCCAAATGGGCCGCCCACATCTTCTTCGCGTCTTCGTCATCGCCTGTGTAATCGCGAAATGCCGTCACCGACGGTGCGGGGCCAAGATTCTCGAAACGAACGATATGCGACGACAGATTCATCCGCCGTGCCACGCCTGCCGGCTCCCATCCGTAATTGCCATAGCGCGTGCGGTCGCCTCCAAGCAACCCAAGCCCCCAGCCCTCCTGGTTCATGTCTTCGATGATGCGGTTCAACAATGCACTGAAACAACCCGACTTACGATATTTCTGCCAACAATGCACGTTGCCTATGCCACCACTTATGAACTCCGCATCGCCAATCTTCATCTGACGTGGAATCAATTCGATACCTGCGGCCATCTCACCATCGATGAATGCAAAACGCCAGTAACTCATCGTCTCCGGAGAGGCATTGATGACATCAGGAAACAAATGTTCGAAGCGTAAATGGCTTGGATTCGCTTCCCTGAAACTCTGGACGACATGGTTCAGCATGACGTCGTAATCCGATGGTACCCCACGTCTGATTTCCATTCTCATTCCTTTCTATTATAATTGCAACGATGACAAACAAAAAAAAACGGCTTCAATGCTTACTGTAGCACTGAAACCGTTTTTTTCGCAACAAGCCGCATAATTTTCCATAATCATGCAGCCTGTCGCTTTGACAATGATTGGATTATTTATCCTTGCCGGAGATGGCGCCGTGGCCGCGGAACGTACGCGTCGGGCTGAACTCGCCAAGACGATGACCAACCATGTTTTCCGTTACGAACACGTTGTTGAACACTTTGCCATTGTGGACGGCAAACGTATGACCGACGAAATCGGGCATGATCATGGAACGACGAGACCATGTCTTGATGACTGACTTATCGTTCTTGGCGTTCAAAGCCTCCACCTTCTTCTGAAGGTGTTCATCAACAAACGGCCCTTTCTTGATTGAACGTGATGACATTACTTCTTCCTCCGCTGAATGATGAACTTGTCAGATGCTTTCTTCGGCTTACGGGTACGGTAGCCTTTCGCCAACTGGCCCCACGGCGACTTGGCATGACCACCGCTGGCACGACCTTCACCACCGCCCATGGGATGGTCAACAGGGTTCTGCACAACACCGCGGACATGCGGGCGGAAGCCAAGATAACGCTTCTTGCCAGCCTTGCCGAGGCTGATGATGTTGTGGTCGAGATTGCCGACCTGCCCGATTGTCGCACGGCAGTTGCCATGGATCAGACGAACTTCACCGCTCGGCATCTTCACCTGCACGTAGTTGCCTTCCTTGGCACGAACAATCGCCGTCTGCCCAGCCGCACGGGCGATGGTAGCACCCTGCCCCGGATACAACTCAATGCAATAGACGTTCAAACCATCGGGAATATCCTTCAGGCAATGGACGTGCCCAGGCTTGAAATCGGCCTTTTCGCCGCTTCTCACCGTATCGCCGACCTTCAGGCCGACGGGGCAGATGATATAAGCCTTCACGCCGTCTTCATATTCGATCAGCGCGATGCGGGCGCTGCGGTTGGGATCGTATTCGATCTCCCTCACGGTCGCGGCGCATTCATCCTTGACGCGGCGGAAATCGATGATGCGGTAACGGCGCTTCACACCGCCGCCGCGGAAACGAACCGTCACACGACCCATGTTGTTACGTCCGCCAGTCGAACGCTTTGCTTCCGTAAGCGACCATTCCGGCTTGCGACGTGTCAATTCCGAAAAGTCGGAAACCGTCATCTGTCTCCGTCCTGGAGACGTGGGTTTGTATTTCTTGATTCCCATCTTGTTGCCTCTTTGTCTTTGTAAACGATTACGCCTTACAGCAGGTCAATGCTTCCCTCTGTCAATGTGACAAGGGCCTTCTTCCAGTCCGGGCGCTTGCCCAGACGCGCACTGCGCATCCGCTTACGCTTGCCAAGGCAGTTCATCGTCTTGACTGTCGAGACTTTGACACCCTCGAAAATTGCTTCAACGGCTTTGCGAATCTCAATTTTATTGCTGTTCGGATTAACCTTCAGCGTATAACGATGGAACTTGTCGCTCAACGACGTTGCCTTCTCGGTAATCAGAACGGTGTAAACTATATCGTAAGGATTGAACATCTTATCTCTCCTTCTTGTTCGCCAGACGCTGCCCGAGAGCTTTGAGACCGGCACTGGTAATCACAACTTTATCACCCTTCATCAGCACGTAGGGATTCACGGACTCCGCAGCGACCAGAATCACGTTGCTGAGATTGCGGCTCGCCAAAACCACATTCGGTTCGCGGCAACCCAACGCAGCCTTCTCATCATCAATCAAATTCATGGCCTCGGATTTCACAAGAATCACGACCTTCTGATCTTCGACGCCAATCGCCTTCAAGAACGCGATGAAATCCTTCGTCTTCGGTGTTTCGGGCTTGATGTCGTCAACGACAATCAGCTCATTGTCTTTGATGCGATCCGTGAAAACACGCTTCAGAGCCAGTTGCTCAACCTTCGCGTTGATCTTTTTCGCATAGCTGCGAGGCTTCGGTCCGAAGACTATCGCACCACCGCGCCACAACGGGCTGCGGCTGCTACCGCTACGGGCACGACCCGTGCCTTTCTGACGCCACGGCTTCGCGCCGCCGCCACTCACTTCGCCGCGGGTCTTCGTCGAAGCGGTTCCCGCACGGCAACCAGCCAGAAACGCAACCACGCTGTCTTTGACAGCCTGTTCGCCTTTCTCATACTCGAGCCAGCTTTCATCGATTTCAACAGGGGTGCCAAGATCCGCACCGCTTGCAGTCTTTACTGTTAATGTAGCCATCTTGTTTCACCCCCGATTAATGCTTCTTGATTGCGTTGCGGACGATGACATAACCGCCAGTGGTTCCAGGAATGGAGCCTTTAACCAAAAGCAGATTGCTGTCAGGACGCACGTCCATCACTTTCAGATTCAAAATCGTTCTGCGGTCACAGCCCATGTGGCCAGGCATTTTCTTGCCTTTATAAACCTTGCCAGGAGCCGCGCACATACCGATTGAACCGCTCCTGCGAACCCACGCGCCACCATGGCTGGCACGGCCACCGGCGAAATTCCAACGGCGAACAACGCCCGCAAAACCACGGCCTTTCGTCACGCCCGTCACATCGACGAACTCATCCTTTGCGAAAATATCAGCCTTCAGCACATCGCCGACGGCAGCCGTCGAATCTTCATCCAGACGGATTTCACGGATGATTTTCGGAGGTGTATCCTGAAGATTCGCCTCTTTCAACATACCGAGAACAGGCTTCGTCACATTCTTCACTTTGCGGATGCCGAAACCAAGCTGCAACGCACTGTAGCCATTGCGCTTCTGGGTACGCAAAGAAATCACGGGGCACGGCCCGACTTCAATCGCCGTCACTGGAACGGCAACACCGTCAGCCGTGTAAACATGGGTCATGCCCAATTTCTTTCCTATCAAACCTTTCTTTTTCATGGTAGTCTCCTCCAGCGTCAAATCTTGATGGTGATGTCAACACCGGCAGGAAGATTCAACTTCTTCAGTTCATCGACTGTCCGGTTGCTGGGGTTGATGATGTCCAGCAAACGCTTGTGCGTACGCATCTCAAACTGCTCCATCGACTTCTTATCGACGTGCGGGGAGCGGTTGACCGTGAAGCGTTCGATTCTGGTCGGCAAAGGAATCGGGCCTGCGACGTCCGCGCCCGTCCGCTTCACCGTGTTGACGATTTCGGCTGTGCTTTGATCCAGGATCGTGTGTTCGAAAGCCTGGAGCCGAATGCGAATGGTTTGTTTGTTTGCCATGTCTCACTCTTTTGTTTATTGACTTATAAACAGTGCAGATGCCTAGGCTCAATTCAGTTGCCACTCCTTGTTACGACTACAGGTCATAATGGAGCATAAACTGAAGGCTCCGCTACAAAGTCACCGCGACCACCGCTAAGTGAACGCAGCGAACTCGCATAGCCGAACAGCTCGCCCAATGGCACCAACGCCAATACACGCGCCATCCCCATGTCTAGGGAATCCACCTCCGTGACACGCCCACGCCTTGCCGACAAATCGGCAATCACATTGCCGACCTGCCCCTGAGGGCTTGTCACCTCCAATTTCATAACTGGTTCCAACGACAACGGCTTTCCTGCCTCTATCGCCTCCGACAGCGCTTTCGCGGCCGCCGTCTGGAACGCCAACTCCGACGTACCGCCTTCACGGCACGCCGCAACGATGACTCTCACACGGATGTCCGTCATCGGACGTCCGTCGCCAGTCCCCGACTGGACAACCTCACGAAGACCAGCCTTCACGGCTTCGCCGTACAACGGCAACCCGCCGTCGCCTGCTGGCCCCAAATCCATCTCAAGTCCGCACCCTCTCGGTAGCGGCTCGACTTCCACCTCCACTTCCGCACCCAACGTCCGTCCGTCAGGCAGACGCTTCTCAAAATCACAATGCCCGTGACCGTTCTCCTGCACAGTCTTACGATAGTTCACCTGCGGTCTTCCCGCCGTCACGTCGATGCCGAAATCGCTTTTCAGCCTCTCCGAAACTATCGCCAGATGAAGCTCGCCCATGCCCGCCAATGTCCATTGACCAGGACCTGGCCCATGGCTCAACCGCAAGGTTGGATCCTCCAAACAGAACGTTTGGAGCGCCGCTCCAAGCGTTTTGCTGTCCGTCTCCCCGCGTGCCTCCATCGTGATGCTGACAACGGGTTCAGGAAACTCCATCCTTTCAAGCGCCGCCACACTTTCCGAACTGCACAGCGTATCGCCTGTTTTCACATCTGCGCCCAACCCGCCAATCGCCACGATGTCGCCGTTCTCGGCGCATTCAACGCAATCCAACTGGGCCGCGCGCATTCTGTAAATCGTTCCGATTTCACAAGCTCCACCAGTTCGCGAATTAACCAGGGCTGTTCCCTGTTCAATCCGTCCGCTGTAGAGTCTTGTGCAAAAGAGCATTTCGCCAAATTCTTCTGGCGGGCATACTTTGAAAACCAGCATCGCCGTTCCGTCAACTGGCTTTCGAATGACATCATTCGGCGACGGCAGATAGTCGCTCACCGCATCAAGCAGAGCCTCTATGCCAATGTCTTTCGATGCGCTTCCGCCAAAGACAGGCATCAAACTGCGCTTCCTAACCGCTTCCCGCAAGGCTCGCCTCAGCGATGCCTCGCTCGGTTCGCGGTCCGCCAGATAATCCAACATCACATCATCGTCCAGCTCCGCCAGACATTCGATGAGATGAGTCTTCGCGCTTTTTACACGCTCGTCATCACGGAAATCCTCCGTAACGTCGGATTTCCCGACCAACCGTCCCGTCAACACGTCTATCATGCCGACCAGACCATCCTCTCCATAAAGAGGAACCTCCATGGCAACTGCCGTCACCTGAAGGCGTTTGCCGATCTCGCGGATGACGCGTCCATAGTCCGCACCTTCACGATCCAGCTTGTTGACGAATGCCAAGGCTGGTATCCTGTGCCGTGTGGCCTGCCGCCAAACCGTTTCCGATTGTGCCTGCACGCCGCGCACGCCGCAGAACACGGCCACCACGCCATCCAAAACCCGCAGAACCCTTTCGACTTCCGCCGTAAAATCCACATGGCCTGGTGTATCGACCACGTTGATGCGAGTCCCATGCCAGCAACAGAGCACTGACGCGCTCAAGATGCTGATTCCATGTTCACGCTCCTGCGGAAGCCAATCCGTCACCGTCGTGCCTTCATGGACTTCTCCGCAGTACCGTATCTCACCCGTATGGCGAAGGATGCGCTCCGTCAACGTCGTTTTACCGGCGTCGATGTGGGCGATGATTCCGATGTTCCGCAAATCGTTGCAATCCATCATCCCGCCCCGCTCGCTTCATGCCATTCGGTCAGCAAGCCCGCAGGCTTACCAGCGATAATGCGCGAACGCCTTGTTGGCATTCGCCATCTTGTGCGTATCGTCCTTCTTCTTCACGGCGTTGCCCGTGTTGTCAAAAGCATCCAGCAGCTCCGCGGCCAAGGCCTTGGCCATCGGAACGCCCTTGCGGGCGCGGCTGTAGCCGACAATCCAACGAAGCGCGACAGCCGTCTGACGCTCTGCGGGAACTTCCAGTGGAACCTGATACGTCGCACCACCGACGCGGCGGCTCTTGACTTCCAAACGCGGCTTCACATTCTCCAAAGCCTGGCGGAAAACTTCCAGCGGATCCATGTCCGCTTTCTTTTCCTTCAGAATGTCCATCGCGGCATAGACGATGCCCTGGGCAACCGTCTTCTTGCCACGTTCCATGACCGTGTTGATCAGACGTGCGATGATGATGTCATTGAACCGAATGTCCGGAATCGTTTGACGTTTTTCTGCTTTTCTTCTTCTCATTATGCTACAATCCTTATCAGAGATAATTTACTGTCTCTGTCCAGCTTACTTCTTGCCTTTCGCGGGCGCACCGGGCTTAGGACGCTTCGTGCCGTATTTGGAACGGCCCTGACGACGCTTGTCAATGCCAAGTGTATCCAACGTGCCGCGGACGATGTGATAACGCACACCAGGCAGGTCACGCACACGGCCACCGCGCACCAGCACGACGCTGTGTTCCTGCAAGTTATGGCCTTCGCCGCCGATGTACGCATTGATTTCCTGACCGTTCGTCAAACGGACACGGGCGTATTTACGCAAGGCGGAATTAGGCTTTTTAGGAGTACGGGTGCCAACCTGAAGGCAGACACCACGGCGCTGGGGGCACTGGTCCAACGCACGGACGCGGCTTTTGACCGGTTTTACCTTACGACCTTTTCTGATCAACTGATTGATTGTCGGCATTTCGCTTTTCTCTTTGGCTTATAATGCAATGGTGATAAAAAATCGTGTGTTAATTTAATACTGCAATCGCAAAAGTCAAGCAAATGCCGCACGTCTTCGCCATTTTCGGCAAAAACGTGCGGCGTTCGCACTTGAGGTGAGGGATTGAATCGCCCCTTATTTCCCTTCCAGAACATTCTTGAGGTTGCTGAGCTTCTCCTTGTTCTGGGCTTCGGTCTCGCTGATCTCCAATGCGGCGGCTTCGGCGGCCGCTTCATCAGCGGTGCTGGTGTTGAACGTCAACTTGGGATTCTGAACATCCGGATAACCCGTGCCGGCGGGAATCAGATGACCCATGATGACATTTTCCTTGAAACCGCGCAGGTAGTCCACGCGACCCAACGTCGCCGCTTCCGTAAGAACACGGGTCGTATCCTGGAAGGATGCGGCGGAGATGAAGCTTTCCGTCGCCAACGACGCCTTCGTGATGCCGAGCAGAATCGGCTGGGCGTCCGCACTGACAAGACCTTCTTCCAAGACTCGTTTGTTCTCCTCCTGGAATTCGCGCTTGTCAACCAGTTCGCCGAACAGGAATTTCGTCTGGCCCGGCTGCGTGATGCGCACGTTGCGCATCATCTGCCGCAGAATGATCTCAACGTGCTTGTCGTTGATTTCAACACCTTGCAGACGATAGACCTGCTGGACTTCGTTCAAGAGGTATTCCTGCAATTTCTGCGGACCGCAGGTCTCCAGCATTTCGTGCAGCACGACCGCGCCGTCGGTCAACGGCGTACCCGCCTGGACGAAATCGCCTTCCGCCACAATGATACGCTTACCTTGCGGAATCACGTGTTCCTTACTCGACGCGTCAGGTGTCGCGTCCTCTATCGGAATGACATAAACAACCTGGCGGTTCTTGCCGCCCGTCTTGCTGCTGTCGATATGAACGACGCCGTTGATCTTGGCGATTTCCGCCGCCTCTTTCGGGCGACGTGCCTCAAACAACTCGGCGACACGCGGCAGACCGCCGGTGATATCGCGCGTACGGACGTTTTGGCGCGGGAATTTCGCCAGTTCGTCACCAGCCTCGACCAATTCGCCTTCCTCCAATGTGAAATAAGCACCCGTCGGCAACTGGATGTTGGCGCGATTCCGAACCAATCCAATTCCTACGTGCACGGACTTGCGAAGGCCTTCCTTCACGCGGAAATAACCTGTAAGAGTGCCGCCAAGACGCTTGTTCTCGATTTCTTGCAGACCGTCAAGCTCAATCGTCGAGTTGTTCTTCAGGCCCGACAGCTTGATCAAGTCTTTACCAAAGCGAATGTCATCGACTTTCACTTCAATGGCATCAAACGGTGCTTTGACGGCAGACTTGCGCTCTGCATCATAGACAATCGTATCGCCTTTGCTCACTTTGTCCTGAGCGAAGCCCATGATGTCAGTGCGGATGATTTTTCCGTTCGCAAGGTCGTCTTCCGTCAGAAGCAGCGAAACGTTCCCCTGTGAATCCAGATTGACACGGACGTACTCTTTGTCCATCTTGAGGTTGTCCATATCCACCTGGAAATAGCCCTTGCCCTGCTGGAAGCGATATACCAGCGACTTGGAAAGACCAGACTTGCTCTTGTCCATCATGTCGCTGTATCCAGGCGCACTCGTGTTCACAATCTGCATCTTGAAGCGCAGCTTGATGCGGCTTCCCGCAGCCAGTTCCAACGGCAGCATATCGACGATGTCGAAAGCAGGACGAATGTCTTCGTTGTGTTCGACGACCTTGTGCTCAATCTTCGATGTCTGGTTGTTCTCTTCGCTTGAAACCGTGGAGCCTTCCACCAAGTCGCGATATTCAATGCAACCGCTGATCTTCGCGTTGATCGGAACGTTGAAGGGATCCCATTCCGCAAACGTGAAATCTGCGGGGACCTGTCCGTTCTGGAAATAGATGATGGCGCCCTGCGGCAGTTCCAGTTCATCCGTTTCACCCAAATTGCCTGCCTTATCCGAGTCAGAAGGATAGCTGACGGTAATGTGCGCGTTCTGAACCAAGACCATATATCCCTTGGCGACAAGTTGGTTGTCTCCAACCTGTTCGGCACGCGCCGCTTCTGGCGGCAGCGGCTTGCCGTTCAAAGCGCAGTAGTCCAGATACGGACGGCGGGCCTTCTCATCTTTGACGAGACGGCTGAAGCCTTCGTTGTAGTAATCGCTGGAAGCCTGCGGATTGTCCTGCGGCCCATTGTAGAAACGTCCTGCGTTGCTACGGCCCTTTTCTTCACTGCAAAGATTCTTCACAACCTCGATCGGCACCAACTGCTGGCTGTCCTCCTCAGTCAGATTTCCGAGCGAGAGGGTACCGTCCATACGGGCCTTATGGCTCATCTTGTTGGCATCGGCAGCGGCCGTACCGCCCAAGTGGAACGTACGCATGGTGAGCTGAGTACCAGGTTCGCCAATGGACTGCGCCGCGATGATGCCGACGGGATCGCCGTGCTTCGGCAAATCGCCAGTCGCCAAATTGCGGCCATAGCACTTGCAGCAGACGCCGCGTTCGCTTTCGCAGGTGAGCACCGAACGGATGAGCACCTTGTCGATACCCATCGCCACGATGCGCTTCGCCAGTTCGGCGGTGATTTCTTCGCCGGCGGCAACCACGATCTTGTTCGTCACCCTGTCGTAGATGTCTTCAGCGCTGAAACGACCGATGATGCGGTCTTCCAACTTGACCGTTTCCTTCGAGCCTTCCTTGATCGACTTCATGTAGATGCCGTTCACGGTGTGGCAGTCGTCCTCTGTGCAGATGACGTCATGGGCGACATCAACCAGACGGCGCGTCATGTAGCCAGAGTCAGCGGTCTTCAAAGCCGTATCGGCCAAACCTTTACGAGCACCGTGGGAGCTGATGAAATATTCCAGAACGGACAGGCCTTCGCGGAAATTGGCTTTGATCGGGTTTTCGATGATGTCGCCCGACGGCTTGGCCATCAAACCACGCATACCGGCCAACTGACGGATCTGGTCCTTACTGCCTCGCGCACCGGAATCCAACATGGCGAACACAGGATTGATTTCCGACTTGCCTTCGTTTTCTTCCAGAACGCCTGTCAGACGGTCAGCCAATTCGTTGTTGACACTCGTCCATTCCTGAATGCACTTATTGTAGCGTTCCTGCTCGGTAATCATACCATCGCGACGCTGTTTGCGAATCGTATCAATGTTACGTTGCGCGACTTCGATAAACTGAGCCTTCTCCTTCGGGACAATCATGTCCTTGATGCCAATGGAGAAGCACGCACGGGTCGCGTATTCGTAACCAAGGTCTTTCAGCAAGTCCAGGACTTTGATCAGGCCCATGCGACCGACTGTCTCATAGCACTGCTTGATCAGGCCGCCCATTTCCTTCTTCGTGACCTGCTTGTTGAAGAACCCCATCTCGTCAGGCCAGATTTCATTGAAAATGCAACGGCCTACCGTCGTCACGATGTACTTTTCATTCTTCGTCTCCGCAGACCACACGGTGTTCTTGCCGTAGTACGGATTGTGGAGATACACGAAATCGTGCATCTTCAGCTCGCCCGCGTCGAATGCGCGAAGCATTTCATGATAGTCGTTGAAATGCCGCAAATGCCTTGGGCAGGAACGAATCTCCTCAAGCAGCTCCGACATGGCGGCGTCATGCTTCTCCTGCTCCGCTTTGAAGGCCGCTTCACTGAGCTTCTTCGACTCGAACGCCTTGCGTGCATCTTCCAACGCAACGTCCAATGCGTGCGTCTTCTCCGCCCAGCTCTGTTCAAGCGCCGCTTGTTCGAGGAATGCCGCCTTGTTCTTCTTGTTCTCGTATGTCAGGTAGTACACGCCAAGCGTGATATCCTGCGAAGGAGTCGTGATCGGCTTGCCGCTGGCAGGCGAGAAGATGTTGTTCGGAGACAGCATGATCAGCTTCGCCTCCAACTGCGCCTCGTTGCTCAACGGAACGTGAACAGCCATCTGGTCACCGTCGAAGTCGGCGTTGAATGCCGTACAGACCAGCGGATGCAGACGGATGGCCTGACCTTCGATCAGAATCGGATCGAAAGCCTGAATGGAAAGGCGGTGCAGCGTGGGGGCGCGGTTCAAGAGAATCGGATGCCCCTTGATCACTTCATCCAAAATGTCCCACACTTCCTTGCGCTTCTGTTCGATCCATTTCTTCGCGTTGCGAACCGTATGCACAAACCCTTTTTGCTTCAGACGGCTCATGATGAATGGCTCAAACAACACGAGAGCCATTTCTTTCGGCAAACCGCACTGGTTGATGCGCAATTCCGGGCCGACGACGATGACGGAACGGCCAGAGTAATCGACACGCTTGCCGAGCAGGTTCTGGCGGAAACGCCCCTGCTTGCCTTTCAGCATATCCGTAAGGGATTTAAGAGCACGGTTGCCCGTCCCTGTCACGGCACGGCCATGACGGCCATTGTCCAACAAGGCGTCAACAGCTTCCTGCAACATACGCTTTTCGTTGCGGATGATGACTTCTGGCGTCTTGAGCTGCAACAAGCCAGCCAAACGGTTGTTGCGGTTGATGACACGGCGGTAGAGGTCGTTCAGATCGCTCGTTGCGAAACGACCGCCTTCCAACGGGACGAGAGGACGCAGTTCTGGCGGAATGACCGGCAGAACGCGAAGAATCATCCAGCGTGGATCCATGTTGTTCTGGAGGAACCCTTCAACCAGCCTGAGGCGTTTCGCAATCTTCTTGCGGATCGCCTTGCTGGCGGATGAATTCAAATCCGCCTTCAACTGCTGCTGGAGTTCGGCCAGGTTCAACTTGCCAAGCAAATCGTCAATGGCCTCCGCACCCATCTTCGCGGTAAAGGAGTTGCCGTAGTTTTTACGGTTGTCGTTATACAGTTCCTCGGTCAGGATATCCTTCTCCTGCAACGGCGTGTCGCCAGGGTCCGTGACAATCCAGCTTTCATAATACAGAACTCGTTCCAGATTCTTCGGCGTCATATCGAGAATCAGGCTCAAACGGCTCGGAAGGCACTTGTAGAACCACACGTGGGAAACTGGCACCGCCAGTTCCAAATGCCCCATGCGCTCGCGGCGCACGCGGGATTCGCACACTTCGACACCGCACTTGTCGCACACGATGCCCTTGTGCTTCTGCCGCTTGTATTTACCGCAGGAACACTCCCAGTCACGCGTCGGCCCGAAGATGCGTTCGCAGAACAAGCCGCCTTTCTCTGGCTTGAACGTACGGTAGTTGATTGTCTCCGGATTCTTGACTTCGCCACGGCTCCATGATTTGATCGTTTCGGGACTGGCCACGCCAATCGTCACGAAGCTGCCGCTTTCCATAGATTCGGTTCCGCCAAATTGGTTTTCTGCGCTGTCCAATTTACAGCCCTCCATAATTGGGTTATTCTATTTTCATGCCCTTCCTCCAAAGCTCCTCTCTCAAGGCTGTCGCCTTGAAGGAACGGGCATTCCAAACTCTTGTTGTTTCAACGACGACGGCTCAAATCAGGCTTGCGAGCCCTTTGAGTTACGGACACGAACGTCAAGGCAAAGGCTCTGCATTTCCTTCATGAGGACGTTGAACGATTCCGGCGTACCCGCCGTCAGCGTGTTGTCGCCGTCCATGATGGAATTGTAAATCTTCGTGCGCCCCTTCGTATCATCGCTCTTGACCGTCAGCATTTCCTGAAGCGTATAGGCAGCGCCGTATGCTTCAAGCGCCCAGACTTCCATTTCGCCGAAACGCTGGCCACCATGCTGGGCCTTGCCGCCCAGAGGCTGTTGCGTAACAAGCGAGTACGGACCGACAGCACGTGCGTGAATCTTGTTCGACACCAAGTGGTCCAATTTCAGCATATAAATCTGACCGACCATTGCGCGCTGCGCAAAAGGTTCGCCCGTCATGCCGTCGAACAAACGTGTCTTGCCATCCGTATCGACAAAGCATTCCGTACGGTCGTTGCCCTCCTGGTCAACAACTTTGCCATCGTCCAGCACCGTCCAACCGCGTTCAGCGACTTTGATGTGCTTCGCCTCGTCAAGCATCGACCAAATCTTGTCTTCAGGGATACCGTCGAACACGGGAGTCGCCACCGTCATGCCGAGAATCTTCGCGGCATAACCGACATGCGTTTCGAACACCTGTCCGACATTCATTCGCGACGGCACGCCCAGAGGATTCAGGATGATGTCAACCGGCGTTCCATCCGCCATAAAGGGCATATCCTCCACAGGGACGATCTTCGCCACAATACCTTTATTACCATGGCGTCCTGCCATCTTGTCACCGATGGAGATGCGCCGTTTGCTGGCGATATAGACTTTGACGGCCTTCACGACGCCTTGGTCACCAGCATCGTTCTGCTTGTCCTTCTCCAGTTCTTCCGTCCAACGCTGGCGTGTAATCTGGATCTTCTTCGCGTACGCCTTGAGGATGTCTTCAATCTTGGCCTTGATATCATCGGATTTCGCATCGCCGCCAGGCTCCAGCGTGTAGGTGTCGTAGCTCTGGGCCAGACGGGTGAGCATGCTCTTGGTGATCTTGCGGTCTTCCGCGATGATTTCCTCAGGCTCGCCCGCAACCAGACGCGTCACTGCAAAACTCAGTTTCTTGCCGAGCAGTTCGTCGCTCAAAGCCTTCACCAAATCGTCGTAGATGTGATTGATCTGGTCGTGATATTTCTGATCCGTATCTTTGACACGGTTGTTCACGTCCTTCTTCGCCTGTTTCGCCTGAGTCGGGTCTTGGCGCCGTTCGACACGCACATCCATGACGATACCGGAGCATCCGCCCGGCACGACTAGCGAACTGTTTTTGACATCGCTCGCCTTTTCGCCGAAGATCGCCTTCATCAAACGTTCCTCCGGCGCCAGATCAGGCTCGTTCTTCGGCGTGATCTTGCCGACAAGGATATCGCCTGGCTTCACCTCCGCGCCAACGCGCACGATGCCATCCGCATCGAGGTTGCGCAACGCTTCTTCGCCTTCGTTCGGAATGTCTCGGGTGATTTCCTCTGGACCGAGCTTTGTTTCACGGGCCTGGACATCCTCCAAACTCACATGGATGCTCGTATAGACGTCATTGGCCACCAGCTTCTCGCTGATGATGATGGCGTCTTCGAAATTGTATCCATGCCACGGCATGAACGCCACCAAGACGTTGCGGCCCAACGCAAGCTCGCCGCCATCCGTCGAAGCACCGTCCGCAATGGCCTGCCCTTTCTTCACCACGTCACCGCGGCGAACAATCGGCCGCTGGTTGAGCAGCGTCGATGCGTTCGTGCGGAGGAATTTGTACAGATTGTATTCCTGGACAGACTCCGGATACGCAGTTTCTTCGGGAGACTTGCCGTCCTTCGTGGTGACAATGCGCTCCGCGTTCGCGCTCGCAACGATACCGTCCTCGCGGGCATTCATCGTAGCACGTGAATCACGAGCAACGACTTCCTCAAGACCCGTACCGACCAGCGGGCGTTCCGACCGCAGAAGCGGAACGGCCTGGCGTTGCATGTTAGACCCCATCAAGGCGCGGTTTGCATCGTCGTGCTCCAAGAACGGAATCAGACCTGCCGCCGCGCTGATCATCTGTTCAGGCGAAACGTCGATATACTGGACCTTCTCGCGTTCGAACTCGCCTGATTCACCGGCATAGCGGCAGAGGACATCGCGGTTCAGCAACGTGCCGTCTTCGGCCTGTGGCGCATTCGCCTGCGCAATGACGAATGCCTCCTCTTCGTCAGCAGTCAGATATTCCACTTTATCAGTGACTTTCATATCTTTGACCTGACGATACGGAGCTTCGATGAATCCGTATTCATCAATCTTCCCATAGAGGGCCAAAGACGAAATCAAACCGATGTTCGGACCTTCAGGAGTCTCAATCGGGCAGACACGGCCATAATGGCTGGAATGGACGTCGCGGACTTCGAAGCCTGCACGCTCACGAGTCAAGCCGCCAGGTCCCAAGGCACTCAGACGACGTTTGTTCGTCAACTCCGCAAGGCAGTTCGTCTGATCCATGAACTGGCTCAACTGATTGCGTCCGAAGAAATCGCGAATTACGCCGCTGAGGACTTTCGTGTTCACTAGCTTAACGATGGTCGGCTCGTCGGACGTATTGTCCAGCTTGTCCTTCATCAACGTCGCCATACGCGTTAAACCTACCTGGCATTGCTTCTGCAGCAGTTCGCCCACCGTACGGACGCGGCGACGGCCCAGATGGTCGATGTCATCGTCTTTTCCGATGCCGTTGTGCAGATACATAAGCAACGCGGTGGAACGGGCGATGTCCTGCTTGGTCAACACGCACTGACGACGCCCCCAATTCAAATGCAGGCTCTGGTTCATCTTAAAACGACCAACCAGACCAAGATTGTAACGACGCGGGTCTTCGAACAGACGCTTGAAAAGCTGACGTGCGGTAGCGGCCGTCGGCGGATCCTGCGGACGCATGCGCCTGTAGATTTCCTTCTGCGCATCTTCCGTCGTCATGATGGTGTCCTTCTGAAGGCAGCGGATGAAATAATCGCCTCCCTTTCCTGCGCGAAGCAGACGGATGGAAACACCATATTCATAGTCAAGATTGAAGCTCGGCTCCGCCATGGCAACCCGCTCGCGGTCTTCTTCGACTTCCCTCATGGCAGCCAGCAAGGCCTCCAGTATTTCAGCCGTCACTTTCGTATAGCGTTCAACAACCTTTACAGCACCTGTCTTCGCCGTAAGGGCATCGCATTTGTCATATAGTTCCTTGACTTCAACTTCCCGCAAGTCAGGCGTCTGGATAGTGCGGGTCGTCACAAACACAGCATTGCCCGTGCGCCAGCCTTCGTTTTCGAGCTTGTAGGCCAAGTCTTCCTTGTCCATCTCCAGAAGCTTCTCTATCTGGCGTGCGTTTAGTTCCTCGACCAAGCAATCCGTATGGACGACCTTCACCTTCTTGATGTTTTTTTCCTTCAAGGCGTCAAAGACCAGTTCGCTGCAAGGCGCAAGCTTTTCGACAATCACGGCACCGTCTTTTCCAGAAGCCTTGATGTCGTTCACGATATAGACCTTCGACGGATCGTCCAATTTGACCAGTTCCGTCAACGGCTGTTCTTCCAGATAGTACACGGCATCAAGGATATCCTCGTTGCCATTATAGCCGAATGCACGCAAAAACGTGCTGATGAGGAACTTGCGGCGACGACGCTTGCGGTCAAGGTAAATCTGGATGCAGTCGCTCTGGTCAAACTGCACTTCAAGCCATGAACCATGGTCGGCAATCACTTTATAGGAGCACAGCATCTTGCCGCTGGCATGGCGGCTGCGTTCAAAACTCACACCCGGCGAACGATGCAATTGGCTGACAATGACACGCTCCGCACCATTGATGACAAACGACCCGCGTTCCGTCATCAACGGAATATCGCCAATGTAAATGCTTTCCTCTTTGACATCCTTGCCGTTGGCCGTATGGAGGCGGAACGTCACGTTCAACGCAGCCTGATAGGTCAAACCGTCCTTCAAGCATTCGACCAACCCCTTCTTGGGCTCGCCAATCTCGTATTTTACAAATTCCAAAGTGGCTTTGCTGTCAGCCTCCTTCTGCGCAGGAAAAATATCCTTGAAGGCTTCCTGCAACCCTTGGTTCAGCCTCTCCTCTGGTGGTGTATCCTTCTGTAGAAAATCTGAAAATGACTTTGTTTGAATCTCGATAAGATCTGGAATGTCCAGCACTTCCTTTTTCAGACAACCAAAATTCTTGCGTTCCGACATGTTTCCCCGCCTGTATGGTTCCTGGCTGCGTGGCCTTTGCGCACGACGACCGTGACGTTAATTCAACCTTCGTTCAGCACGCTCCTCCGTGCCGCTTCAACCACTTCTCAACCCGCCGCCGTCGCGTCGGGCATAACAAAAAAACGGAGTTGGACCAAATTCACCAACTTCCGAAGCAAATCCAATGTTTCTTCTTCCCTTGCAGCCCCCCTGTTTTCATCCTGCTCGTCACCTCTTGCCATTGTTTTCTGAAACAATCCACAATGGGGTGCGCCCCCCAAGAAATCGAACGTGGATCCGGCCTCTTGCGAATACCGGATCCGCCGTTCATCAAAATACGAAGATTTACTTGATTTCGACCTTCGCGCCAGCATCTTCCAGCTTCTTCTTGATTTCGTTGGCCTCGTCCTTGCTGACGCCAGTCTTGACCGGCTTCGGGGCTTCCGTAACCAGATTCTTCGATTCCGCCAAGCCAAGACCCGTGATGCCACGGACTTCCTTGATCACGTTGATCTTGTTCGCACCGGCATCCACCAGGATGACATTGAACTCGGTCTTCTCTTCTTCAGCCGGAGCGGCAGCACCGCCGGCCGGAGCGGCAGCGGCAACCGCCACAGGAGCGGCCGCGCTGACACCAAGACGCTCTTCAAGAGCCTTGACCAGCTTGCTGACTTCCAGAACCGTCAAACCTTCGATGTAGGAGATGAACTCTTCCATCTTCGCATCAACTGCAACTTTTTCTTCCGACATTGGTGTATTCTCCAATTTTTCTTGCTTAAGCTACCTGCTCTTTCTCTTTCGATTTGCAGTAAGCATCCAACACATAAACAATGCTCGCCACTTTGGCGTTGAGCACACGGACCAGTTGGCTTCCAGGAGCCTGCAGCAAGCCCAGCAACTGGGCAAGAAGCACTTCCCGGGAAGGAAGGTCAGCAAGGGCGTCAACATCGGCCGGAGCAAGGAGATTCCCCTCCAGCATCCCGCATTTCACCTTCACCTGTTCCTTCGACTTGGCAAATTCGCGAACCAGTTTCGCAATCTGGACGGCATCACAGTCACCGCTCACAAGAGCCGTGTTACCCGAAAGGGAAAAACCCGCCAGATTATCCAAGCCCAATTTCTCCGCGGCTTTCTTCACGATCGTGTTCTTCACCACGTGGCACTCGGCCCCGATGGCTGTCAGCTTACCACGAAATTCATTGAAAACATTGGCCGTCAAGCCTTGATAGCTGATCAGAAACGCAGGGCGATCCTTCAGCATCTCGCTCACGGCTGCAACCATTTGTTGTTTTTCTGCTCTCATGGTTTACGCCTTTGCTGCGGATTTGGCATCCAAACGGATACCAGGACTCATTGTGCTACTCAACGTCCAAGACTGCAGATAGATGCCTTTCGCAGCCGCCGGACGGGCGCGTAGTATCGTTGCGAGAACAGCATTCGCGTTCTCAACCAACGCCTCTGCGCTGAACGACAGCTTGCCAATCGGCACGTTCACTACACCGGCACGGTCACAGCGATACTCCACACGTCCGGCTTTCGCCTCACGTACGGCTGTCGCCGTGTCTTCCGTAACCGTCCCAGTCTTAGGATTCGGCATCAGGCCGCGAGGACCCAACACTCTACCCAATGTCCGGACTTCCTTCATGGCCGACGGAGTCGCAATCAAAACGTCGAACTCCAGCCAACCGCCTTTGATTCTCTGAATCAGCTCCTCATAGCCGACTTCGTCTGCACCTGCGTCTTTTGCACGCTGTGCGAATTCACCCTCGGCAATCACTACGACTGTCTGCTTTTTGCCCGTCCCTTGAGGAAGGACCATGGCGCCACGGACAATCTGATCCGACTGGCGGGGGTCAATGCCGAGACGGAAGCTGAGCTCCACTGTCTCGTCAAATTTGGCGGTAGGCATCGATTTCAGCGCCTTCATACCATCCTCAATCGAATAGTATTCAGCACGAGAAAACTTTGCCAGCCGGGCGCGATAAAGTTTACTTTTCTTCATCGACCACCTCAATGCCCATGCTACGCGCCGTCCCAGCGATAATCTTCACTGCAGCCTCCAGACTCTTCGCGTTCAAGTCCTTTTCCTTGGTCTTCGCAATTTCTTCGAGTTGCTTGCGGTTGACCTTCGCCACCACTTCACGGCCAGGTGTCTTCGCACCAGACGCGATGTTCGCGGCCTTCTTAAGAAGAACGGCCGCAGGTGGGGATTTCGTGATGAACGTGAAGGAACGGTCCTGGTAAACAGTGATCACAACCGGAATGATCAATCCCGACTGCGCCTGGGTCGCCGCGTTGAACTGCTTGCAGAACTCCATGATGTTGACGCCTGCCTGACCCAGGCTCGGCCCGACGGGCGGAGCTGGATTGGCCGCGCCAGCAGGAATCTGCAAACGCACTTCTCCAACGACTTTTTTTGCCATAATCGTCTTCTTCTCTTGCGCAACATCGGTACGGACTGGCAGGAATCCTCCCGAAATCGCGTCGCTTATTGTAACAGTTCTTCAACCATCCAGATTATTGTGGACGGTCCACCTGCCAGAAATCCAATTCACAAGGTGTCGAACGCCCGAACATCACCACACTCAGCTTCAGACGTTTGCGGTCGCTGTCAACTTCCTCAATCGTCCCTTCGCTGCCCTCAAAGACACCTTCCTTGATAATGACGGTCTCACCGACATTCCAAATCTTCTCGACACGCGGCTGGTTCTTCTCTTCCTCGGACTGCATCAACCCTTCGACTTCTTCGTCGGAAAGGGGCAACGGATGCTCGCCGCCCATGAAATTGATGACGCCTTTCGTCTCTTTGATGAAAAGCCAATGTTCGGGAATGATCCGTCCCGTCGCATCGTCAAACAACACGGCGCGTACAAACACATATCCGGGATAGAACAAGACAACACGGTCAGTTACTTTCCCGTTCTTGCGCTCCGTGATGCGCTTCGTCGGGACAAGCACTTCCTGCAAACCGTCGTCAATGCCATTGGTCAAATTCTGCTGATGACGGTTGGTCAGGTATTCTCTAACTCGGCGCTCCTGGCCGGACATCACCTGAACCGTGTACCATTTGGATTTGTCCATTGGCTCCATAAACTACTGCACTCCTAAAGAGATTCTCAATCTTGCTTCGCGACCTTCCATACCCGCAATCGCCATTTCGCAAATTCGAAACACGCCCCCGACAACCGATTCAAGGCTGCATCAATGCATCCCCGTAATCCAGTTGACCGCAAGCAAAAACAGCTTATCCGCGACAAAGACGAAAACGCTCAGCAATACCAAGGAAGAGACAACGACCAACGTTGATTCATACAGCTCCTGACGAGTCGGCCAGGTGCATTTCTTCAACTCGGCAACCGTCTCATCATATAGCTTCTTAATTGCTGCAATCGGATTATTCATGTTCTCTTCCAATCTAGCTTCGTCAAAAAAACAAAAACGGAAAACACCCGTTTTCAAAAAAATGGCAGGTGAGACAGGGATCGAACCTGCGACCTGCGGTTTTGGAGACCGCCGCTCTACCAATTGAGCTACTCACCTGCAAGGAACATCGTCCTATTTTTCCTCCTGCTTCTTCCCTGCACCGATTCAACGACTTGCTTCAGCGAGTCTCGCGATGAAGAGTACGCGACGGTTTGCCATTCCTATTGCAAACAGGGCAGAATTTAACCTTTTCAAGACGGCCAGGGGTATTACGCTTGTTCTTCGTGGTCGTATAATTACGGCTCTTGCACTCCGTGCAGGCTAAAATGACTATTTCACGTGGCATTGTTAATGCTCCTCGTTAGCTATTGACACACCGCCCGACCACCGTCGGGCGGTGTACTTACAGCTTTTATTATTCCGTGATTTCGGTAACGCGGCCAGCGCCGACGGTCTTGCCGCCTTCGCGGATAGCGAAACGAAGTCCCTTCTCCATGGCGATCGGGGCGATCAGCTCGATGTTCATGGTGATGTGGTCGCCAGGCATGACCATCTGCACGCCTTCGGGAAGGTTGCAGATACCCGTCACGTCAGTCGTACGGAAATAGAACTGGGGACGATAGCCCTGCTTGAAGGCGCTGTGACGGCCACCTTCTTCCTTGGTCAGGACGTAAACCTCGCCCGAGAATTTCGTATGGGGCGTGATGGTGCCGGGGACGGCCAGAACCTGACCGCGCTCGACATCTTCTTTCTTGATGCCGCGGAGCAGGCAGCCGATGTTGTCACCAGCTTCGCCCTGGTCGAGCAGCTTGCGGAACATTTCAACGCCCGTAACCGTCGTCTTCTGGGTTTCCTTGATACCGACGATCTGGACTTCTTGACCGACTTTCACAACACCGCGTTCGACACGGCCCGTGACGACCGTACCACGACCTTCGATGGAGAAGACGTCTTCGATCGGCATCAGGAAGGGCTGGTCAATCGGGCGCTGGGGCGTCGGGATGTAGTTGTCAACGGCGTCCATCAGTTCGCAGATGCACTTGCATTCTTCGCAGTCCCAGTTCTTACCGGCGGCGAGAGCTTCACCAGCCTTAAGGGCGGAACCGTGGATGATCGGAATTTCATCGCCGGGGAACTCGT
>JAGCSE010000119.1 GCA_017964325.1 Victivallales bacterium | reverse complement strand
TCGTCATCATCATTGTCGTCGTCATCGTTCGCGTCGTATGTGCCATGAGGGGAATTGTCGGCGTGCGTGGCGGCATCTTCGGGCGTCTGAAGTCCGAGTTCGACTGCGATTAGCCCAGGGATGTACTGTTTGGTCTTCTTGAGACCATCTACAACCATCATGCATATAGCCAGACTTTCATTGTTCATGATGGTTTCCAGTGGCAGACTGGTGTGGTAGATGACCCTGCCGTCATGGTAGTTGAGTACAAAGTAGCCATTCGGGAGCCCGAAATTGGCACGATTGATGTATTCGGCAACCTGCTGCGTACGCATTTTCACTCTGACATTTGTCATGCAATATGAGATGCAGAAGGAGCCATGGATGAAAATGATGATATCAATGTCTCCCGCGACCGTGCTTCCATCGAAAGACAAATTCAGGGAGTTGTTATTTTCGGAATAAGTAATATCATTCTTTTCCAGAATTGATTTCATCTTATTTATGACTTCATGACCTTCCATATACAGCCTCCTTTTCTGTTTTTAGCTTTTGTCAACAGATTTCTGTTGAGCATTTTCTTTCGACACTGTCCTGTGCTAACCAATAGAAGGATTGTTAAGCTTTTTTCCAAAGAAAATTGTTTTTTCTTGAAAAACAGCCATTTTTTTCATGGCTTGAGGAACAGATTATACACAAGCAATAACTGTGCCAAGTTTTGGGAAGGATGAATTGTCTGTATTCAAAAAGAATTGCCTTGAAGCATAGCCAACCATAATTCATCTATAAAAGTCTTGGGAAAAATTTATCTGGTTGGATAAAAGATTATTTTAAAAGATAAGAAATCAAAAGATTTTTCCCGTCTCTTGCGAGACGGGAGCGGGAGGGGAGGGTAGCGCTTACGCCAGCATCATGCGGCGGTCGCACTCCCATCTATAAAAACTATTTATTCAATGTCGCTAGATACGCTTCGATTTCTTCGCGGCTGAATTTCTTCAACGCCTTGATATCGTTCTTTTTGGTTTTCTTCAGTTCATCAAGACCAGCGATGATTTTCTCGATTTCATCCAATGCGGTCTGCAATTTGGCGGGGTCGATTGCGCTGTCGTACTTTTTATTGATTTTGTCAATGATAATCTGGGCAAAGCCCCTTCTGATTCTTTTCGGTGCGCCTTCCGGTTTTTCTTGCTTGGGTCTAGCCATGTTTTTCTCCTATACTTTTGTTGTTTTTCTAGAAATACTAGATTTTTTAATAACGTAATATTATAACTTATTGATAATTTATAATTTTTCAAGTGCCATGTTATCGCTTTTAATGAATCATACGCATTTATCTTCTTGTTCCTTTGTAATGCGGCGTGATTTGCCGTGCGGCGGCAACATCTACGGCGGATGCACGCGACGCATCATCGTATAATCCGATTTCCTCGAATGGAATTGGCCGCATGGCGGAACACGCCGTGAATGGTTTCCATGATTCAGCTGAAAACGCCTTGTCGTAGCTTTCGGGCGTACCATCCGTCAGAAATGCCTGCGCGTCATCTGTCGAAATCGTCTCCAGAAATTCGTGGATACTCGTGTTGCGCCGCAACGCAAGGCTGTTGCAGCGCACTAACAGGTTGCGCCAGAAGAAGTTCTGGCCGTTGTTCTTCTGCAAATCCGCAAGCCATGGGTATTTCGTTGAATAGGGCGGTTGGTTGATTTCGATGTCTTCATGGAGTCGCTTCTTCATGTCTGCACGCGTGAACATCTCCTGCCATCGTTCTTTCGACCATGTCGAGAACGACGCGGCGGCCTGGCAGGCGACAAACAGATTATTGTCGGCTATATTGTCCTTTCCGCCATGGATTTGGATGGCTCCGAAATGGCCGTCAGCCGCACATAGGAAGATATTGGAGTACATGAGAACATTGCAAATGGCATCGTCCAGGCGGATGCCGCTCTGCCCCGCCACTGTGTGGCCGCTACCGATATGATGCCAGAAGTTGTACCGTATGATATTGCCTTGATATGACGGATTGTACCACATATCAATGCCCGACTGGTCGTCGGACTCATATACGACGGAATGCACATCGTTGTATTCGATGACATGGTCGTTGCCCTCCAGGCGGATGGCGTGGTGCGGCGCGTCATGGAACAAGTTGTGTGCAATGCGGTTGCCGACTCCTTCCATCAGAACGGCGGGCGTGTAAGTGCGTTCGATGCGCGAAAAGTCGCGCACCCAGTTGTTTTCAACGTTGATGTTGCCAGCCGTCAACGTCTTGCGGTCGCCGCCGCTGAGCTTCATGCCGCCACGGCCGAGGCAGAAGAAATCGTTGCCGTATATTTCGAGATTCGAGGCATTTGTGGCAACGAGTCCGTCGCCTGCCAGACGCGACAGCGTGTTGGCCGAGAACTGCACATCATGGACGTTCTCCATGACGACGCCCGTACCCTGTCCCAAATCGAACGTCAATCCATGGATGACAAGATGATGCGCATTCTTGATTTTCAGAAAATTCTGTTTGAAAATAGATAATTCCAGTTTTGCCTGACCAATCGGCTTGTTTGGATACAGATAAAGTTTTTTTGCCTTTCTATCCAAAAACCATTCGCCTGGCTGGTCAATGGCTTCCAATAGGTTATAGAAATAAAACGGCATATTCGGGGCAAGTCCGTAGCCGGAAAGTTTTGTGAGATTGACCTTTCCATTCGTGGTGTCAATGCCTTTCACTTTCAGGTAGTTCGCCGCCCATAGATATTTCCAGTAGCCGTATGCCCAAATGTCCTCTGCATGGGACCAATCCAATTTATCTAGACCATCGAACTTGAACGACGGCAATGGCTTGTGATCTTCCGTCTCATCGGGCGAACCTGTTTTGACGAAACCTTCATTCGGCCAGCGGGCTGGCGTGAGCGGTTTGCCGTCCTCAAAAAGCTCTGCACGGGGCTGTTCGTCTAGATTGAAATCCATGGGCAAGCCGTTCACGTCGCAAACAAGCAGGTTGATGCGCTTTTCTTTCGTAAGCCGCGACAAGACGGCAGGATCCGTTTCGGAGATGAATGCACGGAGCCGTATGCCGCCGTAGAAGACAGGCTTCTCGCCAGGAGCCGCCAAGAGCATGAACGGCGCATTCTCTGAACCGCTGTCATCTTTTGTCAATTCAATAGGTTCCGTCATGAAATACTGTCCGCCTTTGAAGACGATGGCCGACGGCTCATTCGGATTTGCCTTGCGCAACGCGCGGATTTTCTCCAGCGCGACATCTATGGACATGATGGGCTTCTCTGCGGAACCATCGTCGTCATCGTCGCCGTCTGGCGAGATATAAACGGCGAGTTTTGGAACGACGATTGGCTTTGGACGGTGGCGATTCGCTTCCGGATTTCGGGCGGGCTTGCCCGCCGCCAATCGTGCGGCTTCCACCGCGCATTCCTCAGCCTCCAGCCGATGGTGCGGCAGAACATCTTGTTTCGCAATGTCATCAAACACCATTTCAGCATCCGAATAATTCTTTTCCAATAAATATGTCTGGGCGACGGCCAAGGCGGCAATGCCGCATATTTGCTTTGATAAACTATTATTGTTCAAAGAATAAGCTAATTTAGTATAATAATCGCGGGCTTCGCTGTAATGCCCTGCAAAACGCAGGGCATTGGCGACTTTCATAGCCAGTTCGCCCTTTTGCTTCTCTGTCAGCTCATTGTCATGCAATATGTTGTCAAGACGTGCTTTCGCTTCATCCTTCCGTCCTTCCTCCAAATCCAGTAGCGCCATTTTCAATTGCAGATAGCGACAGTCTTCCTTCGACAATCCTTCTATATGATTGGAAAGCGTTGTCAACAGTTTTTTCGGGACCGTCATAAATGGATTGTAGCGGAGCTTTTGGACGATTTTCGCATAAATCATACGCCGCAATACGTCTGGTACGTCCGAAGATTGGATTTCCTGTGATGTAATGAGTTCCTGCAAGGAGAGTTGTGCCTCGTCAAGGGACATCAGCCATAGCTTTAACGCAGCAGGCGATTGCGAATTGGCGCGTAGTTTGGCGATAAGCGCAGTTGCCGAAGCGGTGTCTTTTTTCACGAAAGCCGCCTGCAAGTCGTCAAGCATTTCCATGATATCCGCCGACAAATCTGCGATGCAAAGCGAGGATGCGATGATTTCAGAGGGCCGCAGTGCACGTTTGTGGACAATCACTTCATCGACATCCATCGCAATGGAACCAATGCCGTAGCCATTGTAGCCGACACGGAACACAGCATTGTTCGACGGTTCCGTATATGACTGCTCATAAACGGCTTCCGCAGCCAGGTGGCCGTTTACATAATGCCGCAGGACATGACCATCCCAACTGACGGCGATATGCTGCCACGCATTTTGAATAAGCGGCGTACTCGCTCCGATGTGGAAGGAGTTTATGGGGGATGGACGTCCCATTTCCAATGATGTGTTCAAGTTCGGAAAGCCTGTCGTGACGCGCCATCCGTCCCAATAGCCAATGCCCGTGGAAAGAATCGTGCCGTTCGTCGAACTATTGTTGCCGCGATGAACGCCGACATCCGTCACCCGCAGCCAAATCTGTGCCGTGAAAACTTTGTCCTTCAGGATGAACCGCCTGGCATCCAATGGATAACGATCCAAATGGACGGCTGTTTTTCCTGCAAATCGCCCTTCCACGATGTCCAGCGGGACTTGGGATGCCAAAGGCTCGTTTTCCGAACCAAAAGACGGAATCATCTTGTCTTCTGGTTTCAAGTTCTCAAATGTATAGAAGCGCAACAGCGATTCATCCTTTCGCAATGTGTCTTTGTACATTTTCCAGGGATTTTGGGCATGAACGGAAAGCGATAGCAATATGGTACTTAAAAGAGCCTGTCTGAACATGAGAAACCTCTAATTTTATATGTAATTCTGTGGGACTTTCGTCTCGTGTCATACGTCAAGTTTTGAATACAAAATGCAGGGTATAAGGAGTAGGGCAGGAGACGAAAGATATGAGACAGGAGGGCGGAAAGTAGCACGTGTGGAAGAGATTGTCCTCCTAGTGGTTATGTTTTCATCCCACTACGTATTCCCATAGGCCGTGGAGATTGCAGTATTCGCGGACGATCATCCCTTTCTGCAACGCCACATGAAACTCCGCCATTGGCTTCTCGCCAGGCTTCAGGTAGCGACGGTTGACATACGGGCCGTTGATGATTTCAATCCATTCGATGTGATGCTCTTCCGTCATCGGATGAGCCGTTTCCTTGCCGACCAGGACGCGTGTCCCACCGTCAATTGCCTCCGGATACGGTACATGCTTCTCGAATTTGTATTCAGCGGTCTGCGGCGGCATCTGTTTCATCTCCTTGCCGCAGCAGGTTGGCGTGCACTCGCACCCTGTTGTAATTTCCACGACCAGTCCGCATTCTTCGCATTTGTAGATTTCCAGTCTTTTCATGAGCGTCTCCTGCTAAAATTTTTTCATTATTTGAACTTTTCCAATAAGTGAAGTCATACACCTGTTTTGCATGGGAAGCCATGCTTGCGATTTGGCAATGTCTCGACGACTGGAAATAGTTCCAGTTTTCTGAGTATTTCCTCTTGCGTTGGATTGAAATGGATAGGCTTCCAGTTTTCACTGGATAGCCAGGTCTTCTTTGCTTGCTTCAAAACTTTCATGACCTTACCGTATGTCATCTTTTACAGAAGTCCAGCTTTGTCAAAAGTTTTATGAGCATGAATGTGAAGACTGTCGTATCTCCGTAGAAATTGCTTCATCCGTACCATTATTGATGGTCATTGGATAGGAACGAGCGCGACGCGGAAGCCGATATCGTTGTCGCGGCTGTCAGGAGAGTCAACGGAACTGCGTTGGGACAGGCGGCAATCTTTAGCGTTGCAACCCCATGATCCACCACGCTTTACACGGTCAACACCATCCTTCATGCCCTCCAATGTCTCAGGATCGTAGTCCCAATGGCTGTCGAAGACATCCCTGCATAGCTCCCAGACGTTGCCGCTCATGTCATAAAGACCAAACTTGTTCATGTTCAGCTTGGCGACTTGATGTGTCGAATTGCCATTTTCCGTCATTTTCTGAATAATCATTGATGATTTTGTTTTTTCATCGATTGCCGAATCCCAATCTGCATCTTGCAGTTCTTTCTTACCCGAATTCTCATAATACCATCCATAATCCTTTAAGAAATTACCACCACTGTATTTACAATTTTGGGGCTCATTACTTCGTGCAGCAAATTCCCATTGTGCCTCAGTTGGAAGCGAATACTCATATCCAGTGGGAAGATGACCAGAACTGCGTTCAAGTTCCGTCAATTTACGGCAAAATGACATGGCATCATTCCAGGAAACATTTTCCACAGGACATTTTTCATTTTCATGGAAATATGCAGGATTTACACCCATTACAGCCAAATATTGAGCCTGCGTAACTTCTGTTTCTCCAATCCAGTAGGTATGTTTTATCTCAAATGTCTTCTTAATTCTTGTATTCGTGAATTCACCGGCAGGAATCCTCTTTAATTTCAATTCCACTTTCTCCGAAAGCATGACAACCATGTCGCCATTTTCTTCATTGCCTCCTGGTAATTTTTGCAGTAATTTGTTTCTGCGGACAGTGCTTTCCCAGGCGTTCTTCCAATCTCCCTCCCCTACATGGCTCATGATTTCGGTATTCTGCCGTGCACTCTCTTTCTTTTTTTCGGCATCCTTATCTTTGACCAAGACAACTCGAAAACCTATCATGCCATAGCGATCGGAAGCATAGTAGTCGCGTTCAACAATACTGCATCTATCAGGCGAGGAATTACAGGAACCACCGCGGACGACATATTTTGTATTTAAAAAATTTGTCAATCCCTTTGTACCGACAGGATCGACAGATTCCGCAGGATACTTGTCATGAAAAACATCAAGACACCATTCGGCGACATTGCCACTCATGTCATATATCCCCAATTCATTTGGTTTTAACTTGTTGCTTCCAATTGCTTGGGACTTTTTGTTTGAATTTAGAGCATGCCAAGCTACTTCATCCGAATCATCGCTTCCACTGAATTTTTTTCTGTCATCGTACTGACCGCCGCCGGCGGCATATTCCCATTGCGCTTCGGTCGGAAGGTCAAAATAGTATCCACCAAGTGAAGACAACTGGTCTTTGCATTTAATCGTCAATTCTCGACAGAATTCCTTCGCTTCATCCCATGACACATTATTCTGGGGCAATTTCGCCGTTTTCTCATTCAGTTGGCCATTCTTCGTGACGCCCATGATTTTCTCATATTGTTCACGCGTTATTTCATAACGCCCAATCCAAAAATCTTGGCTGATTGTGACTTCATGAAGCTGTTCCTCCCTGCCCATAATGAAAGACCCACGCTTTACAGGCACAAGAATCAAATCAGTGCCGCTTCCTATATGAAAGGCCCTCGTTTTTCCTCTTAAACTCGGCCTTTCTAGGCGGTCACCTATCAGCAATTCTCTTGCTGCGTCCTTCAAATCGGCCTCCTCCCCAAGGACACCAAATGGAACCATCATCGCCATTATGGCAAAAGATACGATGAATCGCCATGACTGGCTGTTACGCCAATCATGATCGCTTCGTGCCGAAAACAGTAATCCAAACCACGACCTAATCATCTTCGTCTTCCGTAATTATTTCCTTTGCTGTATTGTAGTCTTTTAATTCAAGTTTCATAGTTTCATCCAAAAAAGCATTTATTTCAGGCGGGAGATTCTTTATTCTTTTTCCTCTCCTGCAAAGCTCGCTGAATGTATTAAAAACATTGTCAAGTTCTTGGACATTAACAGTCTTGCCTTCATTCAGCTTTCTGTATAATTTAATTAATTCTTTTTTTTCCTGATGTATGGCAATCCCAATCGGCAAGAATTCCTGACAGCCATAAAGCTGGTTTAATTCCCTTCGATAATCATCAAAAACATTATCCTTTACATTCCAGTTTTCAGCTAACGTTTGACTTTCTGCATGTAAACGTTTTTCATAATTGTATTTTTCATCTTCCCCTATTTGCTTTTTCAATTCTTCTGCTTCTGCTTTTCCTGCTGTTATCATCTTTTGAAAATATAAGATTATGTCATCGATGACTTTCAGTTCGTTTTCCATTCCATCGTTCAGTTTCTTTTTATCAAAGCATTCCACAAAAGTTCGCATCTTCATTTTTAGATTCTCTGGAATGTTCTTTGCCTCAATCTCCTGCAAGACATGAGATTGTTTTTGCAAAGCTTCGGTGATTTTCTCTTCTAGAGCCAAGCCTTGGGAGAGCTTATCATAGAACTCTTTATTGCTGTTTTTCTCATTCATGGTGACATTCAGAAAATCATACCATGCCATGAAATCAATTCGCTTTTTCAGGAATGAATCCCTTAGCACCTTAAAATATGCAATTTTACTTTCATTAAGTTGTGTTTGTGAAATTACCCGAGATTGTCTCTTTGTCTTCAACTCCTGTATCTGCCGAAAAATGATTTCTATCATATTTTTCCACTGCGTGTTGTCAAGCCCTTCAGCATTGCGGAACATATCCACCAAGTTTTCCAATCGCCCTCTAGCATCCTGTGGCAAATGGTCCATCCCGCCGTTTTTTTCAATATCATTGCATATTCCGGCCAGTTCTCCATAAACAGCCAACGTCGTCGTTTGCCGGTAATATTTCGATACGCGTCTGTCCAAATCCTCTTTGTATTTCTCTTTCGTCGCCACAATCGCCTCCTCCTTCAGAGGGATGGACTGAAGTTTCTCGTATGTGCTCAAGATGTCATGATGACATTCAAATAATTTATCGGCTGGAATGGATTTCATTCCTTCCAATTGCATCATCAAGTTTGACCATTCGTCAAACTTGATATTTAAATTTCGTTCATGCCTGGAGAATGCATCCTTGAGTTTCGTTTGCATCTTTACAGCAATTTTGTTGCATTTTTCAGACAATTCTTGCTTGCGTTCATTCTGTTTCCAAGAAAAAGTCTCCATGCTGTTGACTTTTTGCTTCAGACCCAGATATTCATCAACTATGGCCTCTTCATCCGCCGAACTAGTTCCTGGCGTATTGAGACCATCGACTTTGCCATCCAACGTTTTAAGATTTCCCTCCAATTCATTCATCCCCTTCTCAAAAGCGAACATTTGGCCGAATATTTCCTGGCATTCCTTTTTCGCCTTATCCGCGCGTTCCATATAACTATCAACCTGTTCCCTCTGGCGTTTCCCTAGCATGGGGTGGTCATTGCCAGAAAATGACTTGACAGCTAATATCCCATCGTATGACTTTTGGATGTTTTGATACATACTGTTGCAATTAGTTTCATTCCCCTCTCGGTTTTCCGAAATTTGCTTGATTATCTTTTCATACGCCGATACTTGCCGTTCAAGATTTTCGATGCCATCCAACAAGGACTTCGCTCTTGCGCGATGCGCGTTCATTTCATCCATGCGTTTCGCCACTTTTGCCAGACGTTCGGCAAGTTCAGTACACAATTTGTCAAAACCACTCACGACTTCTGGTGAAAGGAATGCACTTCTAGTTTTCTCACTGCTTGGAAGCCATTGTCCTGCCTTTTCCCTTTCTTGTTTGATATTAACCAGTTCGGCTTCAATTTTCTTCAAAGACTCCGTTGTAATTTCCCGCTCCAATTTATTTAATTCCTGTTGCAAAGAATACAATCCGCGCTCCATGTTTTCGTATGCGGACATGCTCTTGTGATAGTTCGTCAACGCTGGCAGAAGAAGGCTTTTGGCATCATTTGCCATTCCGACTATCTTTTTATGCAATTCTTCTGCTTCCTGAAACAGTCGAAGTTGGATATCGTCATCTTCTAACATGACAACGCCCATTGCCTTCAAACTTGATTCGGATGCCGCCTTCCGTTGTTGATACCATGCGTTTTCATTGCTGACCATATCTTCGCTGTTCCATTGGTAATCCTTTGCAATCAGTCTAAGGGAATGTTCCTCCATTTCCTTCAGCATTTCCTTCAATGACGTAATATGCCCTGCCAAAATCTTTTGCGCACGAGAGACAACCTTCACTCTGGCGTTTTGGTAAAGTTCGCTCAAACGTTTAGACAATTCTCGCCGTTGGCTTACAAAGGCATCGACAGCCATGTTGCTCAAACTGTTCGCTGCATTGTCGCACCGCTCTTTCAGCAAAGCAAGACGGTGTTTCATCTCGGCGGGTTCAAGATTGTCCAGATTTATCTCAAACTGTTGCACGTCCAAAGCCAATTGATTATATTGCGCTGTTACGTCATCCATTGTCTTCATTGCATTGCAAACACCGTTTATCCAATCAATGTCACTTTTGCATGATTCAAGATATTGTTCCAAGTCCTTATCCGAAGGTATCTTAACTTCACAAGCCTTAATATCTCTTCTTTCCTTGTCCATAACAGGCTTGTCGCCTATATAGGCTAAAATCTGTGTCACATCCTTCTTTTTCTGCTTAACATCAGCCTCAATTTGTCTTGCTTCATTTTGAAGAACCATGTTTTTGATTTCGGAAAGCGCCTTCTTGAAATCATTTTGGAACCTGCCAAAGTTTTCGGACTTTCTATCTAAATCATCCAATTCATATCTTGCGGCATCAAGACCATTTTTCGCCCAAATATCCTGAATGCTCCACAACTGTTTGAACCACGATTCCCATTGGTCACTTGTTTTCATTTTCGATTTCAAGTCCGCCGCTTTCGCTAACGCATCATGTCTGCAATCCGCCTCAGCGGAATTTCCAGAATATACTTTTCCTGGCTCCCAACTATTCATCCATGCCTTGTCAATATCGAATGGCAAGTCCACTATATTCTTCTCATCATACCAGAATAGAATATATCGTGCAGTTGCAACGAAATCCCTCAATGCCTTCAAACTCATGTTATGGTCTGTATGGATTAGATTTCCCAAAGTATTCGGAGTCATCTTCAACAATTTGTCAAAGTCATTGATTGCAGACAACATACGGTCATTTCGTTTAAGCAGCAATGCATTAAACCGATCTGCTATTTTGTCAATTTCACTTTCGGCATTTTCGGAAGGTTTCAAGTCTATGGCTTTTCTTTCCCATTCCTTCTTTAGGTCGGCAAATGAAACGTCGGCAACTTTGCTTTTCAATGTTGTAAGCTTTTCATTATAATCTTGATGTCTGGAAATTTCCTCCTTGATTTCACTGAGCGTTGATGTCGGTGAATTCAATGTCATCGAAGTCATCACATTCTCCAGACTCTTAATTTTTCCATCCAATTCCGCCAAATCCCCCAAGACGGCCTTCTTTGACACAAGTTCTTCATAGATGCTGTTGACTTTTTGCAACACTTGCTGTCTGCGCCACTTGTGAATACTGCTTTTAATAATCCATGTCAAAAGCGATGCAACAACTATGATGATTAAAATAGCAACTTTACGCCTGACCGCTTTCAAACGTTTTTCGGTCATCTCCTTTTCATATTCCGTCATGGCCGAAATCAAGAAGCCTTCAATGTCGCCAATTTCCGCAACTTCAAGCCTTTTCAATTCAAAAAGCGCATTGTTCGCCGTTGTAAACTGATTTTTCCCAATACAGTTGCTAATTGACTGCTTAAGATAGTCGATGTACGCATTTCGATCGTTTTCAATTTCTTCTGCCAGAGCGTCGGCAAGCGTGGGCGTCAAATTCTCCAGTTCAAGAAGATCATGTGAAGCTTCGTCGTATCGTTTGTTCCTAACCGCCTCTTTGACTTTCTGCTTCAAATGTTCAATACGTTGATTCTTTGCTTCGGCGACTCCCTCTTCATGTTTTTTAGCTTCTACGATGTCTATATCATATAATTTTCTAATGATATTCTCAGCTTGTTCGATACGCCCCGCCTCCAGAGCCTCCACCATCTGCTGCTTATATTGTTCAATGCACTTGCTTTTGACATTGGAAATCGTCGTATTCCATTTCTTGAACTTCTCAACGTTCAGTGAGGACAATGGCCCAATCGCATTGAAGGCAGCATCAAAAGCGCGTTTTTCCAAAGCATCCGAAGCAATCCGCTCAGCTTCTTGGATATGTTTGTTTTTTTCCGCTTCGACAACTTTCCGCCATTTGTTACCCGTATCTTGGTTAATTTTCTCCAACTGTTGAATCAGATCTTCCGCCGTATCAAATCGACTATTTCTAACAGCATCGCCAAGAGTTATTTCCAGTTCCTGAATGCAGTCGGCCACCGAAGATTTGAATATCTTCCACCAATTATCGGCTTTTGTCTTGTCCAAGGTTTCTAGTTCTTGGATTCCTTCGATTGCCTCCTTCAATCGTTTTCCTATAACGGCCTCTCCGATATCGTGCTCCAAATCCCTTGAATACTTTTCCTTCTCAATTGCCACCTTCCCCTTTAGCTCGTCAGACATCGCGGCATTCAACTTGACAAGCATTCCAAGTGAACGATCAGCTACACTAAAGCTTTTTGTGTCAATGGATTCCAGAATTGTCTGTTTTAATTTGGCAATCTCTTGGACTTTCGCAATCTCAACCGCCTTCTCTGCCTTGTGCGCCTTGTCTTCATCCAAAAGATGCAACAGTTTACTCGCCTCGGTGGCTTCGTCAAAACGCTTCTGTGCGATTGCGGTGACAACTATCTGCTCCAACCTGTTGATTTCCTTTTCTTTTGACAATGCGACAT
The DNA here is from genome assembly GCA_017964325.1 of Victivallales bacterium. The sequence goes on along the minus strand of JAGCSE010000119.1, from coordinate 9,731 downwards.
ACGCCGCCAGTTTCTCAATTTCCTCCTTCTTGTCCGACAGACTCGTCAATGTCTTGATTATTTCGTTGGCTTCATTAAAACGATTGCGAGAAATATCCGCATATATTTTCTGCTTTAACCGATTGATTTCACCGGTTATGGACGCTTGAATCAATTTTTCGCATTCATTCGCCGTTGCCTCATCCAGTGGATGCAGTTTCAAAACTGCGTCTTTGGCTTTCTGGTACAATTTATGCGAAAGCGATTCCCTGACAATCTGTTTCAATTCATCAATGCGCGAGTTTTTTGACGCGGCAACCGCCTCGCGCCACCTGCCTGCCTTTTCCGCATCCAACAGTTCAAATTGCCTAACCATCTTTTCGGCATCGTCAAAACGATACGTCAAGATATCATCTTCCAGCAGTTGGTCGATTTCCATGACGAACTCATCCCGTGATTCTTCAACGGTCTTCATCATGGTTTCGGCTTTTTTCTTGTCCAATGCCGACAGTTCATTGATCCCGACAATCGCTTCGGCAAAATGCTTTTGGGAGGTTTCATCGGAAATGATCTGCTCTAATTCCTTGATTCGCACAATCTTCGCATTTTCGAACTTCTCCTCGAAATCGTGCGCCATCTGTTCGCTCACCCAGGCGAGCCGTTCAATGACTTCCTTCGCTTCCTTGAATTGATGCTGTGCGAGGAAATCATTGATATCCTTTTCCAACTGGCTGACATAAATTGACTTCGAAGCTTGGATGCGCGTCTCCCATTCAGCCGCCTTCGAAGGCTCCAGCAACGTCAGCTCTTTAATGAATGTGATGGCTTCGTTAAAGCGGTTCTTCGCTATCAGAGCCGTGGACATTTGCTGCAACTCGTTCACACGAGCATTCTTCGCTTGCCGTATGGACTCCTTCCAACTTTCACTTTTTTCCGTCGCCAAAGACACTAAATTCTGGCAGATTTCATCCGCTTCCGCAAAACGCTTCTCATTTATAGCGTTTTGTATCTGCTTCTCCTTTTCCGAGATGCAGTCGTTTTTTGAATTCTTAATGGACAACGCCAATTCCTTGGCCTTCGTCTCATCCAATAGGCTCAGCTCGTGAATGATTTCTTCGCATTCTTCGTATTTATTCTGGCCAACCAATTCAGAAACCGACCGTTCAAGCCAATAGATATGATTTTCATGAGCCGATTTCTCTGCCTCCCCAAACGTACCTTCCGCTACGTATGCCTCATTCATGGCCTCTCTGAACTCCCCCTCCTCAAAATGCGCAGACGCCGCGTCTTGCTTTTGCAAAGCCTCCTTATAGACCACCTTCGCATATCGTTCAGCCTCTTGTTTTTCCGCTTTCTCACGTGCCTGTTGCACGATTGCAAAACGGGCAGTTGCCTGTTCACGCAATGGTCTTTTGAATTCAAGCCATTTCCATTCATTCTCGGCCTGCTTCAAACAATAGTATGCCGCTTCATAATTGCGGTCGCCACGAGCTTCCGAAGCGGCTGCAAAGGCTGCAAAAAAAGCATCCAAATGTTGCCCGAATGTCTGTCCTCGATCCCATTCCAAACGCTCAATTTCCTTGCGGTATCTTTCAACGGTTCCCACAAAAAAGTAGAAATCCGACAGATCAATTTTCCCTTGTGGCTTATTGATGCCAAGACTGGTGGCAAGCTCGTTGATGAAATCCATGCAATTGGCATAACGGTCCTTAGGTTGCTTGGACAATCCCTTTGCCAAAACAGCGTTTGCGGCAATTGGTAAAGTACCGACTTTGGGCACTTCCTCATGTTGCACCATCTCCATCAACTGCCCTTCGTTACTATTCCAAAAAGGCAGATGCCCAGACAGGCAACGGTACGCCGTCACTGCCAGTGAATACTGGTCTGAAGCAGCCGTAACCTTCTCCCCTCTCCATTGTTCAGGAGATTGATACCCCCGTGTGCCCGCAAATGAATCCGACGTCGTTGTCGTCGTCGTCGTTGTCGGTTTCGATTTTGTGCTGCCTTGTGACGTACCCGTTTCATTTTGTGTCCCGCGTGGCGCGGGAGCCGCCCGCTTGGCAATGTCAAAATCAATCAACTGAACATCGCCATTGGCTTTTACCATAATGTTCGCGCATTTCACATCGCGATGGACAACCGACTTGCCGTGGGCATAGTCTAGAGCATCCGCCACTTGACGTAACAGTCGAATCGTTTCTTCCGCAGACAAACTATTGCCTTGGGTATGTATTAGACGACTCTCCAAATCGTCGCCGTCAACCCAGTCCATCACCATGAACCACTGGCCCCACGTGTCATCGCGCTCCAAGTTGTTCACGCGGACGATGTGGTCATGCAGCAAACCGTGAACAAGGCTGTAGTTCCTTTGCATCAGGCGGGTCTTCAGATTGGACATCACTCCTTCCGTCTGAACTGTTTTCAGTCCGACGTCATCTTGTGTCCACGTATCAAGGCACTTATATACCACACCCATCCCGCCGTACTTGATCGTCTGCACTTTGTACCGTTCACCGACAAGCAAATCTCCTGGCTGGATGACCCTGTCATGCGTGCGTCCTTCCGCCTCTTCGGAGCCTTGGCTACTCGGACGGGAGGACGTGCCACTGTGGTTCTTCGTCCCGTGGGGGCCTTGCATCTCCGGACGGGAGGACGTGCCACTGTGGTTCTCCGTCCCATGTGGGCCTTGCATCCCCGGACGGGAGAAAGAATCGTCGTGTTCCTGATTATAATGGGAGGGTGGTTCTGTCATGACTATGCTACTTGGTCACTGCAAGTTAGGGTCTTTTTTCTTCATTGCATTTTAGTCTGCCTTTTCTGAACGTTATTTTTTGTCTTTCATTTCCAAACTGTATGGCAGTCGAAAACACTATAAAACCAACATTACTCTAATTCTCTATTAATCATTTGCAAATGTCATCCCGCCTTTTTCATGTCCAATGTGATTGAAACGCTTAGCGCATTTCCCTTACCATAAAATAAAAAAGACAAAGAAGTTTTTGTCTTGAAAGACAATGGCGTTATATTAGGGGAGTTCACCGTCCGTTGACTAGGAAGAAGACAAAACCATGAAGCGAATAATTGCGATAATGACAATGGTCGCCATGTCCATGCTGATCGTCTGCGGTTGCCGAAAGGAACAGATCAGCGAAGAGGACTTGGATGTCCTGATTGAACGCATTGCAACAGAAGAAGATGTGTCTCCAACTTTGCTGAAGGCCGTCGTGTGGAAAGAGTCGAAATTCGACAACCGCCGCGTTGGCAAGAAAGGAGAAGTCGGACTCATGCAGTTGATGGACGGCGCGGTACAGGATTGGGCCAAGGCGAAGAAACGCGACATTCCAAGCAGGAATGACCTATTCGATCCAGAGTTGAATCTGCAGATCGGGGCCTGGTATCTCGCATGGGCGAGCCGCCTGTGGCCTGGTCGCGAACAACGTGACGTCCTGCAGTTGGCGGCGTACAACGCGGGATGCGGAACCGTCGAGAAGCTTTGGCTTCCAAAGGATGCCGCCAAGCCATTGACAGTTGATATGATTACGTATCCTGGTACGCGACAGTATATTACGTTGATTCTTGCCAAAAAGCGGGAATTTGAAGAACAACAGAAAAAAGACTGAGAGGTCGTGTGGAATATTTATCGAACGAAGCGGCGTTGACATTGCTGGATGATCCTGATCCTCACAGCTATCTTGCGGTCATGCAAATCATGCTTGACCGTGACGATGTGGACGCGTTTGTCGCCGAACATCAGGATGAGGATAGTCCCCTTCTTCGCAAACGAATACAGCAGATTCATAATATCGTGCGGTTGCGTCGTATGCAGAAGGAGTTCATTAATAATCTTGAAAACAAGACTATGAATTTCTGGAAAGCGTTGAAATGTCTTTCGCTGATTTTTGACCAACGTTACAGTGAAGCGGCGTTGGAACAGAAATTGAAAGAATTTTTGGAGTCGGCCCGCATGGCGCATCCGTCAAGCGATGCGTTGGCCAATTTCATGCGGAAGAAGAATTTCATCCCTCCAGTCTATCAGCACTTATTTGAAATCGAGACGTTTTTTCTATCCGAGGCGTTGATAAGCGGAAGCGGTCAGAATATGCTTTTGTGTGCCTTGTGCAAGCAAATATGCAATGCGAGCGGCTGGGGTGGCGCAATCGTCCTGTATTCAGGCAAATTCATGTTCCAGACTCCCGATGGCATTGTCCTTGTTCCAGATGAAAACTGGACGGTTTTGAAGAATCGCGATGCCCAGCGCTATCACGTATGCACAGATCAGGAACTGATACATACATATTTGGCACAGATTTTTGCGGCCTGCGTAATCGACAACCAGCCCTATGACCTGTGCGTGTTTGCGCGGATGATGGTTTCACAGTGCAATGCGGAACTGTCGGATATGCCGTTCCCGCTAGGGACAATGAAACAGCTAGATAGAAAGTTTAAATCATGATAAAACTGATGGCAGTATATAAATAAAAGGAACCAACAATGCGTCCATGGGTAGAGAAATTGATTGAATTGCAGGAAATCGATCTTCAGGTGGCCAGACTGGAGCAACAGCTTGCCGAACTGCCGAAACGGCAGGCAGAAGCCGAACTTCAGTACAAAGCGGAGGCGGATGCCTACGCCGCAGCGGAGGATGAATTGAAAAAGGCGGAAGTCGCCATGCGCGGCATTGAAACGGAAATCTCGGCGATGAGCACGAAAAAACGTGATTTCCAGTCCAAGACGATTTCCATCAAAAGCAATGACGAATACCGTGCCGCGATTTTGCAGATTGAAATGATTGACCGTGAAATCGCCAATTTGGAAGAAAAACAAATTGCGGCGATGATTACAATCGACCAGTTGCGCGAGAAGAAAGCGGCGAAGGAAAAGGAACTGACAGCTGGCAAGGCGCGCGCAAAAATCGTATTGGCGGATTTGGACGCCCGCAAGGTGGCTCTTGAGAATCAAATCACCGAACAGAACGCCGGTCGTCCCGCCGTTGTTGCTGATTTGGAGGCTATTGGAAAAGCGGATGCCGAAGCTGGAGTCGAAAGGACGAACTATCTCGCTTCGTACAACAGGCTTCGCTCTTCGAAGACGCATTCCAAGACCGTCGGTTGCGTTGCACGGTTGGAGGACATGGCCTGCGGACGCTGCCACATGAATGTGACATATCAGCTGAAGAACGAAACCAACAACGGCAAATTGGTATTTTGTCCTTCCTGCGGCGCCATCCTCTACGTCGATGACTGATAAAATGCACGTGGGACATTTTTATAACAATAAGTGGATTAAAGATTTGCAGATATGAGGCGAATATGAATTTCTTTACGGACAACAACGATTTAACCTATCATTTCAAAAAGTTTGACTTTTCGGAAATCACTCCGCTGTGCGAAGGCGAAAACAATCGCGGCGCGGCGGAAATGGTCCCGCAGTACGAAACTGCTCTGAAGACCATCGGTGAACTGGCGGGCGACAAAATCGCTCCGCGTGCCATGGACGTGGATACGGAATGCGCCCATTGCAAAGATGGCGTTGTGACGATGGCGAAGGGGATGGCCGAAAATCTGAAGGACATCCAAAACGCGGGCTTCTGCGGAGTTACGCTCGCAAAACGTTATGGCGGACTGAATTACCCCGTGACAGTCTATTCGATGATGACGGAAATCATCTCCCGTGCGGACGCATCGCTGCAAAATCTGTTCGGCCTCCAGAGCATCGCCCAGACAATTCAGAAATTTGGTTCGGAAGAACAAAAGCAAGAATATCTGCCAAAATTCGCATCAGGCGAATACGACGGCGCAATGGCCTTGACGGAGCCCGATCACGGTAGCGACTTGCAAGCCGTAGAGACATCCGCAACACAAGATCCAGACAATCCGAAAATCTGGCGTTTGAATGGCGTTAAGCATTTCATTACAAATGGTTGTGCAAAAGTGCTTTTGGTTTTGGCACGCTCTGAAGCGGGTACGAAGGACGGCCGCGGCCTGTCAATGTTCATCGCCAAAGCCTGCCCTGAAATCAAAATCCATCGAATCGAACGCAAGATGGGCATCCATGGTTCTCCGACGTGCGAACTGCATTTCGAAAACGCTCCGGCGGAACTGGTCGGCCAGCGCCGTTTCGGTTTGATAAAATACGTAATGTCACTGATGAACGGTGCGCGGTTGGCAATCTGCTCCCAGGCCGTCGGCGTGGCGGAGGCAGCACGCCGCAAGGCGTGGGAATGGACGAAAAACCGTGCGCAGTTTGGTAAGCTGCTTTGCGACATCCCGCCTGTCCGCGATATGCTGGAACGCATGGACGCACAGGTTCTCGCAGGGCGCGCTTTACTCTACGAAACTTGCAAATGTGTCGATTTGCGAGATGGTTACGAAGCGAAATCCAATGCGGATCGCAATGACGCGGACGCGAAGGAAAAGACGAAAGTCTATACCAAGCTGGCCGCTCTCCTGACGCCGATGGCCAAATTCTTCACGACGGAAATGGCCAACGCCGTCGCCTACGATGCCATCCAGAGCATGGGCGGCAAAGGCTACATGGTCGAGCATGAAGTTGAACGGTTGTATCGCGATGCCCGCATCATGAATATCTACGAAGGGACGACACAGTTGCAGATCGTGGCCGCGACGGGCGGCGTGATGACGCATGTCCTTGACTCCACGTTGGATGAATTGGAAAAGATTGAGCATTCAGACGATAAGCTGAAAACATTGGCCGCCAAGGTGAAATCTGCACGGACGTTGACCGACGAAGCCATCGCGCTTGTCGAGAAGGAAATGGCGGACAAGACGGAACTTGTCGCACGTCGCCTCGTTCGTATGCAGGTGATTGTCTTTACGTCGCTTCTGATGCTGCGCGAAGTCGAATGCGACAACGGCCGCATGGCCGCGACCGTCCGTTATGTGAATGAGATGATTCCGGAAGTCGCGATGAACATGGAAATCATCAAATCATTGAAAGACTGAAAGTTGCATCAAACCGCCGAAAAAGGAGGCGACATGTCGTTCCCAAAATGGTGTTTGTTCTTTGATTTCCATACGATGCCGGCGAATCCGGACGTCGGCAAGGCGTTTGATTTCGAGGCGATTACGGATCGTTTCCAACAGGCTGGTGTCCAGTATGTTGTGTTTCCTGCCCGCTGCAACCTCGGCGTGGCTTATTACGACACGAAAATCGGCATCCGCCATCCCGCATTGACGCACAATCTTCTGAAGGAACTGGCGGATGCCTGCCATTGTCGAAACATCAAGTTGACGGCTTACATGAATCTTGGCCTGTCACATGAAGAGGGGCTTCGCCACCGCGACTGGCTCGTCATGGATGCGGATGGCCGCACCTACCAGCAAAACCGCCTGGACAGTTTCTTCCGCCAGATGTGCTACAATACGGAATACGGTGACCATGCCATCGCCATGGTGCGAGAAATCCTTGAAACGACGGGAGTTGACGGTCTGTTTCTGGACTGTATGCACACGAGGCCATGCTTTGGAAAGGAATGTACGGACGCCATGACTGCGGAAGGCATTGACTGGAACGACCCGAAGCAGCTTAACGATTTCAACCACAGGAAGATCGTCAATATGGCGAAACGCGTGTCGGAAGCGGCTCGCGCCGTGAAGCCGGACTGTCTCCTGTATTTCAACGGCGTCGGCTACGAAGCGCAGCAGCAGCTCGGCAGCTATCTGGAGTTTGAATGCCTTCCGACTGGTGGTTGGGGTTATGAACTCCTGCCTGTCGGTGCACGCTATCTGCGGACGTTGGGCAAGCCCGTTCTCAATATGACAGGTCGTTTCCATCGCTCATGGGGCGATTTCGGCGGCATCCGCACAGAAGCGTCGTTGGAATACGACTGCCTTTACGGCATTGCAAACTGCTTGAACACAACCATCGGCGACCATTTCCATCCGCGTGGCGATATCAATCGCGCCGTCGCGGATTTGGATACGCGAATCTATAAACGCCTCCAAAAATTGGATCCTTGGCTCGACGGCGCGAAGCCTGTTGTGGAAATCGCCATGCCGATGTTGAAGCCATATCCAGGCTACGATTATATGGATCCTGCTGGACGGCAGAAATTTGACGCTGAATTCACCGCCGTCAAGGGGGCGACGCGAATGCTCTGCGAGCTGAAACAGCAGTTCGACATCGTGTCGCATCTGGCCAGCTGGGAGCCGTATCAATTGCTGCTTCTTCCAGATAATACACCGATGGACGATGAGACACAACGCCGCATTCGCCGTCATTTGGACAAGGGCGGCAAAATCATCGCCTCAGCCCACGCAGGCTTGAAAGAAGATGCTTCTGCATTTGCATTTGACGAATGGGGCGTGACTTATATAAAGGAAGACTCTTTCGATCCCGCGTTTTTCGAAGCCAAACCGTCATTCTCGGAAGGGATTCCAGATATGCCTAACAATTTCTATACCAATGGCGTTGAAATCGAGGCTCGGGCTGGCACGGAGACGTTGGCGACGATTGTCGCGCCATATTACAATCGTCATTGGGACGGTGAGCATGGTTTTGTCTATCTCCCGCCAGATAAAGATACGGGGCGTCCTGCTGTAACACTCACAGAACAAGTGGGATATGTCTCCCATGCGATTTGTGGAGGCTATTTCAGGGCGGGGGCGGTTCCCGTCCGCCAGATTTTGGCAAACCTATTGAAACGTCTGCTACCGCAACCGTTGTTGAAAGCGCCTGATGCGCCGTCTTTTGCACGGTTGACTGTCACATCGCAGCCTGGGCGGCGGATGGTTCACTATTTGGCGTATATGCCCGAATCACGAGGCGCGGGTGTGAATATGATCGAAGAACCTTTGACGGTTCTGGATCAGAGGATTTTGCTACGTCAAGACGGTCAGGATGTGAAAAACGTCTATTTAGCGCCATCCGGCGAAAAACTGCCGTTCATGGTCAAAAATGGCTATATTGAAATCACAATTTCCAAGATAATCGGCTATGCGCTCGTTGTAGTAGAATAGAAAAAACTGTACTGTGAGCAATCGTTTGCGGAGATGCGTCATGCAATTGAGCAATGAAAAACTACTTGAATTCTACCATTTGATGGTGAAGATACGCGCGTTCGAGGAGACGCTGAGCAGTCTGTTCAGCAAAGGGCTGCTGGGCGGCACGTCCCATTTCTGCATTGGGCAGGAGGCATCGGCCGTCGGTGTTGTGCAAGGCGTCCGCGATACGGATTGGATCGTCTCCAACCACCGTGGCCACGGCCACTTGCTGGCTCGCTATCTGGACGTTGACAAAGTTATGGCCGAACTGCTTGGCAAGCTGACCGGTTATTGCGGCGGCCGCGGCGGTTCGCAGCATATGTGCGCGATGGACAAGTGCTTCCTTGGCACGAACGGCATTACAGGCGGCGGCATCCCGCTGGCTACCGGAGCTGCGTTGGCCTTGAAAGTGCAGAAGAAGGACGACATCGTCGTTGCGTTCTTCGGCGACGGCGCGAGCAATCAGGGGACATTCCATGAATCGTTGAATATTGCAGCGTTGTGGAATCTTCCGATTCTATTCGTCTGTGAAAATAACAAATACGCCATGAGCACGCCTGTGAACCGCACGGTCGCGGGCGGTGGACAGGTGGCGCCACGTGCGGCGGGCTACAAGATGCGCGCAGGTGTCTTCGAGGGGCGCGATGTCGAAATTGTTTATCAGGCGACGCAGGAGGCGGCTGAACGCATCCGCAACGGCGGCGGCCCTGAACTTCTGGAGCTGATGACCTATCGTCTCTGCGGCCATTT
>JAGCSE010000118.1 GCA_017964325.1 Victivallales bacterium | reverse complement strand
TTGGATTACGTTCCCTGCGCCAGTATCACCTCCCGACTGAACGCCGCGGCGTCAGAACGGTTGATGAACACCGGCAAAAATTTGCACTGCATTGGAATCATTGAAAAAAAATCGGCCGCCTGACGGCGACGCGCTCCGCGCTGGCACTTGGGCGGGACGTGCTCGGCTCCTGTGGCGAAGACGATTTTTGGCTGTCAGAGGATTCCCTCATTGAACTGGAGCAAGGGCGAGGCGAAACCCAACGTTGTAGAAGCTATACGACGGGTCGTAGTTGCCGCGGTTCGCCGAGCGGCAGTCCCCGGCGCCGCTGCTCCACGAGCCCCCGCGCGACATACGGCGCGAGCCCGTCGTCGGCCCCTTCGGATCCACGGCATTTCCGTCCGGATAGGCCCCATACCAATCTCGGCACCACTCATAGACATTGCCAAGCATGTCGTAAAGCCCCCAGGCGTTGGGCGACTTCATCCCGACAAGCCTCAGCCCCGCAAGGCCGCCCGGATACTGCTTCTCCTTCCAGCCCTTCGTGTCCCAGCCTCGGCCTTCGTATCCGACGCTGGAGTTCCCCCCGTACCACGCGATCCCGTCCAGCGCGGGGGCGTTGTTCTCCCCGAAGATGCGGATGCCGCCGCTGTACAGGGCCGTCCCCGTCCCCGCGCGGCATGCGTACTCCCACTGCGCCTCCGTCGGAAGCGTAAATTCATAGCCTGCGGGAAGCCGCCCAGCCCCCCGCTCCTGTTCTGTTACTTTCTTGCAGAAAGCCATGGCATCGTGCCATGACACCGTCTCCACGGGATAGTCGCCGCCTTTTTTGAAATATGATGGATTATTTCCCATGACGGCCTCGTACTGCCCCTGCGTCACCGGGCATCTGCCCAGCCAGAAATCCTTTGTCAGCGTTACCTTATGCTGTTTCTCGTTGTCAAATCGCCCTTCCTCTGACAACGGGCTTCCCATCATGAAGCTCCCCGCCGCGATCTTCACAAGCTTCAACTCCACACCGTTGCCCAATGCCAGTGTTACGATCTGTTGTTGCTGAAAAGCCTCTGCCGCCTTCCTCGCCGCTTCTTCCGCTGCGGCTTTTTCAGCCGCCTTTCTTTCGGCCGCTTCCCTCGCTGCCTTTTCCGCAGCGGCTTTTTCGGCCGCTTTCCGAGCAGCTTCTTCGGCTTCTTTTCGCGCCTTCTCTTCTTCCGCTATTCTCCGCGACTCTTCTGCCGCCTTCATAAATGCAGTCTCCGCCGCGACAAAGACTTTTCCCGAATCTTCAAATTGCGCTGTTTCAAACTGGCTTTCCGCCATTTTCCCCAGTTTTTCAGCTTCTTGGAAATCCGCTGTTGCCCGCCGTTCCGCATCCGCCTTCACGGCTGCTTCGCGTGCGTTCCGCGCCTTTTCACGAGAGCCCGCCGCAGACTTGCGCAACGATTGGTTATGTTCAATCCACCGCCATTCATCCTCCGCCTGTATGTAAAGGCTGTACGCCGTGGGCAAATCCTTGCCGGACTCCGCCATTTTCGCCGCCTCGCACATCGTCTCGAACGCTTCCAGATGGTCTCCGAACGTCTGCCCGCGATCCCAATCCCGCTTCTCAATATCAACGATGTGCTTTTTAATCTTGGCCGCCAGAATATAGTATTTCGCCGTTGTAAAACTTGTATCCTTTTCAACAGGAACATCTTCTGAAACGACAGCCTTCGTCTCATCCTTCACTGACAAACCCCTTTCCAATTCGTCGATGAACGCCTTGCAACTCCCATACCGTTCGGACGGCTCCTTCGCAAGCGCCTTTTTCAAAACGGTGTTCGCCGAGGCCGATATGGCTCTTATTGACGGTACGTCGTCATATAGCACCATCTCCTGAAGCAGACCTTCATTGGCGCTCCAGAACGGCAGATGGCCGGAAAGACAGCGGTACGCCGTCACTGCCAACGAATACTCGTCCGACGCCGCATCCGCAGATTTGCCTTGCCATTGCTCCGGCGACTGGTAGCCGCGCGTACCGGCGAAGAGGCTGGTCGTCGTCGTCGCCGTGATTTCGTGAGGGAGAGTCCCGTTCTTCCCTTCGGCATGCCTTATACGCCCCGCGATGCCGAAATCAATGAGCACGGCATTGCCCGAAGTCTTTTTGACCATGATGTTGGCGTCCTTCACGTCGCGATGAATGACATTATGGCCGTGTGCATAGTCCAATGCCTCGGCGACCTGCCGCAGGACGCGGACGGCCTCCTTCGCCGTCTGCTTTATGTCACCGTGGAAACGGCTGAGGTGGTCTTTCAGATTTTCGCCATCCACCCAGTCCATCTCCACATACCACTGGCCGCTGGCTTCATCCACTTCGAGGGCGTTGACGCGGACGATGTGGTCGTGGGACAGCTCGTGGACACGATCGTAGTTGCGTTGCATCGCCTCGATTTCCTTCAGAGTCATCGGGCCATCTGAAAGCACCGTCTTCAGCGCGACAACCTGCTTCGTCGCCTTCTTGACACACTCATAGACAACTCCCATGCCGCCTTCGCATCGATTCTGCACCAGATACTTGCCATTCAGAAGCGACAAGTCTCCTGGAGGCAACGTGTTGTATGCGTCAGCAGGCACGATGTCATCGCTGTGCGGCTGCGTTCCGCCTGACATATCCGTTTCATCGCTGTGCGGCGATGTTGCAAATGAATCCGCATCGTCGTGGTTGTCGTCTTCGTATGATTCAGTCATCGATGTCCTACCTGTACGTGCCTGTTTCAATGTCTTTCACAGTTCAACACCAGCGTCTATTCAATTACCACGTCGATGACCGTTTCATTCTTGCCGTGCGTAATCGTTACGCCGTCACGCTTCTTCACATCGCCGCCTTCGGCGCGACCTTTCAGCGGCGGCAGTGCGAACATGAACTGGCGTTCTCCTTCGCCTTCCACGGAAACCGTCACTTCATAATCGCCGACAAAGCAGGACGAAATGGCGTTCCCTTCTGCATCCGTCGTCAAATTCACGACAGTCTTCCAGTCTTCATCCATGAGCTTCCGAATGATGCCCAATGACGGATGTTCCGTGAAATCAGCATGATAATATCCCATCTTCGAATTCGTCAACACAGGATCCCACAATTCGCCGAGTGACACGCTTGCCACCGACTGCAACGAATAGAACAACAGCATGTAATCGCGCAACATACCGCCCTGAAGTTCTTCGTCCTCCGCGTTCACGGCAAGGCCGCTGATATGAATCGGAATGTCCGCCAACTGCGACGCTATCCGCTCCAAACGCTTCTCCATCGACTGCGGGCCAACGTCCAGCCGCCGCAGATTCGCGCTCAATACCAGCCCGTCGATTTTCACGCCGCACGTATTGATTAGCCAATCCGTCAATTCAAGCATATCCAGCAACGGGTCTTCGGAAATCGCCGTCAACGCCTGCATATCACACAGCATCAATTTCGCCTTCGGTTCGCTCTCACGCGCCGTCTGGAAACACTGCGACAGGCTCTCAAGCCCTATTACCTTATATAATTCATTATAATCAGCACCGCCGCGCACGACTTCCCACGTTGACACCGTATCCTGATGACGCTGGCACATTTGCTTTACATGCGCCAACACCGCATCACGCAGAACGTCGCCATTTTTCTCGCGCAGTGCGTCGGGAAGACTCGTCCTCGTCGGGCAGAACAATGCACGACCATGGACAGACATATCCGCATCTCGCACCATTTGAATAAGTTCCGTATCCACGGACTTGCCCCACTGCTCCTGTTCACGCCAATTCAGGACATCCGTAAACGTCACAAAACCAAACAAATTGTTTTCCAAAACCTTCTGCTTATACAACGGAAGCCGTGCACGATTCGCCCTAAAGCGTTCGTTTAATGCACGGAGACTCGCTTTTCCAAGCATTTCTGGCTTCAGCAAAGCCCCTCTGCACTCCACGCCGAGCTTGAACGGACGACGGAACTGCGACAACGTCACCGTCGCATCTTTTACCACGCCATCCCCCTTGTGGACAACCACTTTCACGGGAGCCTTGCGCTCCTTCTCCAATCTTGCGACAACCTGCTCGCGCCATTCGTTGTCATGGAAGTCACCGCCCAAAACGGCCGTCACATTCGTCTCCAATCCACCTGCATCTACAGCGGCAGGAACAATTTGCGCAGAAATACGCCGCAGTTGCAAAACACCGATTTTTTCCGCAAGATGGAAGGAGAACGCCGTCTGCTCGGCGGCAAATTTCGTATGGACGGGCACGGCCACCCGCACCGTCCGCCATTCCTCAGTCGGTTCCGTCAGCCGCAGCGACAGCAGTTTCGGCCACGGCGGCGTCTCCTGCTGCCAGTAGAACTGGAAACTGTAGCCAGGGGTCATCTTGTAGTCGAAGCTGATGTACATCGTGGTCCCCTTCTCGACGACCTTCTTCACGCTCTGCCACAGCTCCATCGTCCATGCGCGGGCGGAGGTTTTCTCCACCGTGATCGCCAGAATCGGCAACGCCCCTTCATCCTGCGGCTTGACCAGTTGGAATGAACCGAGCTGGTCGCCGCGCATCGCCCAGCCCGACATCGCATCCTCTGCGGAAAAGTCGCCATTCTCAATGGCCTGTTCCCATTTGGCCGCCTCCTGCGCCTGCAAAAACGCACAAGCAACTATCATTAACAGACATATCAGACTTTTTCGTGCTATCGTCGGCATGGATTGTCTCCCTGACGTATGTCTTTATATATACCAATATTATTATTTTGTACCCAAAGTAACAGTAATATCCAAATACGAACGTGTTATGCCCGCTTCACTGAAAGAGGTCAACTGGATGTTCTGACGAATCAAAGCATTCACCATGTTGTTCATAACAGGCTCATTAGACGGAGTTTGGATGCGAATATTTGAAATCTTCCCACTTGGGAACACGCGGAACGCTATCGTGACAGGACTTGGATTCGGATTCGTCATGCCCGCACGATTCGGACGCCAAAGGTCGTAAAAGACATGATACACATATTTCTGGGCATAGTCATCCGTCACCGCTTCCGTCTGCGTTGTCTGGAGAGATGCAAAGAGATTCAAATCCTGTGGATTGGAAAGCTTGCTTGAAAATTTTCTTTTCAAATCATCAGCACTCGGCGTACGTGGCTGCGGCACAGGCCGCCTGGGCTGCGGTTGCGGTTGATCTTTCATCTCCTGAGTCTTGGCTTCTGCCAGACGCTGCTGCAAACTCTGCCTCCGTTGTTCCTGCGGAGTCAACGTCTTGGTAGGCTTCACTTCGGGCTTCGGCTTGTTGTCTTTGACGACGGCGGGCGTCGGTTTTGGTGGTTGCGGCTTCGGCTGCGGCTTCGGTTCAGGCTTCGGCTGCGGCTTCGGTTCAGGCTTCGGCTGCGGCTTCGGTTCAGGCTTCGGCTGCGGCTTCGGTTCAGGCTTCGGCTGCGGTTTAGAAACTGGCGGCGAAGGCGGTGACGGAGGCTGCTGCTTTACTGGCTTCAGCTCAATCAATTTTACCACCATCGGTTCCGGCTTCTTCTCCGTCACGGAAGCAGAACAACAGATTCCGACCATCAGCGCCGCATGAACGCACGCACTGACCAATATCGTCAATGTCTTGTTCAATGACCTGTTTATTTCTACCGTCGCTTTCGTCATGGCTCTTATCCCTCTTTCCTCATTTAACTTGCTTTTTAACAAATTGTTCCAATAATCTTAACGGACATTCGGCCCATCCTATTGGGCTGTTCAGTCGCCTTCCGCCGTCGTCACAAGATGGACATTCTTGATGCCGACATGCCCCGCCGCCCGATGCAACGCGATGACGTCTTCATACGGTCGTGTACCGTCCGCCATAATCAACAACGCCATGTCAGGCTGCGCCTTGAACACAGCCGAAAGCTCCTCTTCGAGAGCACTCATGGCAATCGTCCGCTCATTGAGCTGGACTTCACCCTTTTCATTCATCGTCAGCATCACCTTATTGTTGATTTCGTCCAGCGTCACAGTCGTATTCATCTCCGGCGGAGAAACTTCCGTTGTGAACTCCAATGCGGGGACAGTGATGATGAAGATAATCAGCAGCATGAACGTCAAATCCATCAGCGGCGTGATGTCAATCGTCCCGATGGTACCGTTCACAGAATTGTATTTTCCGCTCGTCATTGCGTCAGGCCTCCTGCTGGCTCTCAACCTTCTCCAAACGCAGACTCGCCAAGAACAGATCCACAAACGTGTCCATGTCCATGCACGTCTTATCTATCATGCTCATAATCATGTTGTTGCCAAACACAGAAGGAATAGCCACCAGCAAACCGACGACGGTTGTCAGCAACGCGCCGCTGACGCCAGGCGCCAATTGCCCCAAATCCGCCTTCTTCCCCTGCTGCGCCGCCAACTGCACAAACGTCATCATCACGCCCCACACCGTGCCGAACAGACCGCAGAACGGCGACAGCGAGACAATCGTTGACAGCACCACCATCGTGTCCAGCATCATCATCCGCTGGATGTTCAGACTGCGCATCATGGACGTGCGGATTTTCTCCAACTCCGCGGATGTCAACGCTCTCGGCAGACGGTCAAACTGCAGGCTTGCACTACTGGCCACGCCAAGAATTTCCTTCAAGGCATCAAAACCCGCCTCGCAAACGGCCTGCAACGGCCCTGCATTCGGATCAAGACGATATCCAAGCGCCAATGCGGACCGCTGCCTGTCGAAATCTCTGATGAAATCCTGCACAGATTTCCGTAACGCCATCACCTGACCGCCTTTATAAAGCATGATCGACCATGATGCAACACTCGCCATTCCAAGAAGAATCACAATGCCACGTCCAATGACATCGCTCTGAAAAAACGCATTCTTTAATATTCCAAATATTTCTGACATCTCAACTAACTCCAATTACGTCACTTGCTCATCAGCTCCATCCCCAGGCGAACATACGCCTTCGGCGTTATGCCGTCTGCCCGCACATCCTCCGGCAGCCCCGCAGCCGCGAACGCCGCCGCAACCCGTTCCGCCCCGTATTCAGGCTCCAGCATCCGGCACGATTTCTTGCGCCGTTGCGAAAACGCCAGCCCCGCCACATGAGACACGGATGCAAATATTTCGCGGGACGGCCTTTCCGCCCGCAATTTCATCCGCACGAACGCGCTCGTCACCTCTGGAGGCGGGAAAAACACGTTCTTCGGAATCGTCTTCATCACCGAAATTTCATACAGCAGCCCGAGCCGCACCGTCAGCACGCCGTATTCCTTCGTGCCCGACTTCGCGACCAGACGGTCCGCCATCTCCTTCTGCAACAGCACATGGATGTCCTGTGGTGGATTCCTCATGCCGGAAAGCGATGCAAGTAGTTGCGAACTGCAACTATACGGAAGATTCGCAATGCAACGGAACGGTGACTCCCCCATCAGTTCGTCAAAGTCCGTCTTGCACGCATCCGCCTCCAGAAGCGAAAAACCGTCCACTCCCTTGAATCGCTCCTCGCGAAGATACTGGGCCAGGCGGTGGTCCAGCTCGACAGCCTGCACACGTGCTCCAGCCGACAGCATACGCTCCGTCAGAACACCCGTGCCTGGCCCTACTTCCAACACCGAATCGCCGGCCGCAACGCCCGCAATCCGCACCAATGAATCCAGCATGTTCGGATCCATCAGGAAATTCTGCCCCAGCCTTCGGCTGGGATGAATCTCCAGACGTTCCATTAATGCCAACAGCTCGCTTTTGTTCATCTACATTGTCCTCTGCACTCTTTTTTCACCTCGATGGCAAAATCCATGCCCCCGCTTTTTACATAATGTAATGGCAACAAGCAAACCTGCCAATAAAAACAACGTCTTTTCCGCCGAATCTGCGCATATACACAACTTCGAAGGCCTATTTTCGGGGAATTCTTGTTTATTTCCATCGCAATTGTTATATTATTTAGTTTAACGTTCCGCT
Organism: Victivallales bacterium; assembly: GCA_017964325.1. The sequence continues at coordinate 9,094 of JAGCSE010000118.1, read as the reverse complement.
TTGTCCATTCATTACAAACCATAGAATGACACGATTCCTTCCCATCCTATTGCTGGCCATCCTCCTTCTGGCGGGATGCCGCACAATCACTGTCAACATCACCCCTCCGCGAGCGGAGGTGAAAGTTGACGAAACGACGATGAGTGCTTCCAATTTCAAGCTCTCAGTCTATCCTTTTTCATCTAAAAAACTAGCGATTTCAAAATCTGAATGCATTCCTGTTGAACAAACCGTTACCTTTTCGTCTCCTTCGGAGCTGAACATCGTCTTGAACCGCAAGTTCAAGGCGAGCAGCACGCCGCCTGAAGCCGACGTGTTCCTTAATGGCAACCGCATCGGCAAGACTACCCTTTCCTTCGAATTGCCCGCCAATCAGGAAAATGCCATAATTTCCTTCCAAAAGGCAGGTTATAAGAAAAAGGATATCACATTTTCGCCTGCAACCCACAGCCAAGTAATCTATGCAGAACTCCTGTCGCAAAAAACAGGCTTCCAAAACTGGTCAATCAAACCTGCCAAATATGGCCGCGCAACACTCTGCCCCGATACCATCAAAACTGAAAAAAACACCGCCGAACCAGGGAACAGACAGCCGATTCCCATTGTCCTATTATTTGGAGAGAGACTTCAAATCCTCAACTTTGAACGAATGCCAGGAAACAACGAACTCCTGGCATCAGTCCTCGTGGAAAAACGCCCCACCGTTTTCTCCATGCTGCCGCAGTTTTTGCGAAGCCTCAACCCAGCTATCGCGACAACACAGCAGAAATCAACAGGATATGAATCTCCCTTTGACATAGGAAAAATGCAGGATTTCCTTACAAAAGGAAACATCGGCATGACGCCGCATCTGCTCTCCGCTCTTCTGGAAGCACAGTTGAAGCCATCCGGCTTTTCCGTGCTCTCACTGCTTCTTTCCATCCTCACGGAACCGTCGCATGAACCACCTAAGTACGAGGCGCAACTCGTCATCATCCCCCTCAAAATCCCCCCAAAAATACGCCGCCTAACAAAAGGCGACATCGACATCGCCCCAACAACCGACGGAAGCCGTATCTTCTTCGCATCCAACAGGACAGGAAGACTCGACCTCTGGAAATACAACCTAAAAGGTGACGCCGCGCCAAGGCTCCATCTCGTCCATTCAACCGAACTCGCCATCCTCGCCACCAAAATCAGCCCTGACGGCGACAAAACCCTCCTGACCGTTCATATACCAGACGTCGCAAACCAACCGCAAATCTGGTCTTGCCCACTCAATGAAAACAAACATATCATCCCTGAATATTTCTGCGACGGAGAATATCCCGCCTGGGCTCCAAACGGTCGCCACATCGCCTTCCAGAAAGGGGTCCCTTCCGCCATCTGGACAATCGACTCCAACGGCTCCCTCCAGAAACAGCTCTCGCCCCAAAACAGCCTTGCATCCTTCAAGCACCCCGCCTGGTCGCCTGACGGCAAGCGCATCGCCATATCGTCAAATAACAAAAGTCCCGAATCTCAAGATGATTACGACATCTGGATCATGGATGCAGACGGCTCCAACCTTACTCAAGTAACCTCATCGCTGGCCATGGACGACATGCCCATCTGGGCCCCCGACGGCAACTCAATCTATTTCCGTTCCAATCGAAACCTCCACTGGGGAATCTGGAAAATCGAAGTCCCCCTACCCTCGCCAAACAAGTAACCCCAACGACACAATATGACTTATCTCGCAAATTTCGGCATCATCCTGTTCACCGTCTTCTTCTTCGGATTCTGCATTTTCATCCACGAATTCGGACATCTTCTTGCAGCTGTCTGGCAGAAGCTTGTCGTCGAAAAATTCTCCATCGGCTTCGGCAAAAAGATATGGGGCTTCAAGAAAGGCGGCATTGAATATGTCATAAGTTGGCTTCCTTTCGGTGGTTTCGTCTCAATTCCGCAACTTGACACCGCCGAAACCACCAAGGCGGCGGATGGCCGTGAACTCCCCCATGGCGCACCAAAGGCCCGCGCCATAACCGCCTTCGCAGGACCTTTCTTCAACATCCTTTTCGGATTCGTCCTCGCGACCATCATGTGGGGAGTTGGTGTTTGGAAGACGCCTCCCGCCAGCTCCTGCATCGTCACCGAAGTGCCTAAAATCCTCCCGCTCTACAAAGACGGTCTCAAAGAAGATGACAAAATCATCGCCGTCAACGGCGTTGCATATGACAAATCACTCGAAGATTTGCTTTATGATTGGGAGAATCTTCAGGAATCTTTGCATCTTCCCAAATTGGAACAACTTGAACCGATTACCATGACGATTCGCGACACAAAGGGACGTGAACGCAACATCACCTACACGCCGCAGCCTGGCCTCGAATGGCAGGCGGGACTCCGCCCTGGCGACCGCATCGTCAAAGTCAATGAAAAGCCCCTCCAAAACGGCTACAACCAGCTCTATGAACTCCACGCCTACAACGGACTGCCGCAGGCCACCGTCACCGTCGTCCGCCCTGATGTCAAGGAACCTTTTGACATTGCATACGAACAACTTCCGAATCCGTCATACGAAGGACTCGGCGTTCCGTTCTATTTCGCCCGCAATCCCATCGCCATCAACGGCGTCATCGAGAACTCCCCCGCCGCTGCGGCAGGTTTCAAATCAGGCGACCAATTGCTTGCTGTTTGCGGAAGAACCGTCACATCAACGAGAACCGTCTTTGAAATCCTTGCAGAGGACAATTCCATCCAGCAGGCGGATTTCCTCATCGCACGCCATGACAAGGAAATGACGCTAACCGTGCAGCTTCCAGAAGAGCGCAACGCCAAAAGCCTCGGCTTCATCTTCACCGTCGTCATCCAAAACGTCTTCATGGACAGTCCCGCAGAAGCCGCAGGTATCCTGCCAAAAGACCGCATCATCAAGCTCAATGATTTGGAAATCACGGAAGCAAGCGCATTTATAGAGCGTGTCAAGGAATCTAAAGGCGCACCGTTGACAATCGTCGTCGAACGGGAAGGGAAGGAATTGACGTTCGAAAACATCTGCGCCCGCGAAGCGGGAGACCGATATCTCATCGGCGTCCAGCTTGATGACACACAACCAAAAGTCATCGTCCATCTCTCTCCATGGAAGCAATTTACAGATGTTCTCGGACAGACCGCCAAGACATTGTCGCTTTTGTTCAAGCCGATTACCTCCAAAATCAGCGGCACCAAGACGAGCAAGTCACAGGTAAAGGTGAAGCACATGAGCGGCGTCGTCGGCATCACCGCCCTGCTGTGGGGCACATTGAAAAACGAAGGGCTGCGCGGCGGAATGTCACTGATCATTCTCATTACATTCTCGCTCGCCTTTGTCAACCTCCTCCCCTTCCCCGTGCTGGATGGCGGCCATATCCTTTTCGCATTCATTGAGATGCTAATCCGGAGACCATTGCCCGTCAAGCTAGTCACATGGCTTCAGAACATCTTCGCTGGGCTGCTCATCGCCCTGATGATTTATATCACGTTCAACGATGTCCTCCGCCTCCCGAAATTCATCAAGGCGTTCCAAAAGAACGCACCGCCCTCCATGGAGCTGTTGGAAAAAGAGGAAAGCACACCATAACTACAAACAATACAGGAACTTGCCATGTCATTGCAAATTGCCATAGACGGTCCCGCCGCATCGGGAAAGAGCACGGTCGCAAAACTGCTGGCCGCTCGCCTCAACGGACTCTACGTCAACACAGGTGAAATGTACCGCGCCGTCGCGGGAGCCGCATTCAAGCTTGGAATCAATCCGAAAACAAATCCGCAGGATTTGATTAAACACTTGCCAGAATGGACGTTGGAATACCGCCTTGACGAGCAGAAAGGCTGTCTCGAACTGTTCTTCAACAATCAGCCCGTAGATCACGCATTCCTCCGCTCACAGGAAGTCTCCGCCATCGTCTCGCTGGTGTCCGCTATCCCCGAAGTTCGCGACTGGATGCTCCAAAAACAGCGCGACTGCGCCAAACTGCCAATCATCATCATGGAAGGGCGCGACATCCAGACCGTCGTCCTACCAAACGCAACCTATAAATTCTTTATCACCGCAACCCCCGAAGAACGTGCAAGACGTCGCCTTGCACAAGGCGAATACCCCCCTGGAACGACTATCGAGGAAATCGCACGCCTCATCGCCGAACGCGACCGCATCGACTCCACACGCGCAGTCGCCCCCCTCAAGCCCGCGCCAGATGCCTTCGTCATCGTTACCGACAACATGACACCAGACGAAGTCGTCGATAAGATGATTGAATATATGCAGAAGAATCCGCGTCCGTAAACGCACACCATAAATCCAATATCTTGCAACCACTTGAAACATAACTAGTTCCATCAGAATGATCCCCGAATATACAACGCAATACAGGGTCTGCTACGCTGATACGGACCAGATGGGCGTCGTCTATTACGCCAACTATTTCATCCTCTTCGAGCGCGCACGGACAGAGCTGCTCCGCAACAACGGCCTGTCCTATCGCGAAATAGAGGAACAGGGCTTCATGCTCCCTGTTTTGGACGCACACGCAAAGTACCACCGCCCTGCACGTTATGACGACCTGCTGGACATAACCGCACGCATCGTCGATTTCAACGGCTTGAAACTGACGACCGCCTGCGAAGTCAAACGGGACGGCGAACTGCTTGTCGATGGCGATGTTACGCTCGTCTTCCTCAACGCCAAGACGGGCCGTCCCTCCCGCCCACCAGAAAACATCCGCCGCATTTTCGAGTAACCCATGTCTTGGAATATTTTATACATTTTAGCATGGTTGACGGCCGCCGTTTTGGCGACCATCACGACCGCTTTTTGCCGCAAGCTCGCGCCCCGTTGGGGCTTCGTCGATAAACCGAAACAAGAAGCCCACAAGGCGCACAAGTCCCCCACGCCTGTTCTCGGCGGCCTCGGCATGGCTTCCGCATGGCTCATCGTTATCGTCGGCGGCCTTGCCGCCGCCAAGCTTGCACCGTCCATCGTTGGTAACGACATCGCCCCCTATCTGGACGGAATCAACGCCGTCATGCCCAAAATGGCCGCAATTGTTCTCGGAGCCCTATCTTTCTCCATTCTAGGGATGTGCGATGACAAGAACGCCCTCAGCGCCAAATACAAGTTCCTCTGGCAATTCATCATCGCGGGAGCCGTCGCCGCATCAGGCGTTCGCATCAGCCTTTTCATCGCCAATCCAATCTTCGGATGGTGCATCACCGTCCTTTGGATTACGTCTATCGTCAACGCACTCAATTTCTTCGACAACATGGACGGTCTGGCGGGCGGCACCGCCGCCATCGCCGCCTTCTTCTTCTTTTTCATCGCCGCCGTCCGCGGCCAGCATTTCGTCTCCATGCTTTCCGCCGTAACAGGCGGCGTGGCCATCGGCTTTCTCATGCACAACCGCCCTCCCGCCAAAATCTTCATGGGTGACGGTGGCAGCCATTTTCTCGGCTTCTGCCTCGCCACCGCTGGCATTCTGACAACGTTCTATCTTCCCAATGAAAGCCTTACGCCCGCCCCAGTCTTGATTCCGCTGCTCGTCCTCAGCCTTCCGCTGTTCGACGCCGTCGCCGTCATCATCATCCGTATTCGGCTTCACCTGCCCGTCTATGTTGGCGACAACCGCCACATCTCCCACCGTTTCGTCCATCTCGGCCTGACACGACCGCAGGCCGTCCTTCTCGTCTGCCTGCTTTGCCTGATACAAGGTGCTGGTGCAACGACACTTCTGTGGCTTCCCGCCTACGGTTTCTTCTTGATTCTGCTTCAAAGTGCCGCCCTTTTCTCACTTGTCTGCATTATCCAATTCTACGCCAAACCTGCCGAATCCACACATTGACACTATAATATGGTATTGCGGAGACAAACTATGAACGCTCCAACTCTCGAACCAGAAGTCCTTTCCAACATCTGCCGCCTCGCACTTGCCGAAGACATCGGCTCAGGAGATGCTACCACCCTCTCCGTTGTTCCCGAAAATCTCGAAACGGAAGCGCGTTTCATCACGCGACAGCCCTGCGTCTGCGCAGGCCTCCCCGTCGTAAAGGCCATCTTTCACGAACTCGACCGCAGCCTCGACTTTCAGCCGCTCGTGCAGGAAGGCGATTTCTGCAAGCCTGGCACAGAACTCGCCGTCGTCTGCGGAAAGGCGCAGCCAATTCTCACAGGCGAACGCTGCGCGTTGAATTTTATGCAGCGACTTTCTGGAATCGCCACCATGACACGCAAATACGTCCTCGCGCTCGGCGATTCCAAAACGAAACTGCTCGACACGCGCAAAACCACGCCCGGCCTCCGCATGCTCGAAAAATACGCCGTAAAGGTCGGCGGCGCACAAAACCACCGCTTCGGCTTGTTCGACCGCATCATGATAAAGGACAACCATCGTGAAATGGCGAAATCCGTCGGTGAAGGTTCCATCGCATGGGCCGTCGCACAATGCCGCAAAAAATATCCGAAGCTTGAAATCGAAATCGAAGCCGACAATCTTGACGAAGTCCGCCAAGCCGCCGACGCAGGAGTCGAATACATCCTTCTCGACAATATGTCCAATGACATGATGGTCGAAGCCATAAAGATTGTCGCAGGCCGTGCCAAAACTGAAGCGTCCGGTAACATCACGCTCGAACGCCTCCCCTCCCTCCGCGACCTCGGCCTTGATTTCATCTCCTCCGGAGCCCTCACACACAGCGCCCCATCCATCGACATCGGACTTGACATTCTCAAGTAACATGGATATGTTACAGAAAAAACGATTAATTCCCAAAAATATAACGGCCATGAGCAGATTCATCACAACTACGGTCTGCCTACTCCTCGCGCTTCTTCTCTGCCCTGCCTGCGACACAGTCCGCGTCTCCACGCTGGACAATGGCCGCGACTCCTTCGCAGAAGCCAAAAGTACTTGGATACCAGGTGAATCCACTTTCGAGGAAATGGTCCAGAAATACGGCCAGCCATCTGACAAAGCGGATATCGAAGGCGGCTTCGCCGCCCGTTGGCTGGACAGACGGACCATCACCAGCACTCCGCCTCTCTACGGCAACACCAACCCTGTCGCCAATTTCGAAGCCGAACTCAACAAACCTAGAAATGTCATGACCATCACAACCGCTCTCGAAGCTTTCTACAACAAACACGGCGTCTTGAAGGATTTAAGAATACAAGTACTTGATCAAAACTAGTTTATAATATATCAAAAAACATTCGCTGGAGATTCTCACCATGCTGGACCCCACCAAACTCGCTGACTGGCAAATCGCTGAAGCCGCAGAAGAAACCATGCTCCCCGTGCAGGAAATCGCCCATCGGCTCGGCATCCTCGATTCCGAACTCATCCCTTGGGGACGGCAACTCGCACGAATCGACCAAAAAGCCGTTCTCGAACGCCTAAAAGACGCTCCCAAAGGTAAATACATCGACGTGACCGCCATCACCCCCACGCCACTCGGCGAAGGCAAGACCACGACAACCCTCGGCCTCGTCCAAGGCCTCGGCAAACTTGGTGTCCGCGTTTCGGGAGCCATCCGACAGCCCTCCGGCGGCCCAACTTTCAACATCAAAGGCTCCGCCGCTGGCGGTGGCCTTGCACAGTGCATCCCGCTGACGCCGTTCTCCCTCGGCCTCACAGGCGACATCGACCGCATCACCAACGCACACAATCTCGCCATGGTCGCCTTGACCGCCCGTATGCAACATGAACGCAACTATGATGATGCGCAACTCGCAAAACGCCGCCTAAAGCGGCTTGACATCGATCCCAACCGCGTCCAAATGAAATGGATCATGGATTTCTGCGCACAAGCCCTCCGCAATATCACCATCGGAAAGGGCGGCAAGATGGATGGTTTCGAGATGGAATCAGGCTTCGCCATTTCCGTCTCATCGGAAATCATGGCCATTCTCGCCGTCGCGGAAGACCTTGCGGACTTGCGGAAACGCATCGGCAGAATCGTCGTCGCCTACTCCAAATCCGGCGCCCCTGTCACCACCGCCGATCTCGAAGTCGATGGCGCGATGACCGCCTGGATGGTCGAAGCCCTCAATCCAACTCTTATGCAGTCCATCGAAGGCCAACCCATTCTTGTCCATGCAGGACCGTTCGCAAATATCGCGATTGGACAGAGTTCCATTATCGCTGACAAAATCGGCACCGCCCTGTCCGAATACCACATCACGGAATCCGGCTTCGGTGCCGACATCGGTTTTGAGAAATTCTGGAACTTGAAATGCCGTTATTCCGGCCTCAAGCCCGATGCCGTCGTCATCGTCGCCACGATCCGTGCCCTCAAGATGCACGGCGGCGGCCCCGAAGTCAAGCCTGGTCTCAAGCTGGACGAAGCCTATACGAAGGAAAATCTCGGCCTTCTCGAAAAAGGCTGCGAAAACCTCCTCGCCCATGTCGAAACCGTCAAAAAGGCGGGTGTCAAGCCTGTTGTCTGCATCAACAGCTTCTATACGGACACGCCTGCGGAAATCGCCCTTGTACGCAAAATCTCCGAACAGGCAGGAGCTTACGCCGCCCTGTCCGAACATTGGCTCAAAGGCGGCGAAGGAGCCATCGAATTGGCCGAAGCCGTCAAGACAGCCGCCAACGAACCCAACAATTTCCATTTCCTCTACAATCTCGACACGCCCCTCAAAGAACGCGTCGAACTCATTGCACGGGAAGTATATGGAGCAGATGGTGTCGAGTTCCTTCCTGCCGCGCAGGAAAAACTCGAACAGCTCTCCAAAGATCCAGAGCTCGCGAACATGGGCACCTGCATGGTCAAAACGCACCTCAGCCTTTCCCATGATCCAACCGTCAAAGGCCGTCCGCGCGGCTTCGTCCTGCCTGTCCGCGATATTCTTGTCTATAAAGGCGCAGGCTTTGTTGTTCCCGTTGCCGGCGACATCAAATTGATGCCTGGCACTGGCTCCGATCCAGGCTTCCGCCGTATTGACGTCGATGTCAACACGGGCAAAGTCCACGGCTTGTTCTAAAACATTACTCATTACTCATTACTCATTAATCATTAATCATTAATCATTACTCATTAAGCATTAAAACCATTCCTTCCAACGGTCCGCCGTCTTCGGCGGCGACCTTTG
>JAGCSE010000117.1 GCA_017964325.1 Victivallales bacterium | reverse complement strand
CTTGAATTCGCCTGCGAATCCCACGGGGGCGGTCATTCCGGGCGAAACGCTTGACAAACTGGCGGAACTTGCCGTAAAATATGATTTGACCGTGATTTCCGACGAAATCTACAGCCATTTGGTTTATGATGGGCGGAAGGCGGAAAGCATTCTGACGCGGCCTGGAATGCGGGAACGGACGGTCGTCGTCAACGGTTTTTCAAAGCGTTACGCGATGACCGGCTGGCGTGTGGGCTGGACGTTGGCGCCGTCACCGTTGATTCGCGTGATGACGCAGATGACGGAAAACGTGGTGGCATGTGCGCCGTTGCCGTCGCAATACGCGGCGTTGGAGGCGTTGTCGGACCGCACGGACGAGTCGTATATTCTTCACGAATTCGAGAAGCGGCGCGACTGTGTCCTGGAGGAGCTGCAAACGATTCCTCAAATCACAAGTGTCGGCATACCAGCCACTTTCTATGCGTTTCTGGACGTTTCCGCCACTGGCATGAGCGGAGAGGAGTTCGCCATGGGGCTGCTGAAAGCGAAGCAAGTCGCCGTGATCCATGGCAACGCATACGGCGGCGACGCATACCGAAATTATATCCGCATCGCTTTCACGCTGCCGTGCGATGAATTGCGGAAGGCGTTTGCGCGGATTCGTGAATTTCTGGCGGAGCGTTCCGCAGGCTGACAGGAGAAAATGATGGATAAAGAAGCATTGAAGCGGTTTGCGTGCGACTATCTGGATGCGCATGCGGAAGAGCGCATCCAGGCTGGCGAGACGTTGTTGCGGATGCCGGAACTTGCGTATTGCGAACAACGTACGTCTGATTTTGTCGGACGGCATTTCGCAAAACTAGGTCTGGCGGAAAAGACAGGACTGGCCATCACGGGGCGGCGGGCGGACATCGATACGGGGCGTCCGGGCCCGCGTGTCGCGATTCTTGGGGAACTGGATGCGCTGATTGTTCCGCAGCATCCATTTGCGGACGCGGCGACCCATGCGGCGCATGCCTGCGGCCATCATGCGGCATTGAACGCCATGCTTGGCTGCGCGGAAGTGCTGACGCGTCCTGAAGTGTTGTCGCAATTGTCTGGTTCACTGGCGTTTATCGCCACGCCATCGGAAGAATGCCAGAACCAGCCGTACATCGCCAGCCTGATCGCGGCGGGAAAACTGCAATTGTTCGGCGGCAAATCCGAACTGATTGCGGAAGGCGTTTTCGACGACATCGACGTGGCCATGATGCTGCATGCGGGAGGGACGAATTATACGCCGTCGGGCTTCAATGGCTTTGTCATGAAACGGCTTGTCTTCCATGGCAAATCCGCCCATGCGGGGGCGAATCCGGACAAAGGCGTCAACGCCATTTCCATGATGCGATCCGCCTTGGCGTTGATGGACGCGCAGCGCGACACATTCCGCGACGAAGCCCATGTGCGGCTTCATGGCTATATTCCGGAAGGCGGCGAGGCGGTGAATGTCGTGCCAGATCGGGCGGTGTTTACATTGCAGGTGAGGGCGGCGTCGCCGGAGGCGATACAGGACGCTTCGGATAAAGTGGATCGTTGCGTGAAAGCCGTCGCGATTGCTTTCGGCGGCGAGACGGAAGTGCAGAACATCTTCGGTTTCATGCCGTTGATCGCATACGACGAACTGGATGACTTGCATCAACGCAACGTGCAGGCCATCGCGCCCGGAGCGCCATTCACACGCGGCATCTACCGCCCGTCATCGACGGACATGGGCGATGTCAGCATGATCATTCCGTCGCTCCACGGCTATTTCAGAGGCTTCGCAGGAACGGCGCATACGGACGATTTTCTTGCCATTGATCCGCAACAGGCGTATGTGGATTCCGCCAAGATGCTGGCGATGGATGCGATCGATTTGCTATGGGACGACGCCGCATGTGGCAGGAAAATTGCGAGTCTGAAACGCCCGATGGACAAACAGACGTATCTGGAGAAAATGCGCGGATTTTCCTCACATAAGGTTTTCGGAAGCAATTGATTTTGTGTGGTGTAGCGGAGGCGTCCTGCCTTCGTAGAGCATTACGTGAGCCGGCACATCGCTCGACGGCGGGGACGCCGTCGTGTAATGAACCCCTTTTGTCAAGGGGCGTCGTTACAGAGCCCGCGTTTTAATTCCTCTTTTTTTTGGCCAATCAAGCATGGCATTTTCTATTCTTCTTCATTCATTACGGGGCGTAATTTGATTTTCTCGACGACGCGCGGAGTCGCTTCGAGGACCGCGATTTCAACAATGTCTGTCGTTTGTGTCTCGCCTTCCTTGAGGATTTTGCCAGCGGCATCGGCTAGATAGCCGCCGATGGTGTCGTAATCGTTGCTGTCAGGCAGGTTGAGGTCTAGATTGTCGTTGATGTCGGAGATAGGCGTCCGCGCATCCATTGTGTACCATCCGTTGGCGTCAGGCTTCCATTGCGGCTGTTCGGCTTCCTCTATGTCGTATTCATCCTGTATTTCGCCGACGAGTTCTTCCAGAATGTCTTCGAATGTGACGATTCCCGACGTGCCACCGTATTCGTCAATGACGATGGCGAAATGCGTCTTATTCTTTTGGAATTCGGCGAGAAGATCGCCGATTTTTTTTGTCTCTGGGGTATAATATGGTGGGTGGACAAGATCTGTAAGTGATTTGGCCGTATAGACTTTCTCCTTGTTCAAGAGGTCTTTTGCATAAATCACGCCGATGATTTGGTCGATGGATTCTTTATAGACAGGGATGCGGCTGTGGCCGGATTTGAGGATAAGCTTGATAGTGGAGTTCACGTCGCTGTCCGCGCTGATGGCATCGATATCGACGCGTGGTGTCATGATTTCATGAACGGTCGTGTCGTCCAATTCGAAAGCTCCTGTGACGATACGTCGTTCATCTTCTTCGATGTCATCGACGTATGCGGTTTTCTCGCCTTCGTCCTTTTTGTCGATTAGGCTGAGGATTTCGTCTTCCGTAGTGTTGACATTCTGTGTTTCACCTTGTGCTTCAAGGACTTGGGCATGGCGTTCGACGAGCCAGACGAACGGAAAGAGAAGATAGCTGAAAAACGTGAAAATCGGCGTGAAGAAGCAGAGGATTTTAGCGTTTGCGACGATGGATGTACGCGCCGCGATAATTTCCGCTGCCAGAAAACCGATGGCGAGCAGGGCTGAGGCTATGATAAGAGGCAGTGGTTCCAATGTCTTGGACGATGAAGGCAGTCCGTATAGGAAAATGAGAACGGCGGCGATGGGACAGATGAAGATGGAGAAGCGAGCGGCCATTCGCAGACGTTCGGGATGGAGGTGGAGCGCATCCAGTTTTTCCGCAAGCGTTTTGTCAAGTTCTTCCAGTTTCTTGTATTTTCCGCCTGTAAACCGTTCCAATTCAAGGAATCCGAAATAGCAGACGAGTCCGAGGAAGGCGATCAAGGCAGCGATGATCCAAAATGACAAGGATGCTTCAGCGGTGGCAATGCAGAAGATTGAGGAGGTACATAAAGGAGGTTTCATCTTTGGTTCTTTTGTTGGCGGTTATTATCGGAAAAGGAGAGGGAGACGGATGAGTAAGAATATTGCGCTAAAGCAGTTGCACCTCATCCAAAAAGCCAGTGGTGCTGACATTGTCCTCTTCCAGTTTTTTCATGACACGCGCTTCGGCCTGTCGCATCTGTGCACGGTCGTTGTCTTCAATGTCATCGTATCCAACGAGATGGAGCATTCCATGGACTGCGTAAAGGAGCAGTTCGCGGGAAGAATCCAGTTGATGTTCATGTGCGTATTGTATTGCGACTTCGGGGCAGATGTAAATTTCTGCGGTGACTATGTCGTCTTGTGAGTCGTCGTCTTGCGGTATGTCATCTTGGTTTCGGAGGTCGAATGTCAAGACATCCGTTGAACCTTGGTGTTGCAAATGGCGTTCATTGAGCTCCGCCATGCGTTTGGCGTCCATGACGATGATTTGGAGGATGCCTGGCTCGTTTTTGAGCCCTGAATGGACGACGGCGTGCTTTAAGGCTGTAAGGAAGGCCGTTCGTCGTCGGAGAGGGACGCCGCCGTGTGTTTTGTAAAGGGTAGGTCGCATATAGTTGACTAACGGGGTGGATATTCATCCGAAGACGGGATGTCGGAAGGCTGTGATTCTGTCTTCGGGGCGGGGGTGTCGGCTTGCTGCGTTTCTTGTTGAGCTGTTTCTTGCTGCTTCGGCTCGTCGTGCGCAACTTGCTGCTGCGGCTCGTCGTGCGCAACTTGCTGCTGCGGCTCGTCGTGCGCAACTTGCTGCTGCGGTTCGTCATGCGCAACTTGCTGCTGCGGTTCGTCATGCGCAACTTGCTGATGTGGTTCTTCTTGCGGGGCAGGAGGGATTTCGGGTGCCTTGGTGTCTTTGTCCGAAGCATCCGCAGAATGAATGATTTCCCTCAAGTCAGTGCTTGTAAGTGTTCCGTGTTCAGCGGCGAGGGGGTGAGGGCGTTTATTATTGTCATCCTGTGACTGTGCATACCGAGGACGGTCATGATAGTGGCGGCAGATGGAGGAAGCGATGTCATCGCAGACGATGTTCAGTTCGCCGATGGTCAGGTCCGCTTCGTCGAACTGACGGTTTTTCATCTTGTTCATGATCAATTTGTCGATGAAATCGCGGACTTTTGCCAGGTCAATATGGTCCCATTTGGGGAGTTCTGCTCGTGAAGCGGCTTCGCAAATGTCGGCTATTTCAACGATTACGACCTCTTTCCTGTGCGGCAGGGGACCGTTGTAGGAGAAATCCTGCTTGTCGGGCATTGGCGTGCCGTTGGCTTCCGCTTCCTGGCAGGCCTTGTGGTAGAAATAGCCGATGACATCGGTGCCATGATGGCTGACGATGGCTTCGACGATTGGCCGTTGGAGTTTGTATTTCCGTGCTAGTTCGCCGCCATGGATGACGTGTTCACGGATTTTTGCACAGCTTTCAGCGGGTGTGAGGTCTGAATGCGGATTGTGTTGTCCCTTAATTAGATTTTCAATGAAGAACTCTGGATTTTTAAGCTTTCCGACATCGTGGAACAAGCCGCAGACCTTTGCGAGCAGTTTATCGGCTCCGATGGCTTCGGCGGCGTATTTCGCCAATTCGCTGACTTGGACACTGTGATCGTAAGTTCCTTCTGCTTCGTCATGCAGTCTGCTCAATAATGGATGGTCTGTGTCATCGAGCTCATGCAGGGCGATAGGCGTGATGATGTCGAAGAAGCGTTCGCAGATAGGGGAAAGGACGAACATGGCGATCATGACGAAGAAGCCGTTGGCGAGGGCCATGATGACCAGCCGTATCCAGAAATGCGGCCATTGTGTCTGTACATTCTGGTCGCGGAAAGTCTGGAAAAGTGCGCTCCATTCCTCCCATGCGCCTTCTATCGGGCTTTGCCAGAGGAAGAAAAGCGAAATGAGCAGGAGGATGACGGAGAGGTAGAGGCCGCCCAGCAGGAAGCCGTTCCGTTTAGACACATTGTGGAACAGGACGAGACCGCTGAGTGATGTGATGATGGAATAAATGAATATGGTATAGGGACTTTCACCGCCGATGACAACAGGTGTCAAGATGGAAAGAAGCATGGATATGCAGATGCCGAACCGAAGGCCGAGCAGATAGGCCCCCAATGCAGGAAACAGCGCGAGCGGCAAAAGGATGTTCAGGTGGCAGGACGTGCCGAGGGAGTTCTTCAGGAAGGCATACTGCGCGATGACCAGCATGAGCAGGTGGAGGAGCACGAAGATGACACATAGCGAAACACGGCTGGAACGTTCGAAGAAATTGTCTTTCAAACAGTTAAGGCAAGCTCCGAAGCATAGCAGAATAGCGGCGGACATCAAGGCCGAACGGATGAATTTCATGAGGTTGAACGGATGGTCGCGTAAAACGGCCTCCTTGTAGTCCAGTAGGAGTCGCGCCGTGTCTTCCTTGTATTTTTCGTCTTGCTTAATCAGGCATCTGTCAATAGGAATCTGGACAATTTGATTAACGGAGGGCGGCGTTTGGTCTGAAGACTGCGTAGTCGCAAGGACGGCAGATGAGAAGCTGAACGCCGCATAGATGGTGCGGGAAGCGGATTTGTCCAGCAGGTCCTCGACTTGCTTTGCGTTCACAACTTCTTGGGGAATATATGAATGTGAATCCAGCAGGTAGCTTTGCAGAAGCAAGCACAGACAACACACAGTCCACAGAATCGCGAAGCACGTGACGATTGTCGCGGCATTCGATTTGCGGACATTTTCCTGATGAGAGTCTGTCCCGCTTTTGGATTGTTTTCCCGTATTCATTTATGAATAGGTAGGTTACTGATATTTGGCGAAAAGAACGGAGCCGTTCTGGCCGCCGAATCCGAGATTGTTGTTGAGGGCGAGCTTGACATTGACCTCCCTCGCTGTGTTGGAGACGTAGTCGAGGTCGCACTCTGGGTCTGGGGTCGTGTAATTGATGGTTGGCGGGACGACGCCGTCCATGATGGATTTGATGCAGACGATGGATTCGAAGCCGCCTGCCGCGCCGAGCATGTGTCCTGTCATGGATTTCGTGCTGCTGATTGGAAGCTTTCTGGCCTTTTCCCCGAAGAGGCCTTTGAAGGCGGCGGTTTCCGTCTTGTCGTTGAGACGTGTGGAGGTGCCGTGCGCGTTGATGTAGTCCAAATCATCATATTTGCGGCCCGCATATTTGAAGGCCATGGCAATGGCGCGCTGCATTCCTTCGCCGTCGGGAGACGGGGCGGTGATGTGGAAGGCATCCGCGCTGAGACCGTAGCCGACAATTTCTGCCAAGATGTTGGCACCACGGCGTTTGGCATGTTCTTCCGATTCAATGACGATGACTCCAGCGCCTTCCGCAGGGACGAAGCCGTCACGATTTTTGTCAAATGGGCGGCTGGCCTGTTCTGGTGTCTCGTTCTGAAGGGAAAGAGCCTTCAGGGAGGCGAACGATGCAAGCGAGAACGGTTCGACGACGGCTTCCGTGCCGCCGCAGACCATGGCGTCCGCATCGCCGCGGGCAATCATCCAGCAAGCTTCGCCGATGGAGTGGAGCCCTGAGGCACAAGCCGTTACAATGCAAAAATTTGGACCGCGTAGATGGTGGCGGATGGCGACGTAACCAGATGCCATGTTGGAAATCAACATGGGAATGGAAAGTGGCGATACCTTGTTGGGGCCCCCTAGCACCAAATTGGATATTTGCTGTTCGGTCGTGGTCAATCCGCCGATGCCGGAGGAAATGATGACGCCGACGCGCGTCAAATCAAGATGCTCATATTTTTCCAGACCAGATTGATTCAAGGCTTCGTCACTGGCAACGACTGCATAATGGCAGAATTCGTCCAGCCGTTTGGCATCCTTGGGGTCCAGGATGGTTTCAATGTCCAACCCTTTGACTTCACCGGCGATGCGGCAACGGAATTGGGATGCGTCGAATTTGGTGATGGGACCGATGCCAGATTTTCCAGCCAGAAGGTTTTTCCAGCATGAATCAACATCGTTTCCGACGGGCGAGATGGCCCCAAGGCCGGTGATTACCACTCGTGTGTTTAGAAATGACATATATGTTTTGTTTTTTGAAATAAACGCCTGAAACAATAAAAGGATAAAAACAGATTTAATTAAGATAACATGATTTTGAAAAATCGCAAATAAAATGCGGTTTGGCTGCAAAAAGTGGACAAGATATGAAAAAAGATGAAAGTTTCAGGCTGTTTTATATAAAAAAGCCGCTTCGCGTGAAGCGGCTTGAAAGGAAAACAACAAGCAAATTATTTTTCGTTGTCGCCAGTGCCGACTTTTTCTTCCATATATTTGATGGCGTCGCCGACGGTTGAAAGGCTGGAGGCGTCGTCATCTGGAATATGGGTATTAAAGGCGTTTTCGAGAGCCATGATGAGTTCCACGACGTCAAGGGAGTCTGCGCCCAGATCTTCAACGAATTTCGCTTCAGGCTTTACCTGTTCTTCTTTGCACTGTAGCTGTTCAACGATAATTTTAATGACACGTTCAGCGTTCTTGGACATTTGAGTCTCCAAATTGTTAGAATTGTTTATTGTCAGTTTATTTATTTGCGGTTTAGAAGGATGTTTTTTTACACTAAAAAGGGACATTTACTTTAATGTAGCATAAAAGGAAAATATTTCAAGTGTGCGACAAAATGCAGGATAGGTTCATTATTTACGGTAGAGAATCCATTTGTCGATATTTTTTTCGACAAGGAAGTTTTTTTCAAGGAGAGGGCGCGGGATGACGGTTGTGGCAGGGCGTCCGTTGACAGTTTGGATTTCCACGGATGGTCGTGGTGAGATTCTTCTGGAGAGGGCGCATTTCCAAGGCGCGAACCATTCTGGAGACAACTGCGGTAGTAGGTCTTCAGTAATGAGGAGATGACGGCCGGACATGGTGGCCGTGAGGACGATGTGGTCGTCCTGCATGACGATGAATGCAGAGTCGCGTCGTGCCGGCGGGAAGGGGGGCATGGAGAAGGCGGGGGCGATTCCGCAGAGGGAGGCTGGATCGTTGGCTTGAAACCAGACGACGCCGTGTGGCGCGGTGCGTTTCAGGCTGTCCAACGTGTCGAAGGCGGCGAATTGCAGACTGTTGATTTGGTCGATGAAATGACCTGCGACGATTTCGCCTGACAATTCAAGAAGGCGAAGGGCCGGAAAGAGCCTACGCCATCTGAAATCAGGAGCCTCACGTTCCAGAAGTGCTTTGAAGACAATGCCATAGCGGTCTATGAGAATACGTATGCGCTCTTTGTCCTGTTCGAGTCTTTCAATGGGATCGTCCGTCATGGCAGGCCATGGAATTTTTCGCCATGGGATTCGATTGACGGCATTGAATCTGGAATTGGCACGTGTGGCAGGATGGCGACGATGCGAGGAGGAAAGGCGTGGTGCACGTACGGAAGTTTCTTTTTGTGGGGCTGCTGAATGGAGCAGGCGAATTGGCGCGAATGAGTCCGACGTGATTTCGCCGTCCAGAAAGCCTTTTAAAAATTTGGCATGGATGTTTTCCGTATCCAACGGCGAAAAATTTTCCTTTCGGAGAAATGTGTCCAACGTGAACGAGACATTTGGCCAATTGTCGTCAAGAGGGGATGGAGGCTGAATATAGGGCAAATCGGCTTCTTGAATGAATTGTACGCAATTTTCTCGACTGCCGACGGCGAGAAAACCGTCGGCGGCGATTGAGTCGAGCCAGAGCGGGTCGTAGTTTGGAAAACGCGACGGGAGAAAGGTTGTTTCCAGGCTGTCGAGTTTCAGGGGAAATCCGGTGAATTTCAGAAGAAGTTGCTTCAACGCATCTTGTGGAATATTATCGTCTGGTGATACGCTTAGGTTATTGGCAAGCCAGGCTTGATAGCGGAGGGGGGCGACGGGACTGAAATCAAGCAGGCGACGGGCGTTGCGTTCCGTGCGGACAAGTCGTTCAAGATTGTCGCGAAGGCAGATTTGCGGCGATGGAAGGTCGTTTGTGAATATGCCTTGCAGCAGTTCGCCAGATTTCAGCAGATGTTCGATGGCGTTATTTATGGTTTCGGACGGAAATGGAAATAATGCTGGAAAATCGGCGACGACAATGGGGCCATAGTATTGGAGGACTTGTTTGATTCGTGAGGCCAAGAGGGGGATGTCATTCAATGGGAAGTTGTTGATTTCGCGAGCGTTGGCCTCATCGGCAATAAATACGGCTGTGGTTTTGACGGTGGTGACGGCCGCCTCCAGAATGTCGTCCGCAGTTTCTGGATTGTCCCGTCTTATGGCGTCGGTGAGTTCAGACCATTCCTGCATAGTCATGCACCAGCGGTCATGGACGGCGTTTTGCAGTTCGTCTTTTGAGGATGGCGTATAGCCTGGAGCCGTGCCTTTCCGCTTTGCTTCAAAGGAACGGATGGTTTCCAATTGAATGGAGATGTTTACAGCTTGCGTTCCAAGCAGTTCTGACAGCCATTCCATATTGGGGGAGGCGGGTTTGGGCGTCCTGTCGTTGGCGTACATGAGCGTATTGACCTGCGTCCATCTGGCTTGGCGTGCGAACGGACTGGCAATGATGCGGTTGACTTCTGAAATGGAAATGACACCTTTCTGTATGTCTGACAAGACGTTATGCAGAGAGGGCAGATCGAAGTCATCCTGAAGGCAGGAACGCCAGGCTTCAATGGCAATTGGAAAGTCTGGATAGGCGGCGATTTCATTCCAAAGCTTTTGGGCGCGGAGGCGAGTCATCCACAATGGCTTCCGTTTACCAGGCGGCCCTTTGGGGAGCAGAATGGCGCGACCGGCGGCTTCACGGAAATGCGCGGCGAAAAAAGCGGAATCCTGAAGTCCTTGCAAGACAAGTTGTTCTATGTTTTCGGGCGTGATAGTGGCGAAGATTTCGACTTGTGGGAGAGGGCGTGAGGCGGAAATCCAAATACCGTCGTTGTTTGCGACGATATCGGCATCCTGGAGGGCATCGTCTTGACAGCAGGCCGTGCGAATGGCGATGGAAAACGGTCGATTGAGCCGTCCTCCCCAAAACGTGTGGATGACCGTCTGGAACAATTCGTCGCCTTCTTCGTTTTGGCTTTGGATGTGTTCGACGATGACATGACGGGAGTCAGGCAGACGTTCCGTCGCCTCCTTTTGTGCACGGAGGTGTTCGTCCAGGCGAATGGCATCTTGCGGCGAGAGTCCTTCTATATTAATAAGGTGTGTCAACAACGAGTCTTCGCGTTCTAAAACGTCGTTCCACTGGGCGAGTTTTTCCGCGATTCGGCGGGAGAGGCCGTAGGGGCGGTCCTGCGGTTCCGCTTTCCAGAACGGGACTTCAGCAGTGGAGGGGACAGGCGTGACGAAAACATCGTCATGGGTGATGCGGTCAATGGACCACGCTTGGGTGCCAAGCGTGAATCGCTGCCCGATTCGCGCTTCCCAGACGAATTCTTCATCCAGTTCGCCGACAAGTGCATTGTCGTTGGTTTGACGGAGCTTGTAGAGTCCGCGGTCTGGAATTGTTCCCGAGGAGAATTTGAGCGCCGTTGATGCGTCCTGCCGTGTCTGGCAGGAGGAACCGTCTGCGCTGATGGTCAGTCGCGGGCGGAGCGCCGTGACGGAGAGGTTGCTGTAACGTCCTGACAAGAGCTGAATAACGGCATCAAAATGTTTTCTTGGAAGATTGCTGTATGACCAGATGGAGGTGATGAAATGATAGAGCCAGTCTAGATTGCGCGGCGTGTGGAGAGCGACGGCGAGAATGATTTGCGCGAGGACATCCAGGCAGTTTTGCGGCGGCTGCGAAGGCTCGATGTCCTTTTCCATGACGGCATCTCTAACTGCCATAGCCTGAAGCAGTTCATGCGGATGCGTGGCAAGCAGGAGGGCGCGGCTGGCCGCGCCGACTTGATGGCCCGCACGGCCGATTCGCTGTGTCGCTGCCGCGATGGAGGAGGGGGCGTTGATGAGAACGACTTCGTCAATGGCTCCGATGTCGATGCCGAGTTCCAGTGATGACGTGGCGACGATGGCTTTCAGCTCTCCTGCCTTCATACGTTTTTCGACATTTTGTCGGATGTCTTTTGACAGGGAGCCGTGGTGGGAGAAAGCAAGCAGGTCGTGGTGACCATCGTTGATGTTCTGCGTAATTTTCTCGCAAGTGTTCCGTGCGTTGCAGAAAAGCAATGTGGAACGATTGTTTTGTAGGTGCGGGAGAACGACTTGCGCAACACACTTCCAAGCATTGTCGTCGGCGACGGTCGTGTCGAATTCAGGGAGCAGTTGGACTTTCAGATTAATTTGCCGTGTGTTTGGACATTCGACGACCGTGATGGGGCGGGGGGAGGGCGGGGTGGTCTGCATAGACGCACCTGCGATGAAGGCTGCTGCGGTTTCCGTCGGTTTGACGGTGGCGGAGAGTGCAATCCGCTGGAAATCGCCTGCGATTCTAGCCAGCCATTCCAGTGAGGCGGCCAATTGGACTCCGCGGCGCGTGTTCAGGAGGGCGTGGACTTCATCGATGACAACGGTCTTGACGGTTGAGAAAAGTCGTTGGACCAGAGAGGGTTTTGACTGAAGCATCAGAAAGAGGCTTTCTGGCGTGGTGATGAGGATTTCGGGACAGGATGTCCAAATGCTTCTGCGTTCTGTTGCTGTGGAATCGCCGCTGCGGATGGCGATTTTGGGCGACGGCAGTATGATTCCTTTTTCGGCGGAAAGCTTGCGAATGCCGTCAAGCGGCACGAGGAGATTTTCACGGATGTCGTTGTTAAGTGCTTTCAGCGGGGAGACATAGACAGTCGCCAACTGATTGGAGGGCCATTGGCCAGTCAGCAGTTGGTTGATGGCCCAAAGGAAAGCCGTCAGCGTTTTGCCGCTTCCTGTTGGTGCCGTGACGAGAAGATTTTCGCCCTGCGCAATGATTGGCCATGCACGTCGTTGTATTTCCGTCGGTTGCCGATGGACGGATTCAAACCATTCGGCAACGGATGGAGCGAAGATGGACAACGGCGATTTGGACATTGATTGGGAAATAGTTGCAGAAAACAGCGGCTATTTTCTGATGACGACGGTGAGCGGTTCGGCGGACGGAATGACGAGATGGGAAATGGTCAAAAGTCCGTCTTGCGGCATGGTGGTTGCAGGGCGTTCGACACCATTGATGCTGATGATAAGTTGTTCGCCAGAAAGAGGTTTGAACTGCTGTCGTCTGCGGATTGTCATGTCCAATGTGACAGGATAGACGATGTCTGGATGTTTGGCGGTGATGGTGATTTCGTAGCGGTTTGGCGTGTCGGAGACGACATTCCAGTCAAGGCCGCGGTTGATCCAGCCGACAAGATCGCCGTCTTCGGGAGCTCCGTTGCCGTAGTTCTTATTGTCGGAGTTGTTGGAGAATGCAGGATAGCTGAGGTCGAGTCTATATTTAAGGTATAGTTTGGACCAGAACTTGACGTCGTTTGGAGCCTGTGAACTCATGCTGTGGTTGCCGTTGTTCCAGAAGACGGCGAATGCCTGTTGTGCTTGATTTGCAGCGGTATAGAATGGTGGGTTGTTGACCCATGGGATAGACGGATCGCTGCGGCCATTCGTCGCGAAGATTGGCGGAATGTCTTTTGTGACGGTGATATTTTTTGCACCGTTCATGTATTCGAACAAATCCATGCCATTCTTCAAGATTGCATTTTTGCCTTTTAACGGGCCACAGGAACATTCCAAGCGACATGCCGTGATGGCGTTGGACGTGGAGCATTTCTCCCAAGTATAAGAATACACAGGGACTTGCGCATAGACAGCGGCGATGCGGTCTGGAAAATGCGTTGCCATGGCGACGGAGGCTGAACCGCCCATGGAACTACCCATGACATACGTTCGGTTCGGATCCGTACCGAGATAGTTCTGTGCATAGTCGATGAGTCCAAGAAGATACTTTTCCGTGAAATTGTCAACGACGACCGTCTTGTCGCCGCCAGTGCTGTGTGCGATATTGACATTGTATCCGCACCAGAATGTGTTGATGGCGGGGCAGTGGTCGCGTGCATCTTTTGATTCGGTGACGGGCCGGTTGATCCAAACGCGGTCCTGCACGAAGAAAACAACCTTGTCTGGATGGACGTTCATTTGAAATTTGAAAGGAAGTCCTTCGCGCCAGCCTTGTTGCGCATTGGCGAACCATAAGCTGTTGAAGGTTGAGTGCGGATTGGAGGTGTCGCCACCGCCTCGGCCATGAAGATCGAGAATAAGCGGACGACCTTCGCATGAATTGGCCTGTGGTTCCGTTTCCGCTGTGCCCTGCCAAATTGGAATCGGTTGACCGACAACGGCTTGACATGGTTCCAACGTGGCGTTTTCTCCCGCGATGACAGGTGATTGCGGAAGACCGCGCGATTTCCAAAGAACGGCGAAATAGCGTTCTCCTTCAGTCTGCGTGGAAACGGTGTGGACATGGAGTCCAGAAATCGGATTCAATGGTTCGCCACCAGGCTCAATGATAAAACCGACAGGTTCGCCATGCGGAGCATCCTTTTTGAATGATGCAGGGTCCTTCAGCCAGTCTCGTGCGCTGCTGGGCAGAATGTCTGTCGCCAGAAGTTTCGCAGTGGAAATGGTTTCTGCCGTGATGGGAAGGCTTGACGAATAGACGGAAAGTGTCGCATCGTCAGGAAGTTCCTTTTCATTCCACGTTAGGAAGACTTGTCCATGACGACAGACCGCCTTCAAATCCGTTATGGAAGCGGCGTTCGACATCAAGGATACGAAAGCTAATGCAAACAACGGAAATGAAGGCAATCTATTCATGTTTCTCCACCGATTGGTTGGGGGAGTGTGTGCAGATTTACTGAATCTGCTGGAGGAAATTCATGACCAATTGATAGGTGGCGAAGCCAGTGGCCAGGAACGCGACAACGGCTGCAACACCTTCCAAAGCACCAGGTTCGTCATCGTCCTGCTGCGGCAGATATTTTGCAACGTCATCGTCTTCTTTGGTGGCGCCCTTCATCTTCATGGCGGGCTTGGCTTCTTCCTTCTTTTCTTCCGCTGGCGCTGCTTCAGGAGCGGGAGGCTCGACGGCGACAGTGGCGGCCGCTTCCTTCTTGGGCTTGTTGAGCTTCAAGGCGGGCTTGGCAGGTTCCGCAGGCGGTGGAACAGCCGTCGTTGCGTCTGCTTTAGGCTCGGCTGGAGCTGCTGGCGCTGGAGCGGGGGCTTCTTCCTTTTTGATGGACAGCTTGGGCTGCGTCGCGGGCGCGGGAGGTGTGGAAAGCGGAACTTTAGTCGTAGGGGCGTTAGCCGCAGACGTTTCCGCCGCTTGTGGCGTCGTTGGATGGAGTTTCAGCGTGCTTCCCTGCGCGGGAGCGGACGTTACCGTGGAATCCGCTGGTGCGGCTGGCGTGGCAACTGGAGCATCCGGACGTTTCAAATTCAATTTGACCGTGGAGGCTGCAGGGCCGGCGGTGGGAGCACCACCAGCAGGTGTGGCACGGACGACTTTCAGACGGACAGTTTCCGATTTTTTCATGCCGCCTTCTCCCATGCCGGGCATGGCAGTCGTGCTGGCGGGAGCCTGCCCCGTGACATCTATGCGCTTGAAACTGCCAGTGTTGACTTTACGCTGTTCATTGAGGTCGTCGATTTTCGTTGGTGCGTCGTCGGCCTTCGGCAATTTGTCTGCCGGCTGTTCGGTCGGCTGTTCCGCTTCGATTTTGAAGCGGTTCGTATCAGTCGTCTTCAATTTCAGTTTGTCTGCTTGTTCTTCGCTCATGGTTTTGCCCCAGTTGCTAAAGTTGACTATATATAAGTATGGTATTTTACATGACAAATAATAACAATACAGCCATCCATGTTGTTTCGCAAGCGTTTTAAGCGTTTTTTTGAGCCTTTTTTTGATAAAATCATCGTATAGGTCTTATTTGGACTGCAAAAACTGAGA
Source organism: Victivallales bacterium (assembly GCA_017964325.1). Next base: position 1,244 of record JAGCSE010000117.1, on the reverse strand, counting down.
TTTTTTTCATTTTTAGCAAGTTTGGAACAAAATATTTCTGCGCTCTTGTTGGACTGAAAACTCAAAATTGAAGACTTTTGGGAGTTTCGTCTAAGCATTAAGCATTAAGCATTAAGCATTAAGCATTAAGCATTAAGCATTAAGCATTAAGCATTAAGCATTAAGCATTAAGCATTAAGCATTAAGCATTAAGCATTAAGCATTAAAAAGGGCTGCCTACATCCTATGGATGAGGGCAGCCCTTTTTGCGTTTAGGCGATGATTACATCATCTTGCCAACTTGCTGGATGAAGTCCATACGCTTGGCGGCGTCGGATTCGGCCTGCTTGAATAGCTCTTCCGCGTGGGCGGGGTTGGCCTTCATGAGCAGCTTGTAACGGCCTTCGGACTGGATGAAGTCCTGGAAGCCGCCATTCGCGGGGGCCTTGACATCCCATGAGAAGCGGGCGGCGGGATCCGCAGCTGCGGGGTTGAAGCGGTAAACGGGATAGTAACCGGCTTCGACGGCGCGCTTCTGCTCGGTCTGCGTCTTGCTCATATCAATGGTATGGGCGATGCAGGGGGCGTAGGCGAAGATGATGGACGGACCATCATACGCTTCGGCTTCCTGGAAGGCCTTCAAGGTCTGCTGGCGGTCATAGCCGAGGGCGACGGACGCGACATAGACGTAACCGTAGCTCATGCACATGAAGCCCATGTTCTTCTTGTAGGTCTTCTTACCGCCGGCGGCGAACTTGGCGACAGCCGCGGTCGGAGTGGATTTGGAGGCCTGTCCACCGGTGTTGGAATAGACTTCCGTGTCGAGGACGAGGATGTTGACGTTGCGGTTCATGGCGACGACGTGGTCGATGCCGCCGTAACCGATATCGTTGGCCCAGCCGTCACCACCGATGATCCAGACGGACTTGTCGGTGAAGAAGTCGGCCAGTTCGTTGACCTTCGCGACAACGGGGCAGCCGCAGTCGGCGTACTTGGCGAGGACGGCCTTGGCGGCTTCCTGCGCGGCGACGGCTTCGGCGGATTTGGAGTTGTCCCAGAACTTGAGGGCGTTGCTGACGGCGTCCTTCAGGTCGGCGGGCGTCTTGTCGTTTTCGAGCAGCTTGCCGCAGAAGGACTTCAACGTTTCACGGTTGGAGTCGATGGCGAGGCGCATACCGCAACCGAATTCGGCGTTGTCTTCGAAGAGGGAGTTCGCCCAAGCGGGGCCGCGACCATTCTTGGCCTTGGCGTACGGGATGGTCGGG
>JAGCSE010000116.1 GCA_017964325.1 Victivallales bacterium | reverse complement strand
TTGTCGTTGCCGGGCCATGCGCCTTTGAACCTCTGGTGAAGTTCGATGAAATGCCGTCTGTTGGCGGCTATCGGTGACTCCACGAGGGCGAGATGGTAGTGGTTGTTGCTGTCGAACCACAGTCCGACGCCAGCCGTCGCGTATTGTTCGCCAGTACGCGACTTCACGGTGACGACGGCGGAAATCTCGCAGTTTTCCGACAGCGGAGCGGGCGTGTATCGCAATCCGCCGCCGCTGGTTATAGTCTGGAAGCCGTTTGGCGTCTCCTTCCATGCCAGAGGATTGCCGTACCAGTTGTCCAACCCAAGCTTAAGATCAGCGCCTTGGACGGCGGTGGTCGCTGCGACGGCCAGAATGAATGAGATAAGTTGCTTTTTCATGTTGCTCCTGTATTTCAGTGTTTTACGAAAATTTCAATGCTTGCTTCGAAGGGGATTGGAAGCGGTTGTCCATTGGTGGTGTACTGGGTTCTGCCGTATGTACGGAGGCGGTCGATGCCAAGGCCGATTTCCGGGGAACCGTTCACGATCAGCGTGATGGTGGCCGTTCCGTCGTCGTTGAGTGTGAGATTATCGAACGTGGCTTCCAGCCAAGGGAGGAAGCGGTGTAAGGCGATTTCAGGTGTAAAACGTTGCGTTCCATTGACGAATGTCGCCGTAAAAGGGGCACGGGTTTGGTTGAAGAACGGAATGCGGACGGTTGTCGGGCGGGTTGCAAACAGTTCACGGCTCTCCTGCGGGATGATGAGTGTCTTTTTGATTTCCAACAGACCTTCGGGAGAAGGCGTGACGGTTTGCATGCCGCCTTCGCAGAAGGGGCCGTGGTCGTAGATCAAAACGCCTTCTTTTCCGTTGACGGCGATGCCGTTGGGACGGAGGGCGCGGATGATGTCCGCTTCGTACAAATCTTGATAAAGCGTGAAGGCGGTGCAGACGATGAAAGCTGCGAAAGCGGCTGCAAGTCCCAGCAGGACAAGATGTTGCCTTCCTTTGTCTGGATTCGGCTGCTGTCGATATTGCCATGCCGTGGCGCAGCGTTGGACGAATGTGGCGGCTAATACACAGAGCAGCGGGACGATGCCGATGCGGAAACGCGCGAGGATGTAGAAAAGGACGGTGGCCCCGCAATAGACGGCCACGAGGCAGAACAGAAGCAATTGCCGTGGCGAACGGCGGTTCCAGCATGAGAGGAGGGCCGCTAGTGCGGGAATCGCGAACAGCCAGAATGGCAAAAGAACTTTGAGAAACGGACAGTTCTTCCCATGGATTTCGATGTTGACGTTGTTCGGAATTTCCTTCCGATGCCAGAAAAGAAGCAGCTTGCGGAACTGCAGTTCGATGACTTGCAACGGCGACTCCTTGAACCATTGGATGATGTGGGATGGGACGGAGATGCGTCCTTCTTCGGGTCGTTTGTCCGAATCATTGCACCATTCGTGGTAGGTCATGGGGTATTCCAACCCCCCTGGAGGGGCTTCGGGCGTGTTGCCCAATGCGAGCACTTTGTCGCCCGCAGTCGATGGACCGCACCAACGTCCTGTGTATCGGTAATTTACGATGCTGAATGGAAGTTGCGGCAGATAGAAGATGGCGACGGTTGCGACGGCGATGGCAATCCCTCGTTTGAGATTGCTGCGGTTTCGCCAGAGAAGGAATGCGAGAATGAACGGGAGGAAAAGCAGGGCGTTGCCGCGTGTCAAGGCGGCGCATGACAGTGAAAGCGCCGTCAACATCCACAAAAGCCACGTGTTGCGTTTCCATGCACGGAGCGACAGATAGAAAAGCAGGGCGAGCCAGAAGCTGTTCAGCACTTCGAACAGCAGAAACGGCGTGTAGAACGCATGAAAGCGCGCCAATGCGAGCAATGCCGCCGCGAGAAGCCCTGCCTTGCGGCCATATAATTGCGCCGTTCCAAGGCCGACAAGCCAGACGGCCAACGAGCCGAGCAATGCCTGCAATATCATGACAAGAATGGTGGATTTTGATACAATGGCGAGACAGACGGGCAGGAAGATGGTGTAGTAGAACGGCTGGTAGTCGTAGTGGTCTGGCCATTTGCCTTTCAGAATATCTTTGGCCATCGTCAGGTATGTTGCCATATCTGTCTGGACATTAGGATTTTGCACGTCTGGTGCATTGAAGAGCTGGATGCAGATGACGGCGCGGACTATCAATGCGACGACCGTTATGGCGAGTAGAATGAAAAGGAATCGTTTGGTTTTCATGGTGTATTGTGCATTGCCAATTGGATGGCTTCGGAATGATGGTTGATGTAACTGGATATATTTTAAATCAGGAATGTTGCAAGTCAACTCATGGCCGATCTGTTTTCTTGATGGGGCGCAATGGCGCCGCCACTGCGCGGTTTGACGTGAGACGCGAGACGTGAGACGCGAGCTGAGACGATGAGACGATGAGACGATAAGACGTGAGCTGAGACAATAAGACAAAAGCACAAAAACAGCAGTCTTTTTGTCTCCTTGTCCAATGTCTCCGCTCGTCTCGCGTCTCGCGTCTCACGTCTCTCGTCAAAACAAAAAGCATTTGCTTTTCCCTTTTTTACAAAAATACTGCTTGCTTGCAAAGATGTGGCATTGGATTATGTTATGATGAAAAAATTTTCGTTAAACGTTTCCATGACAGGCATCGATGACGCAACCGCATAGTGACGACAATCAAACTAGCTGGACGGCTCCGCACAGCGACGCCGCCGGCGAACTCCTGCCCCCGACGGCTCAGCCGTCGGACGGCGGCGTGTATGCGGGGCGGACGGATGCGCCGCTGCCGCCTGGCGGTCTTCCCCTGCTGGACGGAAAGTACCTGGCGACGGAACGTTGCGCGGGCGGCATGGGCGTCGTCTATAAATGTATCAAACAGGATACGGGGCAGATTGTCGCGCTGAAGACGGTGCTGTCGGACGGGCCGATGCCGGATAATGAGATCAAGTCGATGCGGCACAACTACGACCGCGTCCACAAACTGTCCCACGACCACATCGTGCGCCTTAATGCGCTTGAAGTCGATGAACGCAACGGCCAGTGGTACGTGGAGATGGACTGGGTGGAGGGCGAGAGCCTGAAAGACCATCTCCGCCAGTTCGGCGGAGACTTGCGGGAGACGGCAAAGGAGACCCTCCGCGTCCTGCGGCAGGTCGCGGAGTCTTTGGACTACGCGCACGGCCGCGGCATCGTCCACCGCGACGTGAAGGACGCCAACATCATGATTGAAAAGGCGACGGGCAACGTCGTGCTCATCGACTTCGGCATCGCGAGCCGTGCGTCACATCAAGTCAGCCAAAACGGGACGGTTGCGCACGATGTCACGGCGACGACGACGACGGCCAGCGTCTTCGCGGGTACGCGCGGCTACCAGTCGCCGGAGCAGTGGCGCGGCGATCGCGCGGAGGCGTCGTCGGACGAATATTCGCTGGCGGTGACGGCGTACCGTTGCCTGTCCGGACATCTGCCTTTTTGGAGCGACAATGAAGGGTTGTTGCAGGAAATGGTGCTCAACGATGATGTGCCGCCCGTCAAGTCGCTGCCCGACGAGGTGAATGTTGTTTTGAAGAAGGGACTTGCGAAGAAACCGTCCGAGCGGTATGGGACTTGCAGGGCGTTCATTGACGCGTTGAAGAAGGGGCTGTCGTCAATGATGGCGGCGGAGCCGACTGCATCGACGACGAAAGACGCCGCTGATGCGAAAAAAGACGAGTCGTTCTCCATGGCGGAGTTTTATATTCTGTCTGGGGAGATGGATGAGAAATTTACGGAATGCGGGAAGCGCGAATGGGACCGCGGGCAGACGTTTGGCATTCATCTGGATGCGTTCAACAAAGCTTGCCGTGGGGCGAAAGGAGCCGTTGGCATCAAGGACTTTGCTTTTGCGTACAAATTCTACAAGCAGGCGGAGGGCGAATGGAAATGGCTGGAGGCCAATGAACCGCTGCGCAAGTCTGCCGCCGATGTCCGTGAAAAGGCCGTGGTTGCGCAGAAGACCGCTGAGGAGGCGGAGGCTGGACGGCTGGCAGACGACAAGCTGCAGGAGGCGGTGAATCTGCTGAAGACGGCGGATGGCGATTTCGAGTCGGGGCGATTTGAAGAAGCGGAGAAAGGCTTTGCATCTGCGGATGGCGCATTTGCGAAAGCCGCGGAAATGGCTCGGCTTGCGAAGCGGATCATGGATTTGGAGAAATCCATAAAAAAGGCTATTGATGAAAATTGTTTTCAGAATGCGCGGCTGGATATCGCTGTATTGAAGAAACGAGATGCGGCGAAGGCCGCGTCATGGGAGGCAACGTTAGAAGCGGTGTGGAAAGCCCACCGCATTGCTCATTTGGAAAAAGGCATTTCACAAGCGATTGGCGAGATGCGTTTTCAGGAAGCACGTCAGACTATCGAGGAGTTGAAGAAACTGGATGTGGAGAAGGCTTCATCGTGGGATGCAGCGATAGCAAAAGCGGAAACTGCCTGGAAGACGGAAAGGATAAGGCAATTAGAGGAATACATTACAGTTGACATTTCTATAAAACGTTTTGAGGATGCACGGCAAGCTGTTGCCGAATTGAAGAAACTGGATGCGGTGAAGGCCGTGTCATGGGAGTCGGTGATAAATGCGGCGGAGGTAAACTGGAAGACGGAGCGCATTGAAGAATTGGAGAGGGACATTTCAATTGCCATCAATGAAAAGCGTTTTCAAGATGCCTATAAAGAAATTGAAGAATTGCGGAAACTGGATGCAGCAAAGGCTGCATCATTGAAAGCGGAAATAGATTCCGCAGAAAAAGCAGGAAACATTCAAGCGTGGGAAAAAGCCATTCGTGAGGCCATTGATGGAAAACGATTTAAAGATGCACGCAAGGACATAGATGAACTGAAGGGGCTGGATGCGGCGAAAGCCGCATCGTGGGATGCGATGGCGAAGACGGCTGAAAGAAAAACCATGATAGCTCGAACGATTGGCGTCGCTGCATCCGTAACTGTCATAATATTGGTATTGACCGTGTTGTTCAGACCATATACCCCTGATATAAAACCGACTAGTCGTGAGGAAGGCGGCAATTACATTGTGACATTGAAACCAGGCGTGGAAATCAAACTAGTGAAAGTCGAGGCGGGGAGTTTCATGATGGGGAGCGAGAATGGTGAATCCTGGGAAAAGCCTGTCCACAAGGTGACGCTGACGAAGGATTTTTGGATTTGTGAGACGGAAGTGACGCAGGCGCAGTACGAGGCTGTCATGGAAAAGAATCCGTCATATTTTAATAATGGCGGCGACTATCCAGTGGAGTATGTTTCATGGAAAGAAGCAGTGAAATTTTGTGATGCCTTGAATCGTGTCTGCAAGAATCAGTTTCCGTCTGGTTATCAGTTTGCGCTTCCGACTGAGGCGCAGTGGGAGTATGCCGCCCGTGGCGGCAACAAGTCCAAAGGATACCAATACAGCGGAAGCGATAATCTGAATGACGTTGGATGGTATGATAAAAATATAGGCGATTCGAAGCATTTTGTCAGGCAGAAGAAGCCGAACGAATTGGGGATTTACGACATGAGTGGCAACGTATGGGAATGGTGCCTTGACAGTTGCGAATGGTTAAATGGCTTGGTAACGGATACTTACAAGGATGACGTGATAGATCCAAAGTGCAGAAATGGCTCGGGGCGCGTGTATCGTGGGGGCAGCTGGCTCAACTATGCGAAGGACTGTCGTTCGGCGTATCGCAAAGGCATTAATCCATCGCTTAGCTGCAACAACATCGGCTTCCGCATCGCGTTGACGCGAGTTCAATGATGACATTCATTCTCCTTATCTTGAGCTTGCGGAGTCATCGCGGCGGCCTACCGGATGACAAGGTCCCCGCGGAGCGGGACAGGTGCGAAGCGCCGCATATATGGCATCCGACAGCGGCTGCCGAAGGCGAAAAAGATGCCGCCGTTAGGCGGTCGATTTTTTACGGGATACAGCATGATTGTGATAATACTGTATTCCCACCAGAACTCTGCTGCGGTGTATTCCTGTCATCACTGACGCGGTTCCGATAATTGTGGCATCCTGCGGGTGCTGTCCCAAGGGAGCAACCGTTAACTGTGTGCCTTTTAGACATTTGCAGGCGATATCATTGTGTCGCTCTTCAGGCGGTGTTTCTTCGTGTTTCCCCTTGCCAACGGGCTGGAGGTGTTTGCGCGTTGCGCAAACGGTCGCACAGAGTGCGCCCCTCCCTTGCCGTTTCTTAGATTAAAAAGAAAACTAAAGAGGTGTTTGCGCGTTGCGCAAACGGTCGCACAGAGTGCGCCCCTCCCTCGCCGTTTCTTAGACACAATCATTCGTGTTTAATAGAATTACCATGGACAGAACAATAGTTTTCTTGCTCACTCTGTCAGTTTTCTTGCTCATATTTCTCTATTTTTGGGGGAGTGAGAACTGTTTTGTGGTGAGCGGGACGCAATTGTTCACCGCCATTCCAGCATGCCTTTGCCTTGGATGTTGGCGATGAAGGCGTTGTGTTCAGGGAGCCATTTGAATTGGATGGATTTGCCCTGCCAGCGGATTTCGGACGGCTTGGCGGCTAGTCCCGTAATGAGTACGTCCGTTGGTCTTGCAGGCCATAAATCAAGTTCCGCTTGCGAATCTGAAATGGTTTTGATGTCGCCTAAAGCATGGATGAAACGGCCGATTTTCAGCATCTTGACATTGATGATGGGCGTTTCGCCGTAGGCTTGCGGCATGAAGAGCTGGATGGTGCCTGGATTGATGGACGGACCGCCTTTCATGCCCATCATAAGTCTGTAGGAATCAGGAAGAAGGCCAATCTGATCCGCTGGATCGCCGTCACGTTCCTGATAGGTGAATTGCAGACCCGTTATCGTAATGCCGTCGGCGATTTTCTTCCAGAAGGCTTGCTTGGCGGGATCGTCGAGGATGTCTAGATATTCGTAAAGTGCGTTACGATAGACGGCTCCGCACCATTGGACGGGAAGGCCGATCCAGTTGGAAGCTGTCCAGAACGTCGCGCCAAGCACGGCAATTGTCCCGTACAGCCCTTTGGGATTCAGATGCTCTACGGGATTGACGAGATAGACGAACGGAACGCCTGTAAGTGCCCAGTATTCAGCTTCTTTCAAGTATTTTGGATTGCCGGAAATCTTGTAGGCGGTTGCGGCCAGGACAAGCATATAGGCGGAGCCGAGAATGTCTGGAGAATGCAGGGGGATTTCCCACGTCTGTGCACCGCGCGGCACGTCGTTGCGATAACAGTCGAAAACACGGTCGATAATAGTCAGATATTTTTCGCGGACCGACGGATTGGCGGAGGCTAGCACGAATCTAGATGCGCCCAGCAAGCTGCTGGCGGTCAAGCCGTTGGCGTGGTCGGCCCAATGGGTCGTACCGTAGTTGAATTTAACATCTGGCGGTGCAGGGCGGTAGGGATAGGAGCCGTCTGGACGAAGCCTGTCAAGTTGTTGGTTGGCAGATGGATAGACGGCTTTGAGCCAGTTTTCGGCAGCGCTTTGATAAAGATAACTGAAAAGATTTTGGTAGTTGTGGGTGACACTGTTTCCGTAGTTGTTAATTGGATATGACGGAAGTGTCTGGACAATGCAGTCTTGCAGACGTTTTGACATGAATTTGTCCGTCGTCTTCTGGGCGATGTAGTCCATGAGGACGATAGGGTCGAACGCGTTTCTGGGCGGATGGCCTGTGCCCCTTGTGTAGGCATGACGCCATTGATTATCGACATGGATGACAGAGTCCAGCCAGCCGTGAGCCGCTAGATTCAAGGCTCCTTGGAAGCCGTCTTCATAGATAGGCAGAGGTGGTAGCGGATTCCGTTCAAGGTAGTCAGCAATGGCGGGGGCTATGGTACCGTCGCCTTCACCGACGGTGATAGTCGTCTCCAATTTCAGTGGAATGTTTTTATAAATTGGAAAAGCCCTATAGACGTTGACATCATTTTCCATGCGATCCTGGCGTGGGCTTGGCGACCAGAGGGCGAACAAATGCGCGTCGGAATGGAACAGGCGGTCGGGCGAGTCGAAAATGGTTGCGGGAAACTTGCCATAGTCCCATGAAAGCGAGAGCCATTGCTTCTTGTATGAGATGGCCATGAGAGGGAAGCAGAGCTTGTAATTATTGACCATGCGGCGGTTGGCTTGCTGCGGTGCGAAATCCTTGCAGTCGGAGGACGGTTCATCGACAAGATATTCAACGCCTGCCAGCAGGGCCTGTGTCTTACGTGTGCCGAACGTGCCGAGTCCTGGAAATAACGTTATCCAAGGCATTTGGACAAGCTGTCGGTCTTCTGAGACGCGGATGGAGGTCGTGATGTTGACAGCGTTGCTGTGGGCGGCCATGAACGTGCGGACGGCTGTCCATTCAGCATTGCCGCTGTCTTTGAAAATGGCGGTGACGGTCAGGGAGGAAGTTGTGTGGGAAATGGTTGTATAGGCGTCTTTTGTGAGATTGAAGATTTCCGTCTTGCCGTTGACCAGACAGGCGAAAAGCGGCTCGTCATGGGCGCAAGCAATAGGAATCCGATTGTTTTCAACAACATACGCATCCCATTTGTCTGGTGCATGACGAATGGTCAGCGAGCCTGATGTCAGAATGGCTGCATCGTCGTCGACGATGATTGGAGAGGGCTTTCTTGACGATGGCGTGAAAAGCGTTGGAAGCGGAATGGCCTTGATGGTGGCGACGGTGATTTCGCCGGCGAACATACATGGGTCAATGCGAAGGCGGGAATCATCCGTTGGACGCGGGATGACAAGACGTTCGGTTGTCCATTCGTTTGTGCCTTTGCCTCTGACGTTTGCTTGTCGAAGCGGCGTGAATTGGGGGCCGTAGAAAATCTGTATGCTTTTGCCAGTTCCCTTGTAACGGATTTCGAGAATGATTTTGTCGTAGTCTCCGTCAGGGAGTTTGGGAATGACGGGGCCTTCGATCCACGGGTCTTCGCGGCCTGAGCTGACGGCGTGCAGGCCTTCGTCCGTTGGCGTGACGGATGCGATGTCGTGGTTGCCGAACCAGCCGCAGGTGTTTTTGTTGCGGAAATCAAAGAGCATGATTTCGTCTTGTTGTGCGGACAGGAGGCAGGCTGCGAACAGGAGGAGGACGGCGAGATGCTTCATGTTTTTTCTCCCGGAAGATATTGTGAGAAATTTACTTTCGCCAGAATGAAGGGAGGAACAGGACAAGGATTGTGTAAAGTTCTAGACGGCCCGTGATCATGGTGATGGCCAGAAGGATTTTGGAAATTGGATGGAGCCAATGGTAGTCGCATGACGGGCTGATGGCTCCAAGCCCGGGACCGATGTTGCTGATGGCTGAAATAGATGCGCTTATGGCTGTCTTGACATCCATTGGGCTGTTGGAATGGTTGGTATTTGCAATAGGCGTGTTCCCTTGTGCGCTAATAGTCTGTTCGGTTATTTCTGTTGTTGCCTGGGCGGTGTTCGGGCGGTATTCGATGAACATGAGCAGGAGGGCGACCGTGACGAAGATGACGAGATAGCAGAGGACGAAGGCGAGCGTCTTGGCGACCAGCGCCTGGTCAATGCGTTCGCCACTGATCCTGACAGTTGGAATGGTGCGTGGATAGACGCAATGTTTGATTTCATTGATGAGATGTTTGGCGACGACGAGTATTCGCGAGCATTTCATGCCACCGGCCGTACTGCCGCCGCATCCGCATGGGAACATCATGATGAAGAGGATCAAAATGGCAATGGGGCAGTTCCAGTTTTCGTAGTCGGATGTGCCGAAGCCAGTGGTTGAGGCGATGGAAACGACCTGGAAAGCCACCGTGCGTAAATAGTTGGACACTGTTCTCGCCTCGTATGCGGGGTCTCCTGTCACGCTGATGCTTTCAGGTGAGGAGAAATAGACCAGGGGGGTGATGACGAGCGTGGCGATGATGACCATGCACGTGAAGAAACGGAATTCTTCGTCTGCAAAATATGGAAACTTTCTTGTGAATATGGTTTTCAACAGGAGGGAGAAATTACATGCTGCAACGAACATGACAGCGATGACGCTCCATTGGATGCCTGGATTCTTGAAATAGCCGATGCTTGCGGATTTATTGGAGAAGCCGCCCGTGGCGATGGTGGAAAGCGCATGGCATATTGAATCGAACAGGCCCATTCCGAAATTGTAGTAGAGAAGTCCCGCCATGGTGGTCAGCAGGACATAGACGATGGTGACATACAGGATGGAACTGCCGAGTCGTGGAGTGAGCTGACCGCCATCCGTCTTGAGTCCAGGCACTTCCGCATTGTAGAGTTGTGTTCCGCGGCCGACGTTGAGCAACGGGAGGATGAGCAGGACGAAGAAGACGATTCCTACCCCGCCGAGCCAGTTGAGAAGGCATCGCCAGAAAAGGAGTCCGGAGGGAAGGGGGAGGTTGGCTGGATCGTGTCGCGGGAGGAAGGCGAGGATTTCACCGAGGGGCCTTCCGTCGCTCATCATCAGGTCTGTGCTGATGACGGAGGCTCCTGTTGTGGTCAGGCCGGAAGCCGTCTCGAAGAAAGAGTCGTAAATAGTGAGATTGACGCATGAAATAAATGGGAGCGAGCAAAAGACGACTGCGCAGAACCAGCCCAGGGCGACGGTGAAGAAGCCATCGCGTGTGGAACTGCCGAAATCCAGTTCGCCGCGTTTTCGCTCAGTCAGTTTGCAGAGCGTATAACCGACGATGAATGTCCAGATTGCGCAAAGCGTGAAGCGAAAGACGATGGCGTCTGGATCTCCCATGATAAAGGAAACTGCCGATGATATAGCCATGCCGAACGAAAGGAAGATCAGCAGCAGTGAATTGACATGTAGTATTGCGCGGTATTTCATGGTAATAACAATTCAGCCGAAATAGGGCTTGATCTGCTCTTCCGACGCGGGGGTGACGATTGCGACGACGACATCGCCTTCCTTCAGCTCCGTGTCGCCAGTCGGCGTGATGACTTGATTGTTTCTGAATATCATGGCCAAGACTGCGGATGATGGCAACTTACAGTTCTTGAGCGTCTTATTGATCAAGGCGGAAGACGGCTTGATGGTGAATTCTTTTAGGAAAGCCTGGAATGCGAGCAGCCTGGAGTCGATGCGGAACGAACTGTCGCCCATGAGCCTGAAGATGGTGTTGAGTGAGACGAGTGTCGTGTTGAAGCCGCTGTCGATGACGTCCATGGCGGGGAGGATGGAGATGTATTCAGGCTTATGCGTGACGACGACGGCTTTTTTCGCGCCGAGGCGTTTGGCGAGAATGCAGCTGAGGATGTTCTTCTCATCAGTGTCATCAATGCCGATGAACGAGTCACATTTGGCGATGCCAGCCTCTTTTAGAACTTCTTCATCCGTGATGTCGCCATGGACGATCATGACATCGTCAGGCATTTCATTGAGGAGGTCGTCGCTTTGCTGGAGGTTGTTTCCCACAAAACGGACTTCGTGGCCTTGCTGGAGGAGTTTTGAAGCGATGATTTCGCTGACTCTGTTCACGCCGGCGATGATGATCAGCTGCCGTTTGGGGTCTGGATGGCCTTCCGCATAGTCGAGAAACTGTTCGACATATTCCTTGTGGCCTGCGATGTAGAGTTTGTCTCCTTGGTAGATCATGGTGTCGCCGTGCGGAATCATCAACTGGCGGTCGCGGACGAGTGCGGCGATGCGAATCTTGCTGAGAAGTTCTGTATTTGGAATATCTTGAAGATGAAGTCCTTGCAGGGGAGATGCAGAGGTGATGACGGCGGTGACAAGAGTCGCCTCGTGATTTGAGAACTGGATGCTTTCGAGAATGATGCGCCGTTGGAGCGATTCCAATACGCTGTTTGCGCATTCAGCAGGGGATGAGAATGCCTTGTCGATGCCGTAGAAATCCGGCATGATGTTGAGGGATTCATCGAAGGCATCCATGGAATAGAGGCGGCAGATTGTCTTTTTGACGCCGAAATGCTTGGCGATCGTGCAGGCGAGGATGTTTGATGCCTGGTCGCCTGATACGGCGATGAGCATGTCCGCCTTTGGCGTACCCGCTTCTGCCATCGTCTTGATACTTGTGGCGTCTCCCGCAAGTGTCATGACATCCAATTTTTCATGGATACGGGCGAAACCCTCTTTTGAGATGTCGATGATGGTGACGTCGTTTCGGGCGCTGCTGAGCCGTTCCGCCAACAACTGCCCGAGTTCACCCGCGCCGATGATAATGATTTTCATATTTTAACCTTGTGAATAATTGTTCAATTTCATGGGATATAAATTTAATCATGGAAAAGGATTTGACAAGAAAATGCAGTGTGAGGTTGACATTGGCCGTGTGTGGTTTACGTTTTAAATGGGAGGGATGGTTTGTTTTCCATTTCTAAAGAGGCGACGATATGCAAAGAACATTCTCCCCGGCCCGCAAAGGCCCTATGATTACGGCGATCATGAACGGCGAGACACCGGAAGAGCTGATTGCGCAAATACGTGGAGCGGAATATGATGGCGCGGACGGTATCGGCATAGACCTGTCCCGCCTGAAACCGGAATTCCGTGAAGTGAAGACGTTTGAGCGGATCATCGGCACTGCTCCTCTGCCGTTCATGTTCTTCTTCTACAGGAACGACTGTTGGAAAGCCTGCCCGACGGATGAGTCACGGCAGGAAGTCCTGTTGAAAACGGCTGAAGCAGGAGCCGCGTGCAT
>JAGCSE010000115.1 GCA_017964325.1 Victivallales bacterium | reverse complement strand
GCACGCCGAGGTCGACATCGTGATCTACGCCGCATGCGGCGAACGCGCGGGCGAGGTCGTCGAGATGCTCCGCGAGTTCCCGGAGCTCCCCGACCCGCGCACCGGCCGCACCCTGATGGACCGCACGATCATCATCTGCAACACGTCGTCCATGCCTGTCGCCGCCCGTGAAGCCTCCATCTACACATCCGTCACATTGGCGGAATACTACCGCCAGATGGGTCTCAACGTCCTCCTTCTTGCTGACTCCACGTCCCGTTGGGCGCAGGCCCTCCGCGAAGAGTCCGGCCGACTTGAGGAAATCCCTGGCGAGGAAGCATTTCCGGCCTATCTGGAATCGCTCGTCGCCAGCTTCTACGAACGCGCAGGCCTTGTCCGCCTGAAGGACGGCAACCTCGGCTCCATCACAATCTGCGGTGCCGTCTCCCCCGCCGGCGGCAATTTTGAAGAGCCTGTGACGCAGGCGACTCTGAAAGTCGTCGGCTCCTTCCTCGCCCTCTCCCGCGACCGCGCCAACGCACGCCGCTACCCATCCATCCACCCACTGGACTCCTGGAGCAAATACGCCTCCATCGTCCCGAAAGAGAAGGTCAACGCGGCACGCCAGATGCTCCGCGCTGGCAATGACGTCAACCAGATGATGAAGGTCGTTGGCGAAGAAGGCACGCCCACGTCGGATTTCGTCACCTATCTCAAGTCGGAATTCATTGATTCCGTTTATCTTCAGCAGAACACCTTCGACCCCGTCGATTCCGCCTGCGGCTCCAACCGCCAAGAATACGTCTTCGACAAGATTCTCTCCGTCATCAACAAGAATTTCACGTTCCCCGACAAAAGCGCCGCCCGTACTTTCTTCCAGAATCTCCGCCAGGCCTTCATCGACTGGAACTACATCGCGTGGGATACGGACGATTTCAAGGCTCAGGAGACCAAAATCGACGAACTGCTTGCCAGCGCCTGAACATAAGCCCAACCAAACCAGTGGATTGAATAATGAAGAAAATCTACCATCGCATCATTCAGATCAGCGGCAACGTCATCACCGTCGAAGCCGAAAACGTCGCTAACGGCGAACTGGTCGAAGTCAAATCACCGCGCGGCACCTCCCTCGCACAGGTAATCCGCCTCGACAAGTCGAAAGTCTATCTGCAGGTGTTCGCAGGCTCCCGAGGCATCTCGACGGACTCCGAAGTCCGCTTCCTCGGCCGCCCCATGCGCGTCTCCGCCTCCGACGCCCTCCTCGGCCGAATCTTCACCGGCAACGGTTCGCCGCGTGACAAAGGCCCCGCCCTTACCGACAATATGATTGACATCGGCGGCCCTTCCGTCAACCCCGCGAACCGCGTCATCCCCAAGAACATGATCCGCACGGGCTTGCCGATGATCGACATTTTCAACACGCTCGTCGAAAGCCAGAAGCTGCCTATCTTCTCAGTCGCCGGCGAACCCTACAACGAACTGCTCGCCCGTATCGCCATGCAGGCCGAAGTCGATATCATCATTCTCGGCGGCATGGGGCTCAAATACGACGACTACCTCTATTTTAAAGAAACGCTGGACCAGCAAGGCGCCCTCTCCCGCACCGTCATGTTCATCCACACGGCCGCCGACCCAATCGTCGAATGCCTACTCGTACCGGACATGGCCCTCGCCACAGCGGAATATTTCGCCACAGAAGAAAACAAACGAGTTCTCGTCCTGCTGACGGACATGACGAATTTCTGCGACGCACTGAAGGAAATCGCCATCACAATGGAACAGATTCCCTCCAACCGCGGCTATCCAGGCGACCTCTACAGCCAGCTCGCCTCCCGCTATGAAAAGGCCGTCGATTTCGAAACCGCCGGCTCCATCACGATTCTCGCCGTCACAACCATGCCTGGCGACGACGTGACCCACCCCGTCCCAGACAACACGGGCTACATCACGGAAGGCCAGTTCTATCTCGTCAACGGCCGCATCGAACCGTTCGGCTCCCTCTCACGACTCAAGCAGCAGGTCAACAGTGAGACCCGCGCAGACCATCGCGCCCTCATGGACAATATGATTCGACTCTACGCCGAATACAAGGAAGCCCTCGAAAAGCAGTCCATGGGCTTCAAGATGTCCGACTGGGATACCAAGCTCCTCAAATACGGCACGCTCTTCGAGCAGCGCATGATGGACCTCAACGTCAACATCCCCCTCGAAGACGCCCTCGACCTCGGCTGGAAGACGCTCGCCGAATGCTTCGAACCCGCCGAAACCGGAATCAAGACCGATCTCGTCAAGCAGTTCTGGCCTAAAAACGCCTGATTATCAACGATATGGCGAAAATCAAACTCACAAAAAACGAACTGAAAGTCCAACGGGACGCCCTCAAGCGTTTCGAACGCTATCTCCCGACCTTGCAACTGAAAAAACAGCAGTTGCAGCTGGAAGTGCGCCAGAACCGCGAGGCAATCGCCGCCATGGACGCCGAAATGGAAGCCCTCACGGAACGCTCCCGCCAGGCCATCGCGCTTTTCTCCGGAAACGACAACGGCGGCCTTTCGGACATCATCGGAGTGAAGGCGTGGCATACGACAACCCGCAATGTCGCAGGTCTTGATGTCCCTGTATTCGAGTCACTTGAATTGGACATTAAGGAATACGACCTCTTCATGACCGCACCATGGTTCGAGGATGCCGTCGAACTCGTCCGCGAAAAAATCGAGCTCGAACTGAAGAAACGCCTTCTGCTTGAAACGTCGCAACTGCTTGAACAGGAGTTACGTGTTGTCACGCAACGCGTTAACCTTTTCGAGAAGGTCATGATTCCCGAAGCGAAGGAGAACATCCGCGTCATCAACATCTATCTCGGCGACCAGCAGACCAACTCTGTCGGTCGCTCGAAAATCGCCAAGGGCAAATGCGCCGCACGAGACGCTAACATCGCCTAGCTAGCTAGGCAAGCTTAAAGCCGAAAGCTCAATGCCTAGCACCTCTAGTAGCCCCGTAGGGGCGAAGGAATATAGCCGTAGGTGAAGCGAGCACGAAAGTGCGAACGAAACCCACGGAAAATGTGAAAAAACAATCGAACCGCGTAGCGGTGGCAGGAATTATATCCATGGGTGCAACATGCGTTCCTCCATGGAAAACAATAGAAAACCGAAAACCATCCCATAGAGCAAAATTTCCCGTGTTTTGCTTTTAGCTTTAAGCCTTAAGCTTTTAGCTTTCAAGGAGTTTCCTGTGATAGAAGTCATGAAAAAAATCACCGTTGTCTGCCTAGACAACGCAAAAGACCAGACGGCCAAAGCCCTGCAGGGCCTGGGCATCGTCCATGTCATGGACGTCGTGCCGCCCGCTTCGCAGGATATCGACCGTCTTGCGCAACAACAGGCGGACATGGAACGCATCTTCAAGGCCATTCCTGAACAGTTGGAAACATCCGGGCAGCCTGGACTTCCAGCACAGACAATCGCAGAAGCATTGGAAAATCTGGACGAGCAGCAGAAGCTGAACGACACCATCGCCAATATCTCCAAAGAATCCGCTCTTCTTGAACCATGGGGGACCTTTGATTCGAAAATACTGGATGATTTCCGTGCAAACGGCCTGTTCGTAGAGCTTTGCACATCCACGCCCCACGCTTTCAACACATTGAAGCTACCCGAAGACGCATTCGTCCAGACCATCAGCCAGGACAAAAATAACGTTTATTTCATCGTCGTGTCACGCAGTTCGCTGGAAGATTCCAATCTGCCAGTCGCCACACTGCCCACATGCACGAATGCGAATGAACTCGCGGCCAGCCGCCAGAAGACAGAATCGCAACTCGCCTCCTTGAAAATGGCTTTCGACAATCTAGCCGCCCAAAACGCCGATGTCTGGAAAAAGGAATTTTCGAAATTGCAGGATGATATCTCCCTTGCCAAAGCTCAAGGCGGAATGGGAGCAGAAGGCATTCTCGCCTATCTGGTTGGTTATGTTCCTGAAAAGAAACTGGATGCACTTCGTAAAGCAGCCACCGAAAACGGCTGGGGGCTCCGCGTCGAAGACATCCAGTCCGATGACGCCGACGTACCGACTCTCCTCAACATCCCGAAAAAGTTCAGCATGGCGCAGCAGATTTTCGATTTCATCGGCATCCTGCCCGGATATTTTGAAACTGATGTCGCCATCGCCCTTTTCCTTTTCCTGACGTTGTTCTGCGGCATTCTCATCGGCGATGCTGGCTATGGCGTCCTTTTGACCGCCGCCATCCTTTTCGGCTTCAAGAAAGCAACCACGCAAAACGCCAAAGACGGCCTCAAGTTGTTGCTGTCCATCTCGTTGAGCATTTTTGCCTATGGCTGGCTGTCAGGCAATTGGTTTGGAATCGATCCAAAGCTCCTGCCGCGTTTCATGAAAGGACTCCCATGGCTCTATGACGACGAAAACAGCAACCACGTGAAAACGCTCTGCTTCTTCATCGGAGCCTTCCATACGTCGTTGGCCCGCGCTTGGAACGCCTACAACAACCAAAAGACCAAACGCGCCGTCTTCGGTCATCTTGGCTGGTCCATCTTCCTGTGGGGCAGTTTCTACCTTGCAAAAGTGCTGGTTGTTGACGGCAAAGGCTTCGACGCATTGCCCGTCCCCGCCATTTCACTTTTCGCCATCGGCTTCGTGCTGATCATCGCCTTCGGCATCGACTGGGGTAATGTCGGCGATGTCATCTACTCGCCATTCACATTTATAAACAGTTTTGTTGACGTGCTTTCCTACATCCGACTTTTCGCTGTCGGTCTGTCGGGCGTGTATATCGCCAAATGCTTCAACGAAATGGCCATCGGCCTTGCCCATTCCGGCGTTCTCGGCATCATCGCGATGCCGTTGGTTCTGCTGATAGGTCACGGTTTGAACATCTGCATGGCATTCCTCTCCGTTTTGGTCCATGGCATCCGTCTCAACACACTTGAATTCGCAGGTCACATAGGCGTTTCTTGGAGCGGCAAACCCTACAAACCGCTTTCTATCCATAATTCCTAGTCTTACTTGTATTCTCTTACATCATCAATAAAACTAATCATAAATCGCAAATTGAAAAAGGAGTTTTAAGATGCTCGAATCAACACAACAAGCTTTGACATTGGCCGGTGCCTTCTGCGCCATGGGTTTTGCCGCCATCGGCTCCGCGTATGGCTGTGGCGTCGCAGGTGCGGCCGCAGTCGGCGGATGGAAAAAATGCTATGTCCAAGGCAAGCCCGCCCCCTTCCAGCTCTCCGCTTTCGCTGGTGCCCCGATGACGCAGACCATTTACGGCATGTTGCTCATGAACCAAATCATGAACAAAGCTCCTGAAACATGGCCAGTCTGCCTCATCATCGGCATCGTCTGCGGTTGCGCCATCGCCGCATCCGCCGTCTTCCAGGGGCGCGCCGCGGCCGCTGCCTGTGATTCCTTCTCCGAAACGGGACAAGGCTTCGCCAACGACCTGATGGCCATCGGTATCATCGAGGCTGTCGCCATCTTCGCCATGCTGTTCGCATTCATGTTGCTCGGCAAAGTCACTGCCGCCGAAGCCAAGGCAGCCGCCGAAGCCACTGCCGCCCTGCTATAACAAGCTTAAAGCCTAAAGCAAAAATACAAATTCCTGCGCCCATCACTCCCCCAAAAAAGGATATGGCGCAGGATTTTTGTTTATACAAGCAATATGTGGATATCAGCGTTCATTTTCATGTTTGCTCAATATAATCCTAAAAACTTGTCAGCCTAGAAGACGCATTATACGAGACCCCCTCAGGCGAAGCCTGGGGAAAGACAGGGAAAAGCACATGGCTATAAGAGGCCAAATGTGAATGGTTCAAGTTGTCGTTTTTTTTATTTCCTGTAGCATACATTATATTATAAGTTATACTAGTCATCCTAACATCACGACTCCCCAATAACTGTTTCCATGATCTGGCAACCTTTCCTTCCATACAACGCACTCATCGTCCGCTTCAATGAAATCGGTACGAAAGGACGCAACCGTCTCGCATTCGAAGAAGCGTTAGGTGCGTCACTCCAACGAGTTCTGTCATCCGTCGGCAAGCTGAAAGTCATCAATGAGCATGGACGACTCTTCCTCCTGCCTGAATACAAACCGTCGTTCACGGCTGAAGACATCCAACTCATGCGGGACACCCTCCCGATGGTTCCCGGCCTCTCGTCGCTCTCGCCAGGCTTCTACATAGAACCGACTCTCGAAGCCATCGAACAAATCATGGACCGCTGGTTCGATACGGTCTATCTGGCATTTGTATCGCAGTCGCCCTGCCCTCCGAAAACATACGCCATGCGGGCAAGACGCGCGGACAAGAAATTTCCCATGAATACGGACGAACTGGAACGGCATTTCGCGAAAACCATCATCGCGGCCCATCCAGACCTGTCCATCGACTTGAAGAACGCAAACCTGCTTGTCGAAGTCGAAATCCGCTACCATCAAGCATTTGTGTCATTTGAGCGAATCTACGGAGCTGGCGGGCTTCCCGTCGGAACGGCTGGAAACGTACTCGCTCTCCTTTCAGGCGGAATCGACTCGCCAGTCGCCTGTTTCCAAATGATGCGCCGCGGTTGCTCCGTCGATTATGTCACTTTTCACAGCGAACCATACACGCCGCCTGAATACATCAGCAAAATCGTCTCCATCGCACGTCAACTCAACAACTACCAGCAACGGGGGCGGCTTGTCGCAGTCAATCTTCTCGCAGCCCAAAAGGAAATCCGCGACAAATGCCGTTCACGCTATCGCACCATTCTCTACCGTCGCTTCATGTTACGCATCGCCAACCAGTTAGCGCGACTGTTCGGCTCCAAGGCCATTGTCACAGGAGAAAATCTTGGGCAGGTCGCCAGCCAAACGCTCGACAATATGGGTGTCATCGAACAAGCTTCGGATTTGATCATCCTCCGCCCGCTTCTCACATTCGAGAAGCTTGAAACCGTCGCCATCGCCGAAAAGATTCGGACGTTCGACCTGTCGGCACAAAACATCCCCGATTCCTGCACCGTCTTCGCCCCCGACGATCCCGCAACGTTCTCCAAACTCAATTTCATCCTCTTCGAGGAAAAGGCGTTAGATGTCGAAGGACTCGTCCGCCAATGCCTTGAAAGCGCCATCATCATCAATCCAGACACCGACACAAGACATCCGCTCAAAGACCTTCCTGTCGGCGACCGTACATTCTCATTATAAAGGATTTGCATTATCATGGAAGACATCCTCTACCGCGGCATCATCGACCAGCTCAACATCCGTTTCGTCCTAGCGGACTGCCAAGAGACCGTCAACGACATCGTTCTCAAACAGGATTGCGATCCAATTTCCGCCGCCATTCTCGCCAACGCCGTCACCAGCGCCGCCATCGTCTCATCCCTCCTGACTGAAGACGAGAAATACACGCTCAAGTGGCGTTGTGACGGGCAGTTAGGGCTTGTCATGGCGGACTGCGACGCACAGGCCCACATTCGCGCATTTATTTCCAATCCGCATCTTGCCACAACCGCCGCACAGGAAGCCGACATCTGGGGGAAAGAAGGCTCCGTCTCCGTCATAAAGTCCTCCACCACAAAGGTTCTCAATTCCGGAATAGTTGATGCCAATTTCCGTGATCTCGCGCAGGACCTCGCGTTCTTCTTCTCCATCAGCGACCAAATCGAAACAGCCGTCGTATGCAAAAACACTTTCAACGCAGATCCGACGAAACCCATGCGAACAGCCCGCGCCGTCATGCTGCAAGCTCTGCCAGGCTGCGACCTCACCACATTCGATCAAGTCAGAAAACGCCTTGAATCAGAAGAATGCAAACAGCTCCTCACACCAGAAGTCGTGACGGACAATCTATTTGAAATCATCGTCAAGTTCCTTTCCAAGGATATTATCGATAAGCCAACATTCAGCCTTGAACATTCTGTATCTCCGCAATTCAAATGCACTTGCAGTCGTGAAAACATGATTGCGGCAGCTTCGTCGCTCGGTAAGGAAGAGCTGGAAAAAGCATTCAACGACGACGGCGAACTGCGCATCACCTGCCAGTTCTGCAATACCACCCATGTCATCAAACGCGAAGACATGATGTGATGACTTCAAATGCCTTGAAAATCTGCACCATTACGGTACATTATCAATGTATTGTTATGTCGATATGCTATTATGGATAAAAATATGTCAGATTCAAACAACAATCAATCGGAATCCCAGTCCCTTTTCGGGCAGAAGGACATTCTCCATGACATCGAGACCGTGCAGGCCAAATGGGAGCGCGAGCATAAGCGCCGCCGTGCCTTGATGATCAAAATTTTCATTGTCGGTGGTATCTTTCTTGCCTTGGCCATCGGCAGTGTGATTTACAAGATTCACCGAATAAACCAGATACGACTTTCTTTCGAAGAGAAGGCCGCCAAAAGGTACCTTCCCATCGGTTACAGGGAAGCGAAGATACGCATATTCGCCTACGAAAGCGAAGCTTACGAGAGTGTCGAAGACATTCTCCGCGAAGCTGTTGACAATATGCCATCCGAATTCTACATCCAATTCAGAACTTTGGCGGGCGTGGATGGAGAGGAAGTCGAAAACGCGCTCGGCAAATTCCGCCCCGGCATTACCATTAATGGCCAATACAAATTCACCATTAAAGACGGCAGTGGAAATGAAAAGGAAATCGAACTGGTTGAAAATCCTGGCCAGAAATTCAGGCTGAATGATTTGGCCGCCATCATAAACCAAGTCCATAAGGAAGTTTACGGAGACCGCTATCTGCGCCCCGTCAACACCTATTCGGAAATGCGCGTCCAGGCCATTCCCATTGATGACGATGACGAATCTGAAAACAACCAGGCCGCCCAAATAGATAATCCAGATGAAAATGATGCCCCCCCAGACGACATCATCCCACGTACTAAAATATCTCCAGAAGAACTCAAAGTACCCAAATTCGACGCAAAAGAAATAAAAAAGCCATAAATATTTGTTTTATAACTTGTACTCAAATGCGCCAACCGCCGATTCCTTCCGCACATCGTATTGCCAATGGTTAGAGAACAAACTGAATCATTTTTCGGGAACGACTCCCCGTTGCGCGGCAATGGAGCATCTTCAGGCGTATCCTTCAAATACGAACCACGGCAGCAGCAGGTTGACATGGCTCTCGCGGTCGCCGACGCTTTCGACAACGGCGAAAATCTCTGCGTGGAGGCCCCCACGGGAGTCGGAAAAACGTTCGCCTATCTCGTCCCCGCGTTTTTTCATGCCTGCCAGATGGACAAACCTGTCGTCATCACGACCCATACCATCAGCCTTCAGGACCAAATCCTCAACCGCGACATCCCGCTGCTCTCAAAATTTCTTGGCGTCAAAATCGATGCCGTTGTCGCAAAAGGACGCTCCAACTATCTCTGCCTCCGCAAATTGAATGAAATTGCAGACATGGACCAGTCCCTCCTGCCAGACGACAATATCACAGGCGACCTCGGCCGTCTCATCTCATGGGCTGAAAAGACCAAAACAGGCGACCATACGGATATGAACCGCCCCATCTCCCCACAGCTTTGGAACGCCGTCTGTTGTGAACGCGGCAACTGCCTCAACGGACAGTGCCCTTTCTTCGCATCCTGCTTTCTCATGGCGGCCCGACGGCGCATCGGCAAAGCACGAATCATCATCGCCAACCACGCCTTCTTCTTCGCCGCGCTCGCAACGGATGCAAAACTCGCCAGCATGCCGTCTTCCAGCGATTCACAACGTGAAAAGCTCCTGCCGGAATTCTGCGGACTCGTCATCGACGAAGGGCACACGTTGGAGGACGCCGCCGCCAACCATCTTGGCATCCGCACGGATTCCTTCACCATCCGCCGTCTTCTCGGACGGCTCTATTCCGATGAACGGAAGTCAGGACTCCTTTCAAACGAACGTTTTACAGAAGCCCGCGAACTCGTTGTCGATGCCCGCCGCCGCGCCACATTGTTCTTCACATCGCTTATCAATTGGATGGAACCGCAGAACAAGAATCCGTTGCGTTATTTCGTCCCGAACCACATAGAAAACTATCTTGCAACGCCTTTCGCAAAGCTTGAAAAGGCGCTTGCCAAACTTGCGGATGACGAAGAGGATGCCGCCACAAAAGTCGAGCTCCAATGCCTCCACGACTCCATCGAAGAACATCATGCAGCGCTTGACACCTTTTTCTCCATGGCGAAAAGCGATTTCGTCTATTGGATGGAAATCTTCGGCAAAGATAAAAATGACATCTCCTTCAATTGCGTACCCGTTGATGTTTCGCCACTTCTGGCAGAACAACTTTTTCAGAAACCACCTGTCATCATCACCTCCGCGACACTCGCCGTCAGCGGAGACATCCACTATTTCATGAACCGCGTCGGAGCAGTCAACGCCAAATCCATGATTCTCGACACGCCGTTCGATTTCAAGAAGCAAGTCCAGACATACATCGCCAGAAATATGCCTGACCCACGCGACTTAGACATTTTTCTCGACAAAGCCGAAGAGCATCTGCACCATTTCCTCAAGCTGACGGCGGGGCGCACATTCGTCCTTTTCACCTCCTACAAGATGATGAACAACCTCGCCAAACGCATGGAGACTTTCTTCCAAGAGAACGATCTCACGTTGCTCCAACAAGGCGACGGACTCCCTACCCTGAAGATGATCGAGAAATTCAAATCCACCGAAAGAGCCGTAATATTCGGCACTTCCAGCTTCTGGACAGGAGTCGATGTCCCAGGCGACGCCCTCTCCTCAGTCATCATCATGCGACTCCCATTCGCCAATCCAGACCATCCGCTCGAACTCGCCCGCACCGAACGAACCGAAGCCATCGGCAAAAACGCCTTCTTCGACTACACAGTCCCAGAAGCCGTCCTCAAATTCCGACAGGGCTTCGGACGGCTCATCCGTACAAAAGACGACACGGGAATCGTCGTCATTCTCGACAGTCGCATCATTCAGAAGCGATACGGCCAGTCGTTCCTGCGCTCCATCCCCGAATGCCCTGTCCAATTGATTGATTAAAGAATTATGCGACAATAACTTATGAACTCAGTTTTCAGTGTCAGCTTCTTTGCAGTTCTCAAACTGCTGCTCGGCGTATTGGTCGGCTGCGTTCTCGGTAGGACGGGCATCATGCCCCCTGACGCTCGCCGTTCGCTCAGCAAGATCATCCTCTGGGTCATGCTGCCGTCCATGCTCATCACGTCGCTCTGCAAGAACATCTCCATTAACAATGTCCAAGAATATATATGGGTTACACTGTCCGCGGGCTTCATTGCGATGGCTGGTTTCCTGCTTGCACAGCTTCTCAGCCGTCTGTTCAACGTAAAGGACGAGCAATTCCGCCCTTGCGTTGCCGCATCTAGCTTGGGCAACGCGAGTTACATTCCACTCCCATTGCTGGCCACCATCTGCCTCACGGCACCGCTTTTCAAAGAGAATCCAAACGAAGCCAAAAACTTAAGCGTCCTCTATGTCTCCGTCTTCCTGATGCTCCACTCTCCTCTGCTCTGGCTGTTCGGATTCCCATACCTTTCTGGAAAATCCATCCGCGAAATCAAGCTGAAGCAACTTCTCAGCCCGCCAATCTGCGCCTCATTCATCGGCTGGACCATCGGCCTCACGCCGTTGCGCCGCTTGTTCGTAGGAGTCGGTGCTCCGCTCGGCGTCATCATCGACACAATGAAACTTCTCGCGGATGCCGTCTTCCCCTGCGCCCTGCTCGTCATGGGCGGCATTCTGGCAGACCCACCGCCCAAAAACGAACAAATCCATTGGAACACCATCACCTCCATGGTCATCACCAAACTATTTCTATTGCCTGCTTTCGGCATTCTATTCGTTACATTCCTCTGGAAACATTGCTTGATTCCGCATGACGGCATCTGCGCACTGGTGCTCATGATTGAAGCCGCCGTGCCGCCCGCCAACAACCTTATCATCATGTCGCAATCGCTGAACAAAGGCGAATCCTCCATGGCGCGACTTCTCATTTGGGCGTACATACTCGCCGTTCCATCCCTCACCATCTGGATTTTCTTCTACCTCAACCTCATCCAATCGTGGATGGAATAATCTCTTCAATTTCCACAACCATCACAAATATAAGGTATTATCATGGCAAATTTCAAAACCGCCTGGAACGCTTTCTGGTCCATTTTCAAATCTGATGACCTTGCCAAAACATGGAATGACATCGTCGCCAATCCGCAACCCGCCCTGCCTCCCGCCGAAAAGGAAAAAACAGAGGCAGAATCGCAGCCGCAGGAAACCACCAAACCCGCCCCCGTCACCGCCAAAGGCGAAGCCGTCCACACCCTCGCCATCCTCCAACGCGAATCACGTCTCATCGATTTCCTGCAGGAAGACATCGCCCCCTACTCCAACGAGCAGATTGGCGCCGCCGTCCGCAAAGTCCATGATGACGCACATAACGCTCTCGAAAAATACTTCAAGCTCACTCCCATCCGCACGGAAGCCGAAGGAGAAACCATCACCTTGGACAAATCATTCGACGGAAGGCAGATACGCCTCACAGGCAAAACTGCTGGCGAACCGCCTTTCCGCGGTCAGCTCCTCCATCGCGGATGGAAGGCAGAATCCATCAACCTCCCGCAACGCACCGACGCTGTCGATCCATCTGTCATCTGCCCCGCTGAAGTGGAAATTTAGTGGTTAGTGCTTTTGGCTTTCAGCTTTCCACTCCAGGTGAACATCGCCTGCATGGATAAGCTTCACATTTCCAGAGATTTCCAGCAACAACCGCCCTTCGTCATCCATGCCGATGGCGACTCCTTCCTCTGTCTTGCTGTCCTGCACGACGGAAATCCGCTGCCCCGCCAGCAGATCATGTCGATTCCAATAATCCATAAAAAGCTGCAATGACTGCGCTTCCTGCCATTCGTCAAAAATTATTTCAAAACGATTGAGAAACACCGCCAACACTTGCTCGCGACTCCATGCCCTGCCCGTCGCCATTTTCAAAGAACCAGCCGTATGGCGCAAATTTTCGGAAAAATCCTCCAGAGAACCATTTACATTGATGCCGATTCCCGCCACAACAGCCAGCGAACGTTCTTTCGTCGTCACGCCTTCACAGAGAATCCCGCTGATTTTTCGTCGATTCTCCGTCAATAACAAGTCGTTCGGCCACTTTAGGGAGATATCAAGCGAGGGCTCCATTCCAACAAGAGCCTGATGCAATGCAATTGCGCAAATAATTGGTATTTGAGGAAATATGGATGTGGGCACATTAGGTTTCAAAACAATGGAAACATAGATATTAATGCCTGACGGCGAAATCCACGCATGATCCAATCGTCCGCGTCCTTCCGTCTGTTCATCAGCCACGATTGTATGACCGTGCGGACAACCAGACGATGCAGCCATTTTCGCATCATGATTCGTCGAGGCAGTCTTATCAAGACATACGAGATTTCGTCCGAAACCACGTGTTTTCAGATATTTCTCTATTTCTGTTTTATCCATACCTTAATCTTTATTTTATAAAGTAAGACAAGAGGCTTGAGCAATACCTACATTCAAATTCTCCGCGCCTCTGCGTAAAAGAACTAAAACAAAGATGGTTGCTTTGCCGCCTTGATGGCTTTTTCAATCGGACCAAGCAATGACTTGAAATTCTGCTCGACGGCCATAGCATGGATTTTCTCCCAGTCAGGCGATTTTCGATGAACCGTCTCCAAACCATTCCATCCTGCAATTTCCTTATCATCAAGGACTACCAGCTTCATATTTCGCTCCAGCAAGTCGCCGGACTCCTCCAGATTCTTGCGGACTCGTTCAGATTTGATTTCCGCCAAATGCGCCCGCAAACCATCCAAACCACCATAGTCCGTTAGCAGCTTGCTCGCCGTCTTCGGACCGATGCCGTCAACACCGCGGATATTGTCAGACGTATCTCCAAGCAACGCCAAATAAGCGGGAACCATCTGCGGTGTTACACCGAATTTTTCCTGAACCTGCTGGATTCCCGTCTCAATCCAATTGCCGTTCTTGCCTGGTGCCAACAACCGCACATCTTCGCATACAAGCTGCGTTATGTCCTTGTCAAAAGCCAAGATATCAACAGCATTGCCATCGCGCCGCGCCGTCACGGAAGCAATCAGATCATCGGCTTCACGACCTTCTTCCATCAACAACGGCCACCCGAAAGCCTCCATCCATTGTTTGATCGGCTCCACTTGGCAGCGCAAGTCTTCGGGCATCGGCGGTCGCTGCGCCTTGTATTCGGGCAGCAATTCACAACGCAATGTTGCTTTTCCCTTGTCAAAAGCCACTGCACCATAACGACTTGGCAACGTTGTTTCCACCTGCATCAACAACCGCGCCATCCCATACAACGCACCGACAGGCTGTCCAGCAGGATTTGTAAAACCGCCTGAGTGCAGCATCGCGTAGTACATTCGGTAAATGTGCGCATACGCATCAATCAACACAATACGTTCCATGAAGACTCCTTAGTGGCTATTATCCAATATTTTCTCAAAATCCGGCCAATCCGTCCGCAAATCCAGTGTCCTCCCTTGCGGCAACGGAAATCGCAGATGGCAAGCATGCAACGCCTGCCGACCAATCCGAAGACGACGTTTGTCCGCTTCCGTCAACTGGCCTTTCACAAAGCGCAGATAAATCTCATCGTCCACACCATATAATTTATCACCGACGACGGGATATCCCAACGAACACAGCGTCGCGCGAATCTGATGCGTTCGTCCCGTCCCAAGCGTCGCCAACAGCAACGACAGGCCATTTCCGCGCCGCATACAGCGGAACGATGTCACCGCCGTTTCCGCATCCACCGCATTTTCAGGATGTTCCATTCCAAATCGCCGCTTCTTCTTGACCGCGGAACATTCATCCTGCCACAACCAGCCCTCCGCCAACAATTCATCTGGAAACTCTCCTTCCACAACCACACAATATTCCTTGCAGGCTTCGTCGCGCATCATCGCCCGCGCCGCCATTTTCGCCGCACGGCTGTTCTTCGCAACTAACACTAATCCAGACGTTTCCCGATCAAGACGATTGACAAAATGGATTTCCTCCAACGGCGCGATGCCTTGCACACGACCTTCTTTCAGCATGGCCCATAACGTTTTATTGAAGAAAATACCAGCTGGATGGCATGGGAGATTACCGGATTTGCACAACGCGAGAAAATCGCCGTCTTCATATACAACTGTCACGGTTTCATCGACTTCCGGCTCCGGCCGCGCTTCAGGAAAATATTCCATTTCATCGCCGCTACGCAGAATCGTTTCTGCCGTCGCCGCCACGCCATTTACGATAATTCGGCCAGCCGCAATTTCCGCAGCCCACCCAGCCGCGTCACGATACGTGAAACGACCGCCCAGATACTCCAGTATCCTGAGCGGCTTCCCCTCGCCTATCCGTATCTTGCTCGTCCTTTTCACAATAATCGCTCTTTTTTCAAACCATCCCGTCGTCTCCATCATTAAAATTTAATCATGATAATTGATTTTTCCATATTCCAATGGCAAAGTATAGGTTGAGTATATTTCTTTTTGGTAAAACACAGGAATCTCATCATGAACGGCATTGACAACCTGAAAGCTTACGCAGACATCTTCAAAGGAAAACGAGTCGGACTCATCACGAATCCATCTGGCGTGGACAAAGATTTGAACTATACGACGGACATCCTGGCCCAATCCTTCAATCTTACAGCCCTTTTCGGTCCCGAACACGGCGTCCGCGGAGACGCGCAGGACGGCAAGAAGGTCGAAGATTTCATGGATCCCATACTAAACATTCCCGTTTACAGCCTCCACGGCAGGACATTGCACATTTCTGACGAGCAATTCTCGCAGATTGACATTCTGGCGTATGACATCCAAGATGTCGGAGCTCGTTACTATACATATCTTTACACACTGAGTTACGCAATGGAAGACGCCGCACGCAACAACATTCCCGTCGTTGTCTTCGACCGTGTCAATCCGCTCGGCAACATGGTCGCCGAAGGCATTCTTCTGGAAGCAGAACGATTCAAATCCTTCGTCGGAATGTACCCAATGCCAACCCGCTACGCGTTAACTATCGGCGAATACGCACGATACGTCAACAAAACATTCAACATCGGCTGCAATCTCATCGTCATCCCCTGCGAAAACTACAAGCGTGACACGCAATTCAAAGACACCGGACTCTCGTGGATCAATCCATCCCCCAATATCCCCACACAGGAATCCGCCCTCGTCTATATCGGAACATGTTTGTTTGAAGGAACTAACATCTCAGAAGGACGCGGGACGACCCATCCGTTCGAGCTCGTCGGCGCACCGTTCATCGACGCCGCCAAGCTCGCAGGCAACCTCAACGCCATGAAGCTTCCAGGCATCCGCTGGCGCCCCGCCCATTTCACGCCGATGTTCAGCAAATTCGCCAACGAACTCTGTCATGGCGTGCAACTCCACATCACCGATCCGCTCGCTTTCCGACCATTCGAAGCAGGACTCCGACTCTTCGACGAAATTCGCCAGAACGGCCCTGAACTCAAATTCTACGCCGCGCATTTCGACCACCTTATCGGAACGGACACACTCCGCCTCGGTACGGAATCCGTCGATCATATCATCCAACGCGCCAAAAACGAAAGCCAAGCCTTCTTGGAACAGACAAACCAGTTTAGACTCTACTGATCCATGCCTCTATTTTTCGTCAACATCGGCAATACACACACGCAAATCGCCGTCATGCAGGACGGCGAACCGCTGTTGCTGGCCAGATACGACTCACCGAAATTGTTTGAAGACGATGGCCGCGTCCCATTGTTCGACGAGACGGCGGCCCCATGGCGCGCCGTCGCCTCCTCCGTCGTCCCGCGACTGAAGGAGAAGCTGTTTGTACGCTATGCAAAAAATATCCATTTCCTTACGGCGCAGGATT
The DNA here is from genome assembly GCA_017964325.1 of Victivallales bacterium. Next base: position 38,882 of record JAGCSE010000115.1, on the reverse strand, counting down.
TTCCGCAGCTTGATTTTTCAATGGTCGATATCCGTACGGTCGGCATGGACCGCATCGCCAATGCAGCAGCCGCTCTCCGATTGATGGGCGACGGCCCCGCCATCGTTCTGGACTGCGGCACATGCCTCGTCACGGAAGCCGTTGATACGCAACATCGTTTCCGCGGCGGTGCCATCATGCTCGGCCGCATGCTCATGAGGCGCGGCCTTGCGGACCATACAGCCCAGTTGCCGCTCATTCCTATCCAACATCAACGCCCCTCCCCCCTAGGGACAAACACCCATGACGCCATTCTCGCAGGCGTCGATCTCGGCGCCATCGGTTGCGTCCGGCAGCTCGTCAACGAAACACGCAAGTTGCTCAACGCTTTGAATTGCAAGATCTTCACAACGGGCGGCGACGCACCGTACTTCCTTGAAAACATCCCTGAACTGACTCCCGCGCCGCCATTGCTTACCATACGCGGCATCGCAACCTCCAAACCCGCCACCGACTGAGGCAGACCGTGCGTTCCCTCTATGACATCCTGGGCGTCCGTGTGACGGCGACCTTCGAGGAAATCAAGAAGGCGTACTACCGTCAGGTCAAGCTGTGCCATCCGGACCTCTTTGGCGGCGATCTTGCAAAAACACAAGAATTCCAAGAACTTGTAAACGCGTTCGATATTCTTTCGGATCCGTTTACACGAAAGGAATACGATGAACGCCGTGCCATCGAACACACGCCCGTCCCGCCCGCAACAAACGTCTTCCATGACGAACATGACAAGATCATGGACACCATCGCCGACGACATCCTCGAAGAACTGATTGTTGGCAACAATGTCCCAAAAAACACGACGCTTCAAAGTCTTATGCTGGATTTGGCCAATACCGACCGATTCATCATGTTCCGCGAAGCCAAGACGTTCTTTTCACAAGGCAAGTTCAACCATTGCTACACCCTCTGCGGCAAGCTCATCGACCTCAGCCCGCACAATATCCTCTACCATTTCTACTATGCCGAATCGGCCCGCATCCTCGGCAAGGCGAGCCGTGCTGCCAAACATTTTCGCATCTGCCTGCAAATCGGACTGTTGCGAACTCCGCCACAACGCCTGGCAAAAATCCGCCGCCACTACCGCGCCGCACAGAAAGCCCGCGGCTGGTTAGGCAAAATCATGGCATGGTTCCTAGATGAAGGCCCCTCCATCGACCTCTCCGAAACAGAACGCTCCCAGCTCGTCATCGACGAGCTTTTCGCAACGGAGCTGAAACGCCAGAACCGTCAGAAATCCCTTCCGCATCGTCCTCCGCCCAAACAACTTAAATAATGTCATTCCTTCCTCTATATTATAGTCTATGATGACAATTTCAGAAAAAACAACATTCTGGTCTGCCACCCGCCAATTGCTCTATTGTGCAGGCTGCTTCGTCATGATCTTTCTAGAATACGCAATCGCAACAATCTACAAAGATCGTACTTTTGACGAAAACGGCATCATGGAAAACCTCCAACTAGGTGAACTGCTGTTCGCCTGCGCTCTGTTTTGCATAATTGCTTTACGCCAAAAGACTTTCACAAAATTAAGTCTCTTCTTTGCGTCATTGTGCGCCTTTGCCGCCTGCCGTGAAATGGACAATCTTCTTGATGACCGTATTCCTGCTGTCGGTTGGAAAATCGCATTCATATTCATCGCAGCCGCAGTAATATACGCCTTGAAACATTGGAAATGCACACGTGAGGAGCTGTTTAAATTCCTCTCCCATCCCTCCTTCATCATGATGTGCTTCGCCGTCACAACAATCATCCCCATTGCCCAATGTGTTGGACATAAGTCATTTGTCATCAATGTTCTGCAAATGGAACACGTTGGCAGTATCAAGGAATTCATAGAAGAAAGCATCGAGACTATCGGCTATTTCATCCTCTTATGTTCGGCCGTCGAACTCCTCTGCCACCCAAACAAGCAAACTGGACAAGAATCATGAATTGCTATGGCTCTTGCACAAAACAACTTTGAAAACCTTCCCGTAAGACAGGCAGTCCTGAAACAAATCATCCCCGCACTTGTCAGCCAGATGATCGTACTTATCTACCATCTGGCCGACACGTATTTCGTCGGCTTGCTGAACGACCCCAAACAAGTCGCCGCCGTGACAATCGTCGGCCCCATATTTCTGCTATTGACAGCCATTTCCAACTTGTTTGGCGTTGGCGGAGCCAGTGCCGTCGCACGCGCTCTCGGCAGAAAAGAGCCAGACACTGCGCGTCAAATATCCAGCGTAACCTTCTGGGGTGGAATCGCCATCGGCATTTTGGCCTGTCTGGCTTTTCCTCTTTGCGAGACACCTATACTTAAAGTTGCTGGTGCCACAAGCGAAACATACGATTTTGCAAGAGATTACGCAAATTGGGTCATTACTTGTGGCGGCATTTTCACCGTCATCACACTTTTAATGGTCAGCCTCATTCGCGCAGAAGGCATGGCCGCCGTCGCATCATTTGGAATCTCGCTTGGCGGCATCCTCAATCTCATCCTTGATCCTATTTTCATCCTCCCGCAATTTCTCAACATGGGAGCCGCTGGCGCAGGTGCCGCCACCGCCATCTCCAACGCCATCTCCGCTGGTTACTTTCTTGTCCATCTTTGGCGAAACCGACACAAAACCGCCCTCAGTCTTTCCCCTAACTTGTTGAAATGCACATCAAAGCACATCTACGAAATCCTCTCCATCGGCTTTCCATCCGCAATCCAGTATTTCCTCACGGTCGTCGCCGTCACCGCACAGGCCTATTTCGTCTCCCGCTATTCCACGGAAGCCATCGCCGCCTGGGGCATTGTCAAAAAACTTGACCAACTCCCCTTGTATTTTTCCATCGGCGTCGCCCAGGGGCTCCTCCCTCTCCTCGCATACAACCACGCTTCTGGCAACGTGAAACGACGTCATGACTCCTTCGTCTTCGGTTGCGCGATTTCCGTGGGATTCTCTTTCCTATGTCTCGTTTGCTACGAGCTTTTCGCACTACAGTTAGGCCGGATTTTCATCGAAAATCCGACAACCGTCCAATATGCGGCCTCGTTTCTCCGCCGCATGGTCACGGCCATGCCCATGATGGCCGTCTCCTATCCCATGATCATCCAATTCCAAGCCATGGGAAAACCACGCGAATCCCTCATCTGCTCCATCCTCCGAAAAGGTGTCCTCGACATTCCGCTTTTATTTCTATTCGACTGGATCCGACCGCTTTACGGCTGCATTTGGGTCCAACCCGCCGTCGATGCCATCGCCCTTTGCGCCGTCCTTTTCTTCTATTGGCGGATTCTGGAATCGGAAACGAAATCAAATATAGCTTGATAATCACCCAGAATATCTTTTCGAAATTTCACACATCTGTTCCATATTTTTTTCAGCATCCTTTCCCGGCCCATGGAAGCGATGACATCGGCTTGCGCCCCACCAACAGCCGTCCGTCTTCCACATAGCCTTCGGGACGACCTGTCAATTCCGCAGTCAAACGTTTGCGCCAGAAGATGATACGTTCTGGACGCTCCGATGATAGATCATGAAGCTCTTGCGGATCCGTTGACAAATCAAACAGCAACTCGCGCCCCGTCTGGCTGAACCAGCAGTACTTCTCCACGCCGTCAGTCAGCCATTGATTCGAAAGGCCTCCCTGCGTATGCTCGCCGTGCAGATACTCACGAGATGTCTGTGAATCCATAAGATTCATTCCATCAATATCTTGCGGAATCTCAAGCCCGCACAGTGCGCAAACAGTCGGGAAGATGTCTCGCAACTCCACTAACCGTGTATCGACCGTCCCAGCTCCTTGGAATCCAAGCGATTGCGGAAGGCGCATGAACAGCGGAATTCCCGCCGATGCCTCGAATGGCAATGACTTGCGCACCGTCCCATGATCGTATAACATATCGCCATGGTCAGACAAAAACAATATGACCGTATTCTCAAGTAATTTCAAATCAAGAAGTTCCGTAAAAAGCCTGTTGAGCTCGAAATCAATCTGCGTGACCAGTGCGCAATATGCGCGCCTCGCACGTTCGATGAAAAACGGCTCGCGCGGAATCGGGCAGTCCAATCCTGTGTAGGCAGAAAGGAATCCCGACCAATCGCTTGGGACGGGCGGCGGCATGGGACGTCCTTCGTACATGGAGAAAAACGACGGCGGCGGGTCGTATGGCGTATGTGGCCGATGGTACGACACTTTCAGAAAGAAAGGCTTTGTCGGATCGCGGCGGCGCAGAAATTCGATGCTCTTGGATGTCACCCACGCCGTGGGATGCAAACGTTCATCCCACGGCCAGCAGCGGACGGCATAGCCGTTGCAGCCTGGACCGTCGTCCATGATGTCCGCTGTCGGGCCGAGTTCCCGCCGAATGTCCGGCAGATAATCATCGTACTCAATGGGATCACGATACTTACGGCGTTTGTCATGCAGGAAGCCGTCATGCAGCACCACGTTGTGGAAGCCCATCAGCGCACGGGCAGGCTCCACGTGCATTTTGCCAACGCATTGCGTATGGTAACCCGATTGCGCCAACGTTCCCGCCAACGTGACGGGATAATGCCATTCCATATTCGCGTCATATCCTGTAAAGCCATGGCGTGACGGCTTTAATCCTGTCATCAACGACGCGCGGGCTGCTATGCAGGACGGACACGACGTGTACGCGTGCGTGAAATTGATGCTTTCGCTCGCCAACTGATCCAGATGCGGCGTATGCGCAAAATCTGGGCGATTGATGCCAACCGCATCGCGCCGCAACTGATCCGCCATAATCAACAGGATATTCGGTCGTGGATTCATATAATGAGTGACAAATTGATTTTGAATATTCTAAATAATTAATCCATTGAGATTTTTAGACTTGGATCAGTCTCACAGCTATCAATAATATGATTATACGTAGTTATGAGTTTTTCAGCCGTATTACGACGTTCATCTTTTTTAAATTTGCCTAGTTCATACAGATTGCTTGCAACAAATTGCTCAATATCGAAAACATCAATCCGATTTTCCAAACCAGCATTTTGAGCTAGTTGTTCAGCTACTATAACACCACGATATGTTGTAATGATCATTGGACGAATCCCCTTGCCAAGATTGTCTCCGCATTTACGAATCAATGCTTCAGAAGGGGCAGATGTTACATGTATGACAACATCTTCCACTGTGAAATCACCATCACGCGCAGACACGGCATCAGCAACAGAAGCTCCATGCATTTCTGGCGGTTCTGGAAGAATAAGTGATAGTTTTGCTCCAACAAGATGTTGCATAACTGTCCCAATAATATGATTTCCTGGCTGTTCACTTTCTCTTTTGATAGCCTGTGCCATCAAATCACGAATTGCCGTACGTATGGATTTTCCGATATCCAAATGAAAAATGAAAGGTTTACCTGCAAAAAATTGTCTAATTTGTTTTACCCACCACACCTCTATTATGTCCAAATCATCTTTTGTGAAGTTGTTATCATGAAGAAACTTGACATAAATCTGCATATTGCCAATTGAACCGCGTGATGTCCGTCCACCTTCCTCAGCAAGTATGCGCGTAATACCATATTCTTTTAGAATTGCCTGCACATTTCCTTTACTCAGGCCTCGAACTTGTCCTTGCTTTTCAGTAAGCATAACATTAGGCGAGAAAGGCAGGCCATTTTCCCTGGCATATCGTGAAACAACAAGCGCGACACACAAAGCTCCTTTATTTACCATTTTATGCGTGTGCATAAAATTATAAAGTTTTGTTTCAATTACGTTATCAGTCATAATCCCATCCTCCTGTCCGCAAGTGGCGCAAGAAGTTCTTTAGCAAGAAAGCTCGCTACAGGAACAGCAACAGCATCACCCATGGCACGATAACCATCATTATAATTTCCAGGCAATTCATAGCTATCCGGTGCTCCCATAAGACGAGCAGCCTCTCGAACTGTTAGAAGTCGGGTCCGAAGAACTCCGCCATCAGCGATAACAATGTTTTGCCTACTACTACCTCCGTTAGGAGTACGAAGACAACCTGCAATACCATCAAACCTTACCTCAAGCACTTGCTTATGATTTCGTGTTCTTTTATACGCAGGGAAAGCCAATCTTTTTCCTTTGGATTCTGCTATAATTCTTTCTTTTACAGGCAATGCAAGCAAAGAAAGGATATGTTCGCACCGCTTTTCATCATCATATGGAGCATCCCAATCAATAATATCATTCAAATCTATCTTCCGTTGTGTAGGACGCGGTAAATTCCACCATACCCACCCATCCAATCCTTTAGCCACTTTTTGAATTGGATATGGATGGCACCAAGATGGCTTGGATGATATAAAAGTTGAAATATCAATTGAAGAATTAACTGCTATGACAAACACACGCTTACGTGATTGAGGTAACCAATCAGAAGCGTCAAGCATGACCGCACCAACATGATAACCACGTTTAACAAGTTCATGATGTATTCGACGATAATTGTCTCCGCCAGCAGCAGAAACAAGTCCAGAAACATTTTCAGCAACTGCAATTGGTGGAGGTGTTGGCATTTCATCCATCACCCGTATCCATTCATAAAACAGTCCGCTTCGCTCTCCATCCAATCCGCTCATTTTTCCTGCTAACGACAAATCCTGACATGGAAACGATCCCCATGACAAAACTGTTTTAGGTAATCTTGAACCTGAAATTTTTGCTATATCTTCTAACTCAAATGGTGTTTTGGAATGATTCGCACGAAAAACTCGTGCTTTTTGCGGAGAAATATCATTTGCCCATAATGTTACGAAGTGCTCACGTAGTGCATAAGACACCAATCCACTACCGGCAAAAAAATCTAGACAAGAATGTTGATGATATATTGACATTCGATTATTAAAATAATAAATATAATATCTATATAAAAACAAGCATCATTTCCATTCAATCCTTCTGATCCGCAAATCCTGCAAGACAGCGCTTTCCTTGCCGCCGCCACAGCAGTAGGCCAGCAGTAAACCACCTTGTACGAACAACATGGCGATGTAGCAGAAGCCATGGTCAGGCGCCCCTTCGAGAACACGGTGGTCATGCCATGTCTTGCCGTCGTCCGAACTGCGGGCGATGACCAGCGGTGTCCGACTCCAACTTTCAGGCGTCGGCTTGATACCCCAACGCGGATCCAAATCGCTCCAAACAGCGACCAAATCGCCACTTGCAGGATCGCGTTTGATGGACAACGGCGACTCATTGGACGGAAATTCAGGCGCGGGCACGGCCGCCGTCCAGCTCTCGCCACCGTCGGTGGAGAACGCCTTGTACTGATGGTCCGCATTTGTCCTAAACCACGCCATCACACGACCATCCTTCAGTTCCACAACGCCTGGTTCGCGCAATCCAGATGTCAGCCATTGCGGTGGATAGCAGCATTGCTTCGCTTCACGCCAATTCGCGCCGCCATCGTCCGAAAGGAAGAAGAACGTCTCCGAACGGGCGTGGTTGCTCTCGCCCAACACCTGATCGTCTTTAATGGTCGGACTCGTCTTGTGGTGAATCGCCATCGGCAAAATCAGCCTGCCATTCGACAACTGCACGAGACGGTCGTTGTTCACGACGATGTAAATCGGCGGATATTCGCAGACATCAACGGGTTCCGTCCATGTTTCGCCCTCATCGGACGAATAGCTGATCCATGGGCGGCAGTCCAGTATCCCCTTGTCCTGCACATTCCTACGGAGCTTTGGAATCCTCTCCAACCAGCTCTTTTCCAGGAAGATAAGTGCGATTCGCCCGTCCTGTAGCCGTAGTAGCGACACACTCATCACATTCTGCGCCCTGTTAGCGAAAATCAATTTCCAATCGCCCCACGTGCGACCGCCGTCCGAAGACGTCCGCCCGACGATGTCCGCCGTGGCCGCATCCGCCCAGCTGCCTCCCTTGTAACGCGTATAAGCGAACAGAATCCGCCCGTCCTTCAATTCCACAAACGCGCCTTCCGAATTGCGCGGATTGCCGTCACCGTGAAAGAGATTGGTAATCGAATTCATCATGTCTTTACTCCAATTTACTCGTTTTCATATACTTGCAAATGTACAACCATTCTTTATGCCAATATGTCTGCAACCATTCTTTATCATACTCCCTTTTTGTATTCATTCAAGTATTTTTATAATTGTATCACTAGATTTCCAGATGCCACAATCAATTTCTGTTCGGATACAGAATAGTCCCCATCTTCAGTTCGCCTTCTTCCCAATCCACATACCATGGAGCTTGGTTGCTTTTGTTCGGACAAGACAGAAATGTCTGCAACGACCGCTGTTCCACATGACCATCGACATAGAAGATCAACAGGCGGTTCTGATGTCGGTTCGCCCCCTCCTGACGGCTGTCCCAATCCAAATCCAATTCCTCCATCAGATTGTCCCATGTATTCACCCCCACCGTCACGCATTGGTCGCCGCTGTCAAAAAACAAATATCCCTTGCTCGGATTCGTCACATGGCCGTACAACGTGCCGTTCGTGCCATTCATCCCATCAAAATTCCATCCATAATTTCCGTCATACAAGTGAAATCCCTCCTTCGTTTCTGGGGGCGGACCGTCGGGACTCGTCGGACAGTCCAAGGCTCGAGTTTCCTGCAAATACTTGTAAATGAAGCGTGTCCAATTCGTCCCGCCATGTTCATAAATATCCCTGCTGTATCCAGGCATCAAATACAACTTATTGTCTTGCACATACATCTGCATGGCAGCACCAATCTGCTTCTCGTTGTTGAGGCATTGTACTTGTTGCCCCATTTGATGCGCCTTGCTGACGGCTGGCAGCAACATCGCCGCCAGAATTCCTATGACGCCAATCACCACAATTAATTCCACAAGCGTAAACTTTTTTTCATTCTTCATGCCATGTACTCCTTTTTTGATTCTTTTTACTGATTTTTTATGAATTTCTTGAAAATATTGTTTGGAATATTTAAAATAAATTAAATCTTCAAAAAAGCAAATTTTATTTTTCATCATTTTTCAGAATAATGCAGAATCATAATCAATTATTATGATTCTTGATGACTTTTGACACACTCCTTGTTTATCATCAAAAATCCTCTATATTATAGAGTTGACTCAATCTTTTCGTCCCCTAATAAACACAAGGTTTCAAACATGAAAAAAATTCTTGCGCTTCTGATCATCCTATCATTCGCGGCCTCGGCTCAGCAGGTCGCCATCATCAAAGGCACCGTTCGACAGGACAGCCCGGGAGCCGGTGAAATGGAAAGCCAAACCGAACGCATCCGTTCATGCATCGCATCTCTCGGCGTCACAACGGTTGTCATTCCGGACAATGCCATCACCGCCCAGAAGCTCAACGGCGTCAAGCTGGCCATCTTCCCCTACAACGCCCCCCTCTTGGATAAAGACTACCTTGTAATAGAAACGTTCGTCAAAAACGGCGGCCAAATCATGACGTTCTACTCCAGTGATGTCCGCCTTGCGGAACTTCTTGATTTGCAAAAAACTGAATATATTCCGCCATCGAAGCTCGGTTCGCCGACAGGCATCAAATTCAATCCGTCGCTTCTCGTCGGACTTCCTGACACCATGACACAGGGATCATGGAACATCAACCATCCAGTCCCCAAACCAGGCTCGAAAGTCAAAGTCATTGGCCGTTGGATCGATAAGGACGGCAAGGACTTAGGATACAACGCCGTCACGCTCAGCCCACACGGAGCCGCCTTCGCACACACTTATCTGAACCAATCCCCCAGCGACGGAGCACGCTTCTTCCTCGCAGTTGTCGGCCACGTGATTCCCGAAGTCTGGGAAAAAGCCGCCAAAAAAACCATCGACAACGCAGGCGTCTATGGGAACGCCAAGAGCTTCAACGAACTTTACCTCCGCATCACAACCGACGGCACGGAAAAGGCCAGGCAGACCGCCTTCAATGCACGAAAACTCTACGATGAAGCACTCGCCCTCCAAAAAGAGAAGAAATACAACGACGCCATCCAAAAGGCGCAACAAGCCGACAATGACATCAAATCCGCCTACGCCCTCTCCTTCCCGCCACGCCCCAACGAACTGCGCGGTGTCTGGATTCATTCCCCCTACGGCATCCGAGACTGGGGGTGGGACAGGACCATTAAGTATCTAGCGGACAATGGGTTCAATACTGTCTTCCCGAATATGCTCTGGGGCTATGTCGCAGATTATGAAAGCGATGTCCTGCCGCGCCACCCCAGCGTCGCCACACGCGGCGACCAAATCAAGCTCTGCCTGGAGGCATGCCGTAAATACGGCGTCGAAATGCACGTCTGGAAAGTCTGCTGGAACATGGGCAGCCACACGCCTTCCGCCCTCGTCGAGGAAATGCAGAAAGCCAAACGAACACAGGTCACCATCCATGGAAAAGACTCGAAATTCCTCGCGCCGCACATTCAGGAAAATCTTCAGATGGAAATAGATGCGTTTTTGGAAATCGTCCGCAAATATCCCGTCGATGGCATCCATTTCGACTACATCCGCTATCCTGATCCAAGCTCCGCAGGAGACTTTTCAGACTCAGCTCGCGACGCATTCGAAAAGTTCCTCGGCAAGAAGGTCGAAGACTGGCCAAAATCCTGCCAACCAGGCGGTAAGCTCCGTTCAAAATTCAACGAATGGCGCCGCGGCAACATCAACCGCCTCGTGGAAGCCGTCCATAAGCAAGCCAAGGCCATCCGCCCCGACATCAAGATTTCCGCCGCCGTCTATACCAACTGGGAATCCTCCCCTGAATCCATCGCACAATCCGCCATCACGTGGATCAAAAACGGCTGGCTTGATTTCGTCTGCCCCATGGATTACACGAAGGAAGACACAGCGTTCATCGAACGCCTCGTGAAATCCCAAACCGCCGCAACTGCCGCCAGAATGCCGCTTTATGCAGGCATCGGCACGTATGAACATTCCAATCCCGCCAAGACAGCAGAGCAAATCGACGCCGTAAGACGTTTTGGTGCAGATGGTTTCATTTGCTTCCAACATGACTCCCGCTTCGCGACACGCTTCCTCCCGCTTCTGAAGGAAAGCGTCACACGCGAACCAGCAGGAGAACTTCTCCCGCATCATTCCGTCTATGCAAGATATTCATTTGCAGCAAGCAAGCAATTCAAGACAAAAGACATCTTCCCAATCGGCGAGCAAATCCACATCACGGCGCAATTCCCACCTAAGACAAATCTTCCCAAGAACTTGCGCCCCCGCCTCCTGAAAGACGGATATCTTCTGGCGGAACAGCCGAAAATCCAATACAAACGCGTCAGGAAAAGCATCATCTGCAAATTCACGCCTGAACTGCCTGGCAAATATCGCCTCGAAATCACCGATGAAAAAGGCATCCTCACACGCTGCCAGACGTTCACCGTCCTCAGCGAAGAAGAAACAAAATTGCGCAAACTGATGGCCGAACCACCGCAATTCACCAACAACGGCAAATTGCGCGTCGCCGTCTGGCAGGACCACGCGTATGGCGCGGAGCCTATCCTCAAGTTCTTGCAGAACAGCGGATTGTACGATGTAGCACCGCTTTACAATCTCGAACCCAAATCGTTGAAGCCCTGCCAAGTCATCATCCTCCCGCAACCGCGGCAGAACAGCAGCCTTTTCAAATCAGATGAAAACGCCAAACATTTCCAGAAATTCATGGATCAAGGCGGCGCGGTCATCACGACTCACGCCCTCGTCGGCATGCGCGGTTATTTCAATCTCGCCCCCACCATCGTGGGCGATGTCACGAAAGATCCTGTCCAAGGAAACATCTGGAAGGCGAAAGGCAACCATGTTCTCGCAAGAGCCATTCCACAAGGTCCGTCAGAAACGACTTTTGTGGATTTCACCACAATGAAGGCCGCCAAAAACGGAACCGTCGTCGCCGTCGATGAAAAAGACAATCCCGTCATCATCGTAGGTAACGTCGGGCGAGGTCGTTACGTCGCTTGCGGACTCGGTATCGGCATCACAAAAGGAGATAAGGACACCGATTTGAACGCCACCGACAACGACCTCCTAACCAAACTCATCGAATGGGCTGGCAAAATCAAAAAATAATTCATTATATCCTTGATGTTGCATCGTTTGCACGAAACTTTTCTGTTTTTTCTGCTTTTGAGCTGCATGGCGGTTCATGCCGACTCCGTCGGAGCCTCTTTGCAGCTCGAAGGTGCCATGTCCGTCTTCCGTGCAACGCAATATCTTGTCCATGAACAATTTCCAGATGGTTCATGGCATCATGACCCTGCAGCCACCTCCCTTGCAGCCTGCGCCTTGCTGAACGCAAAAGCCACAGAGCCGCCCGCCGTCGTTCCATTGGCTTTGGCCTTCTTGAAACAAAATCTCAGGCCTTTGGACGACTGGCGGCGAGCCATTGACATCCGCGCCCTTATCTGCGCAAAACAAGGCGACTTCCAGCCACCGTCCGTCATGGACTGCCCACCCGCCGCCCGTATTTGGCTATTGGATTCATACGCCATCGCAGGACGGATGCAATCGCTTCCAAAATTTCAAGATTCTTTTTATCAAGGTCTTGCGCCTTATCAAAAACTAGCTGCAAAACTCGCGACAGCGACAGACAGCGTGGAGTCATTTTCGGCCTTGCGGCAAGAGGTTCGTCTCGCAGATTGGCAAACCGCTCCCATTGAACAACTTTACTGGAGCGCACGCGCCTTTTTCGCATACGACACTGCCGCCGCTTCTGTACAAGACAACTGGCAGCACGACATTCTCTCCGCCCTTCTGGCACGACAGAAAGGCGACGGCGCATGGCATCAGCCCGACGACTCCCCTGAAGCCACCATCCGTCAAACGGCTCTTGCCATCGAAACCATCATCCTCTGCCTTCAATAGACAGCTATTGTCTCACACCTCTCCTATCGAAAACACAAAAAAAGAGGCCGTTGCAAAAGCAACGGCCTCTTTATATGGAGCCAGCGAAGGGATTTGAACCCTTGACCTGCGCATTACGAATGCGCTGCTCTACCGCTGAGCTATGCTGGCATCTTTCCCGAAATGGAAAACATCTTTAAATTACACCGCTTTTCTGAATTTGCAAATAGAATCACCCAAAAAATCCGTCCTGCGCCTCCAATAGTTTCCAACAATTCCTCTTCTTTCAATTTTTGCTTCCAACCTGTATTCAGGTTGCATATTTCAATCCGTCCAGCGGCTATTCAGGCAATTTATTCGGTTCGGCGGCAGGCATCTCCGCTTTCTTCTCCGCCTCGACTTTCTTCTCCGCCTCGACTTTCTTCTCCGCCTCGACTTTCTTCTCCGCCTCGATTTTCTTCTCGGCCTCAACTTTCTTTTGCATATCCTCCTTCTTGTCCGTTTCAGCGTTCCTCCCCGACTCGGACGTATCCGCATCGCCTTCCGCAACAGGCTTTTGTGGAACAACTTCACGGCGTTTCAATAAGATGTCATGAATCGTGTCCGGCTCAATTTTCACGACATCCACGCCATTGGGAAGCCCTGCAACAAGCACCTTCCGAGACCAAGGCCCCACGTCGTTGACATCGGACAAATCCAAAAACACGCGGAAAGGAACAGTGCCGGCTTTCAGTTCCATAATATCCGTCACAGAACCGTGCAGCCGAACCGTCACGGACGGCAAAGCCGCCGTCCCCTGCATCAAATCCGTGTTTGGCGGCAGCAGCAGAAATGGTACAATCTTCTCAAAATCCTGTTCCTCAGTAACTTGCTTCTCCACATTCACCATTACCTCCGACGGAGTGATGGTCAGGGACATACGGTCCGGATTGTCTATTTGCAAACGAACCGTGGAGCCGAACGGCATGCTCATATCAGGCTCTTTCAACGGCAACGCCTGCAAATTGTTCACAATTCGCGACGGACCACGCACTTTCACACGTGCAGGCTGTGGATTCAAAAAACGTATTAAATCACCATTCGGCTTCACTTTGCTCGGAAGATGCGCGATTTCAAGCCATGTCTCGACGATTTCATCCGCTGTCACGCGGATTTTTGATGGCTGCATTTCCTTCAGCGTCACGCCGGTAGGCTTCTTGACGACCTCCAATTGCTCCTTGCCAAATTCCAGCGTTGCAGTCCCCTTCACCGTTTCAGGCATGTTCACCTGAAACTCGTATGACGATGCCAGCATCCAACTGGCATCTTTGTCTTTTCCCTTATATTGTACGACAAAATCACGAACAAAATCAGTCGCGCCAATGATCTGCATCTTGCTTTGATCATACGAGGCATGAATTGGCACGCCAGTCACCATCTGGTAATCGGTCACACGCTCGTTAATGTAATACCACACATAGATGGCCAATGCAAGCGCACCGATGCGCCGCCAGATGTCGGACATGAACCGCCGTTTTGTTCGTCTGAAACTGTCGCTTATCATTCCGTTAGCCCTGCTCACTTTTGTGCTTCTTCATCAATCCTAAATTTCGACGTATCTGCTGCCCCATGTTTGCAAAGAAATGATACATTTCCATCAGCATGGGATAATTTTCCTCCGCCGTCACGACATGCAGATTCTGGTTCAACGATTTCCGCATAAGTTCCTCGTTACTGCCGATTTCGGTCATCTTGCCGTTATACGCCAAACTGATCCTTCCCGTCTCTTCCGAAACAACCAATACGACGGCGTCGCTCTGTTCGCTCAATCCCAGAGCCGCCTGATGGCGCATCCCCCAGCGTGGGTCTTTCTTTTCATCGTCCGTGTCGCACAGCGGAAACACGCAGCTCGCCGCCACAATCGTCTCCCCGCGGATGACGACGCCCCCGTCATGCAACGGTGTCCCTTCATAGAAGATTGTCTCCAGCAACGAGTTATCCTTGTCCAACGGCGCATTGAGAAACTTGCCCGTTTCACAGATGCCCTGCAATCCAACCTCCTGTTCGACGGCAATCAACGCCCCCGTATGGCTCTTGGAAAGGTGTGTGAGAATCGGCATGAGAATCAATGTCAGTTTCTGATCCCTCCCGCCGTCGATATTCTCCTGTGTCTTGATGTACCGTAGTTTCGAAACATTCATCATCACGAGCACTCGACGGATTTCCGCTTGGAACACAACAGCAAGGAAAAACGGAAGATAGAAGAATATCTGCGTACACAACCATCCAAGTGTCTGCAATCCAAGATATCGTGCGCTGAATTGCAAAAATATGAGTATGCCGATGATCGTCACAAGCATCCGCATGCCGCGACTTCCACGCAGCACACGCAAGATCATATAGAAGAAACTGGCCAGGACCAGAATCTCTACAGTCGCTTTTAATATAACTACAAACATACTCATGAGGTTGTATCCATTCTCCTAATACTCAGACATTTACATCTCCATCCCTGTTTTTGCTTCAAGATTTTAGCTTTCAGCTTTTATCGCGTCCACGACTCTCGCCACATCCCGCATTTCCGCCACGTCATGGACGCGGATGACATCCGCGCCAAGCCATGCGCCGACAGCAACCGCACCCGCCGTCCCCCAACGGCGGTTCATCGGCTCTGGTTCATCCAAGATTCGTCCTATAAACGACTTGCGTGACGGCCCCAACAGCACGGGATATCCAAGTGATCGGTAGTATCCCGTATGACGGATGATGCTCAAGTTCTGTTCATGCGTTTTCGCAAAACCGATGCCTGGATCCGTCATGAAATGCGTCGCGTCCAATCTGCTGGCTTCTTCCGCAAGATGAATCCGTTCAATTAGATAGCGACCGATTTCATGCGCCGCGTCATCCGCATCCGACGGCAATCCGTCCCGCCAGTGCATCAGCACAGCGCCCGCTCCTGTCTTCCGCAGCAAATCCGTCATCACCGAGAAATCTCGCTCGAATCCGCAGACATCGTTCACTATCACAGCACCCGCCTTGACTGCAGCGACAGCGACCGCCCCCTTGCTCGTATCAATGCTGATCGGCACATCGGTATGGCGGCCCAGTTCTTCGATGACGGGCACGACACGGCGAATCTCCTCCTCAGCGTCCACGGGCGTGTGGCCTGGCCGTGTCGATTCGCCCCCAACATCCAGAATATCAGCGCCTTCCGCAGCCATCCGCAAGCCTTGCTCCACCGCCGCATCAACGGTTTCATACCGCCCGCCGTCCGAAAACGAATCCGGTGTCGTGTTCAGAATGCCCATGATTTTCGCCTGCCCATCGCAGACAATCTCCTTGTCACAGCACTTGAACAAAAAACTTCCAAATCCATTCATCGATGTTTCCATCCTGCGTTTTCTAGCAATTCCCGTTTTCGACATTACTTTATAGGTAATCTAATCCATTTTCCAAATAAATAAAAGAACTCCCGCTAATTTTTTACCATCAAACGCCCCCCTTCCTCCTTCATGCTCATCCTTGACACCAACGTTCTTCTGTTCGACCCACAGGCGATTTACCATTTCCCAAATACGGAAATCCTTATCCCCCTTGCGGTTGTCGAAGAAATTGACCGTTTCAAGCACGATAACACGGAAACAGGCCGCAACGCCCGCCAACTGGCTGTCGAAATCGACAGTCTCCGCGCGACTGGCTCCCTCAAAAACGGAGTCGCCCTCCAGAACGGAGCCACGCTGAAAATCATCGGAGACGATTCGCCGGAAATGCGTCATGACCGCGATGCGTCAGACGCCATCCTCCGCCTCGCCGCCCGCCTCATGCAGGAGCATCCCGACAACATCGCACCCACCATCATTACAAAAAACGTCAACCTACGCCTCAAGGCGGATGCTCTCGGCCTCGTCGCCAAAGACTACACACAAGGCCCCGTGCGAGATACAGATACGCTTAAAGGCTGGCATATCAAGGATTTCGATGCTTCTGCAATCATCGCTCTCAAGAACGGCAACGCCCTGCCTGCCGCCAAACTCAAGTTTCAGCCCAACGAATATGTCTTCGCACGCGAAAAAGACAATCCGAAAAACGCTGCTTGCGCACGTTTCTATGCTAAAACAAATGAGTTATGGCCACTGGACACAACCAGCACGGTCTGCTGCGGAATCCGTCCCCTCAACCTCGAACAGGTCTTTTCATTCGACGCACTGCTTGACGACTCCATCAAGCTCGTCACGCTTGCAGGCAAGGCGGGCACCGGCAAGACGCTTCTCGCCATCGCCGCAGGCCTCCAGCAGGTCTTCGGCGAAAACCGCTACCAGAAGCTGCTCGTCTTCCGCCCGACCATGCCCGTCAGCCGAGACATGGGCTACCTGCCAGGCGACCTCTCCGAAAAGATGAAGCCATGGATGCAGCCCGTCTATGACGCATTGGAATTCATCCGTGCGCAAGACCGCCGCATGCCATCCCGCACGCTCCCGAACGACGTGTTGACCTGCCCCGAAATCTCCATCGAGCCGTTGACCTACATCCGCGGCCGAAGCATCCCCAACCAATTCATCATCATCGACGAAGCGCAGAACCTCACGCCGCTGGAAGTGAAAACCGCCATAACCCGCGTCGGAAACGGCAGTAAGGTCATTCTCACGGGCGACCCCGCGCAGATTGACAACCCGTATGTCGATCGGCTTTCCAACGGTCTCACGCAATTGGTCGATAAATTCCAATCCTCCCCCCTCTCCGCTCATCTCACCTTGATGAAAGGCGAACGTTCAGAGCTCGCCGAGACGGCCTCTATGCTCCTATAAGTCGAACCAACATAACACGTTCCAACCATGAAAAAACAAGATTTCCTAAACCTCATCAAATCAAAAATCGTCTTTCTGGACGGGGCGACAGGCACTGAGCTTGCCAAGCTCGGAATGCCCCACGGTGTCTGCCCCGAAGCGTGGGTTATCGAACACCCCGACTCCATCGCCACCATCCAGAAGAATTACGAACAGGCGGGTTCGGATATCGTCTATGCCTGCACGTTCGGAGCCAACCGCCTGAAGCTCAGCAACTACGGTCTTGAAGCCGAAACAGTCGCCATGAACAGAAAACTGGCGGAAATCTCCAAAGCCGCCATGACCACCGCCCGCGTTTTCGGTGACCTCTCCCCCACGGGCCGTTTCATCGAGCCGTTTGACGAAGACGCCCTCCCCTTCGATGAAGCAGTCGATGTCTATAAGGAACAGGCCCGTGGCCTCCTCGAAGGCGGAGTCGATGGCTTCGCAATCGAGACGATGATGGACATCCAGGAGGCCCGCGCCGCCTTGATCGCCGTCCGCGAACTGGACGCCGACATTCCCGTCATCGTCACCATGACTTTCGAGAAAAACGGTCGCACGCTCACAGGCAACTCGCCAATCTCCGCGCTCATCACCCTCCAAGCTCTCGGCGCAACCGCCTTCGGCTGCAACTGCTCCACAGGCCCCGAACACATGGCCGAAATCATCCGCGCCATCAAGCCATACGCCCGCGTCCCGCTCGTCGCCAAACCGAATGCGGGAATGCCCAAGCTGGAAGGAGTCGAGACGGTCTTCGACCTTACGCCAGAAGACTTTGCGCCGCAGTTGAAAACGCTCATCGACGCTGGATCCTCCATCGTCGGCGGCTGCTGTGGCACCACACCCGCCCACATCGAAGCCGCATCCAAACTCATCGCGCAACTACCGCCACCGCCATTCGGCGAATCGAAGCTCTCGTGTGTCAGTTCGCCGCGTAAGTTCCGTGTCATCACGCCCGAACAGCCCTTCGCCATCGTTGGCGAACGCATCAACCCAACAGGCAAGAAGGCCCTCCAGGCGGAGCTGCGAGACGGCAAGTTCGATCTCGTCCTCCAATTTGCGGACGAACAGGTCGAGGCAGGAGCCGAACTTTTGGACGTAAATGTCGGCGTACCAGGCATTGACGAAGTCAAGACGATGAAGGAGATCATCGCCCAACTGCTTATGGAAACCCACACGTCGCTTTGCATCGACACCACCAAACCGGAAGTCGCCGAAGCCGCCCTGCGGCTTTATCCAGGCCGCGTGCTTTTCAATTCCATCTCCGCCGAAAAGGATCGGCTGGACATCGTACTCCCGCTCGTCGCCAAATATGGCGCCATGCTCGTCGTCCTCCCGCTCGATGACAACGGCATCCCTGAAACAGTCGAAAAACGCGCCGCCGCCGCCACGCGAATCATGGAAAAGGCCACCGAATACGGCTATGAACCGCAGGACTTTGTGGTCGATGGCCTCGTCATGACGGTCTCCTCCACTCCGCAGGCCGCCATGGACACGCTGTCGATGATCCGCTGGGCGTCGTCCCGCCATCTCAACACCATCTGCGGCCTTTCCAACGTATCGTTCGGACTGCCCCGCCGCGATTTGATCAACCGCGCATTTCTCGCCATGGCCATCGGCTCCGGCTTGAACTGCGCCATCGCCAATCCCATGCTCGCCGACATCATCGAGACCGTCAAGGCGGGTAACGTCCTCAAATCAAAGGACGAACAGGCCCGATGTTTCATTGATTCCTTCGCAGGAACGGAGCCAAACCACCCTAAGACGGCTGCGGCGGCCACCTCGGCAACCGCCGCAGCCACCCCTTCCATGAGCGCCGCCACGCCCAGGGATATGCTGAGAAACGCCGTCATCAACGGCAACGATTCCGCCGCCGCCAACGCATTGAAAAAATGCCTGAAGGAAGGAGTCCCCCCGCAGGAAATCGTCAACGGAATCCTGATACCCGCCATCTCCGTCGTCGGTGAAAAATACGAAAAGAAGGTATTTTTCCTCCCGCAGCTTCTAGGAGCCGCCAAGGCCATGCGCAACGCCATGGCCACGTTGGAGCCGCTTCTGGAAGCCGCCCAGACGGACGCCTCCAATACACCGCCCGTCCCGTTCGTGCTCGCGACCGTGAAGGGCGACGTCCACGACATTGGAAAGAACATTGTCGCCGTCATGCTAAGAAATTACAACTTTAACGTCATCGACCTCGGACGAGACGTCCCTGCTGATGTGATTCTCGACGCGGCAATCGCCCACAACGCCAAAATCGTCGGCCTCTCCGCCCTGATGACGACCACCATGACGGAGATGAAGACCGTCATCGACACCGCCAGAGGGCGTGGTCTCAACGACTTGAAATTCATCGTCGGCGGCGCGGTCGTCACGGAGGACTACGCAAAATCCATTGGCGCCTATTATGCAAAAGATGCCATGGACACCGTCCGCATCGCCCAGAATCTCGTCTGATTCAAGCATTTCCACAATATGTCCGAAGTGAATCAAAATCAATATCATCCCGACAGGGCGCGACTTCTTGCCCTGTCGGAACAGCAACTTCTTGCCGAATGCCGTTGCGACACGATGCGCGGCACGGGCCCAGGCGGCCAAAAGCGCAACAAGACGGAATCTGCCGTTCGCGTAACCCACGTTGCAACAGGACTTTTTGCCTTCGACGACGTGGAGCGTTCACAGCACATCAACCGCCATCATGCCTTGCAGAAACTCCGTCTCGAATTCGCCCTTCATCTACGCTGCGAACCAACAGCATGGAAGCAGCCCGTGCCCGGGCCATCGTCGGACAGTTTTCCGCTATGGGCGGCCGTTGCTTTGGACGCACTTTTCGCGACCGACTACAAATTGTCGGAAGCCATTGCCATTCTTGGCACAACGACATCGCAGCTTGTAAAGAATCTTGCCAAACTGCCCGCCCTCTGGCAATTCGTCAACGCAGAACGAACGAAACGAAACCTACCAACTCTTAAATTAATTAAGAATTAAAAATTATAAAATGAAAAATTAAAAAGGTAATTTCCAAAGTATTTATAAGGCGCAGCTGTCTAATCGTCTAATCGTCTAATCGTCTCCCATCTCACGTCTCACGTCTCACGTCTCACGTCCTCACCCCAGTAGAAAGGCGCAGCTGTCTAATCGTCTAATCGTCTAATCGTCTAATCGTCTAATCGTCTAATCGTCTAATCGTCTCCCATCTCCCATCTCACGTCTCACGTCCTCACCCCAGTAGAAAGGCGCAGCATTTATTTTCTTAATTCTCAATTAATTTGGAAAGCCCAAATATTTTGTTTGCGTTTTCCCAGAATATCTTGTTTTTGTCTTCCTCACTGAGTGTCAGACTGTCAATATCCGCGATGCCGGATGTTAGGGCCTGCCATGGCGAATCCGTCCCAAACACAACGCGGTCAACGCCATGCAACCGTATGAGCCGTTCAAATTTGCCTGGCTCGTCTTTCATGTACATCGCGCTGAACGACGTGTCGATATATACTGGCCGCCCCGCCAGATCGCGCTCCATCTCGCCCCAATTCAGCCAGCCGCCTAAATGTGCGCAAATCAATATCAAGCCTGGATGACGGCGGGCGACTTCTGCAAAGTCCGATGGATGTGAATGATACGGCGGCTGGAAGCCGACGTCGTTTCCAGCGTGAATCAGCACGGGAAGTTTCTGTTCTTCGCAGAACGACCATATTTTCTCCATGCGTTCTTCCAGCGGATTGAATTCTTGGTACTCGGGATGCAATTTCAATCCATAAAGCCCCAAATCCACAACATGATGCAGCTCGCCGATGACATCGTCGTCGTTCGGATGCACGCCGCCCATCGACAACGTTGGCCAATGGTTCCGCGCCGCCACCTTCTCGTTCAGCGAATGGGCCTGGCCTGGATGTGTCACGACGGGCAGGTTCATCCAGCCCGTATAGCCAGCCGCCTCAGCCTTCGCCTTCAGCCCGCCGTATGTCCCGTCCGTATAAACGGGCAGATGGGCGGACTTCTCCTGCAAATGAACCAATACCGCGCTGGCGATCTTGTCGGGCCAGACATGCGTATGGACATCGAATATCTTTCTCATTTTCAAAACCTTGGATATTGTTTCAACAACATTGCTGCCAAACTACGCAACACACTTTTATCAACATAAATACCATATTGTCACTATATAATATAATCGTTCAATGGAACTCTTCCATGACTTTTAAACTTATTTTAGTGAGAAATTGTGATGCTTTTTTCATGGGATTCTTGGAACTTTTGCAAATTTGTGCCATATTTATTAATTTATAGTTATAAGTAAAAATCAACCACCGCATCAACACACGGAGAAAACAATAATGTTCAAAAGCCTTCAAGCCACCATATTCTGCTTCGCGGCAGTCATCCTCGCCATCGTCCTCATTTCAAGCTCTTTAACAGGCAACAAGAAATCGGAGGAAATGACACAGCAGATTCAATCCCTCCAAGAACAGGAAAAGCTTAAGGCAGAGGAGCTTGACAAATGCCAGAAGGAGTTGGAAGCAAGCAAGACGGAAAAGGGTCTCCTCTCCGCGGAACTCAAACAGGAAAAGGAGAAAACGGACAAGGCCAGCAAAAAACTGCTGGATGTCGCTACAAGAAACGAAACACTCCAGCGGCAACTTGAAGCCAGTGCCAAGACCATCACGGAACTTCAGAATCAACTGACTGTCTCAAGGCAGTTGGCTTCGAATGCCGTCAATCCTGAGGAACTCAAAAAACTCCAACAGGAAATCGCAAACCTCAAGGCGGAAATCGCAAACATGAAAACGGAAAGGGAAGTCCTTTTCGCCAACGCCCGCGCCAACGCAAAAAAATATCTTGATGCGGTAAACAAGCTGAAAGCGGCACAGGCCAAAACAAGATAAACATCACAACCATCTGAAACTGTTCACAATACAAAACGATAACAGGCAACCATGCGTAAAATCTCCTTCATATCTCTCCTTTTCTTCTTTGCCTTCATCACCGTCCCGTATGCGGAGGACATCCCCGTTTCACTCGACATCAAGGCCCTTCTCGAAACCGTAAAAGACATCACACGCGAAAAATATCCTGACGCGGACGACGTGCTTGTCGATGACTATCTCCATACCACCTACCAGGAAAACGGCAAATCCGTCACATTCGACGACCAGGCGTTCAAAATCCTCACGGAGCCCGGCAAGAACAGCAACCGCACCATCACCCTCCATTTCAATGAAAGCTATGGAAAGGCAGAAGTCCTTCTCGCGGAAATCTATAAGCCTGATGGTCGTGTCGTCAAAGTTGATATCGAAAAGCAGACAAAGGTAATGGTCGATCGTTCACAGATGTCCTCCAATATCTATGATCCCAATCAAAAAGTCATTACAACGACCATCCCCGACTTGGAAGTCGGAGACACTCTCCGCTTCGTCACCAGGCATGAAACCATTAAGCCACGCGTTCCCAACACGTTCAGCGACTACCATACCTTCGAATCCACGCAGCCCGTCATCCGCTATGTCATCGAAGTCGTCGCCCCTAAATCCCTTCCGCTGAAACATCGCATCATTAAAGACCGCGTCGAAAAGACCGTCGCCTACACGGAAAAGGACCTTGGCGACCATATCAGCCACAAATGGACGGCCACCAACGTCCCGCAAGCCTTCCCCGAGCCGAGAATGCCCGCCATGTACACGGTCGTCCAACGCCTTCTGCTTTCCACCATCCCCACATGGAACGATGTCTCGAAATGGTATTGGAACCTCTGCCTGCCCCATCTGAAGGCTTCCCCCGCCATGGAGGCAAAAGTCGCTGAATTGACGAAAGATGCAAAAACGCAGGACGAAAAGCTCCGCGCCATTTTCCGCTTCGTCTCGCAGGAAATCCGCTACATGGGCATCACCATTGAAAAAGACGCCCCCGGCTACGAGCCCCATGACGTCACATTGACGTTTGAAAATCGCCACGGCGTCTGCCGCGACAAAGCCGCCCTGCTCGTCTCCATGCTCCGCGTCGCCGGCTTCCAGGCATTCCCCGTGCTCATCAACGCCGGGCCGCTGAAAGACCCAGAAGTCCCGCAACCCTATTTCAATCATGCCGTTACAGCCATCCTCAACGACGACGGCTCCTATCTTCTCATGGATTCGACGGACGAAAACACCAAGCAGCTCTTCCCTGCCTATCTGAACAACATGAGCTACCTTGTGGCCCGCCCCGAAGGCGACACGCTCCGCACGACCCCCTTCTCCCCCGCAAAGGACAATATGCTCGTCATCGATGCCACAGGCGAAATCAAACGCGACGGCTCCTTCGAAGCCACCGCGAAAATCTCCTTTGACGGCATCAACGACAATTCATACCGCGGTGCCTTCTCCACCTACACCCCCCAGCAGCAGCGCCAGTTCTTCGAACGCATCGTCAAATATGTCGCTCCAGGCGCCGTTCTCAAGACGTTTGAAATCTCCCCGAAGGACATGATGGACACCGAACAGCCCCTCCAGGCCACGCTCACTATCAACACGCCCGCCAACCTTTTTGTCCACAGCGGCGACAACGCCATGCTCGAAATCCCGCAGTTCGGCTACTCCGTCGGCATCATCAATTTCATCCTCAGCGCCACGGGTCTTGAAAAGCGCAAGTACCCCTTGAAAACCAACATAGCCTGCGGCGTCGAAGAGCATTTCTCCATCAAAGTCGCCCCCGAATGGGGCCTCCCCGCCGCGCTGCCATCCTTTAATGACATCAACCAGGCCCCCTTCTTCTGGACCAAGAAACTCACCTTCAATCCGCAGGACAGAATCCTCAAGCTGGACAAGTTCTTCGCCATCGACGCCGTCCAGTTCACCCCCGAACAGTACACCCAATTGAAAGGCTACCTGAAGGCCATCGAAGTCAACGACCGCAAAATGGCCATTTTCAACTGCGCCACGCAGACAACCACCGCCAGCCATTCAGACGAAGCCGACATCGAGTTCATTAACCATGACATTAATATCAAACTTTCAGACGAACACAACTGGACCCTGACGGAAACCGTCACCAAGAAGATTCTTACCTACAACGGCAAGAAAAGCAATGCGGAGCTGAAAATCTCCTACAATCCCGTGTGGGAAACCGTCGAACTCAA
This sequence comes from Victivallales bacterium, assembly GCA_017964325.1. The sequence goes on along the minus strand of JAGCSE010000115.1, from coordinate 14,136 downwards.
TTACGCACGTGTCACGACACCCGCAAAGGAAAAAGACCAGAAGCCCGTCGTAAAGGAAATCTCCGAACAGGAAAAAAACACCATGGATGAAAGTTGGGTCGCCTCCGCTCCACGCTATCCCGCCGGCAAGACACTCGTCGCCTCACTGCCCGCAGTGGAAATCGGAAGCACCATTGAATACCAGATAACAACAACTTATAAGAATCAGCCCTTCTTCTCCTTCAGCACGAGTTTCCGCGGGAGCAACCCCATCGCCAAACGGCAGGTCACCATCTCCGCGCCAAACCACATCAACCTGCAGACCGCCGTTTACCAAAACGGCTTCCTCGCGTCTGACAAAGACGCGCACAACAACAATATCACGGAAAGCGTCAAGAAGGAAAACGACAGCACAATCTGGACTTGGACAGCCGTCAACCAGGAGATGATCGCCAAGGAAAGCGGCCTCCCCCCAGCCCGCGCCTACCTCCCCTCCATTCAGACATCGACCGGCAGTTGGGTCCCCTACATGGACAAAATCTCCAAGGCACTCGCCGCCAAGACCGTCACCAGCCCTGTGCTCAAAAAAGTCGCGGATCAAATCCGCACAAAATCGCCTGACAACCTCGTGAAAGGCGCACGCGACTATGTCGCACAGTCCATCAGGACCGCCGGCCCAAATTTCCTCAACCTCCCGCTCGACTGCCTCTCCACCCCAGATGTCACCATCACACAGGGTTACGGCCATGATGCGGATAAGGCCATCCTCCTCAGCGCACTCCTCAAGGAACTCGGCTTCAATGCCGAATTCATCCTCGCAGGCGGCCCTCTCCATCCGCAGATTTTCCAAAACGCCATCGACCATCCCACGCCCAGGCTCTTCTCCGTCCTACTGCTTAGATTGAAAATCGACGACAAGACTATCTGGCTCAATGACCAAAACCAGTATGCCGAACTCGGAACCACGTCCTTCGACAAGTTCCACGCCATGCAGATGGACGGCCGCCCGTTCATCATCACGCCAGATACGCAGTTCGCAAACAAATCCAGAACGGACATCACCATCCAATTGCAGGACGACGGCTCCGCCATCTACACCCAAACCGCTGAATTCCACGCGGAACCCTTCACTAGCGTCAAGAAATTCTATACGGAAATCACCCCCGAAGACCGTCGCCGCCATATCCAGGAGACTGTCGCGGATATCTCCCAGTCCGCTACGCTTGAAGGAGATTTCGTGACCGATTTCGACATCTATCCTGGCAAACGTACCTTCACTTGCAAGATCAAGGATTTCGCCGTCATCGACAACGACTACTACTATTTCAACCTCCCCTGCGAATCCTTCAGTGGCACGCTCGGCACCACGACGGACGAACGGAAGAATCCGCTCTTCTGGAGCGGTTACACGGAAAAGCATTTCAGCATCAACGTCATCCTCCCGCCGTCATACCGCAATGTCGTGCTCACGCCGAAGGACGTCAACTGGACACAGCCTTCAGGCAAGGGCGGAATGGTCTTCAGAATGTCCGTCAATCCGGACAAATCACTCAAATTCAGCTACCACGTCAATCTCAAGCCGGATGTCATTTCAAAAGAACAGTACCAGCGGCTCAGAGAGCTCAACCAGACGCTCCTCCACGCCGCCATGTCAACCGTCCTTTTGAAAAAATAAGTCCGCTCGCCTCCCATTGTTCCCATGCCTCTCATAGAAAAGTCATCCTACCATGCGCCGTTCCTGCTCGGCAACGCGCATATCCAGACGATCCTCCCAAGCTATATGCGCCATGAAGACGACATAGCTTACGAACGCGAACCCTTCAACACACCCGATGACGACGTCATCCAGCTAGACTGGTCCAAAGTCGGCTCGGACAGACTCCTCATCATCAATCACGGCCTCTGCGGCCATACCCACCGCCATTATGTCCTCTCGCTCGTAAAGGCTTTTAACGCAAATGGTTGGGACTGCATGGCATGGAACTACCGCGGCACCTCCAAAGAGCAGAACAAGCAGTTGAAATTCACGACGAACAACTCAACGGACGAACTCGGTTGGCTCGTCAACCACGCCATCGACAAAGGACATTATCGCAAAATCGCCCTCTCCGGCTACAGCATGGGCGGCAATATCGCCACCCTCTATCTGAGCCGTGAAGCGGAGCGTGTGCCGCCGCAGGTCATCGGCGGCGCCGTATTCTGCGCCGCAATAGATTTGCACGGATGCACGATTTCTCTCGACAACCCCTTCAACAGAATCTATACCAAGCATTTCTTGAAAAAACTGATTGCCTTGGCACGCGCCAAGCATGAACAGTTTCCGGACAAAGTCGATTTGTCGAACATCGATGGAATCAAGACCTTCCATGACTATGACAACCGATTCACGGCGCCGCTCGTCGGTTTCAAGGACGCAGACGACTACTACACGACGGCCTCCGCCAGCCGTTATCTCGAAAAGCTAAAGCTCCCCCTCCTCATGGTCAACCCGAAAAACGACCCCTTCCTTGGCGGAGACTGCTATCCCGTCGAATTCGCAAAGAAGAGCGACAAGCTGTTTCTGGAGATTCCGGATTCAGGCGGCCATTGCGGTTTCATCACGCCAGGACGCGACAAGCTCTGGTGGCCCGCGCAACGAGCTCTGGATTTTCTGACACCACTCGCCGAAAAGCCATGATGCCGCCCCCCTCCCTTCCGTCATGCTTTTCACCTTCCCGCTTGATATTCCATTTTCCCGCATTATCTTTCCATTATGATACTCACCATCGTCAGACACGGACAGACGGACTACAACATCATCAGACGAATCCAAGGCCAATCAAACTCCCAGTTGACGGACCTTGGCAAACATCAGGCCCGTCTGCTCGCCAAACGCCTGGAACATACGGCTTTCAACGCCTTTTATACCAGCGATCTGGACCGTGCGATGGATACAGCTGGAACAATCCATCCAATTGACGATTTCATTTTGGACAAACGGTTGCGCGAACGAGCATTCGGCCGGTGGCAAGGCCTCAACTACATGGAAATCAAAAAGGAATTTCCAGAACTGATCAGCCGATACGAATCATACGATCCATCATTCGCCCCGCCCGGCGGCGAATCATGGAACCAAATGCGCGAACGCGCCAAATCGTTCATCGACGACATGGCCGCGCGCCATGCGAACGACGACGCCGTGCTCGCCGTCTCCCACGGCGGATTCATCAAGGCCGTTATGGCCGTCGTCTGCGATCCGGAGCTGAAGCTCCCAGGCCTGCCGACGCCAACGGGCCCCGTGGACAACACGGCAATCACCAAGTTCACGTTGCTAAACGGCAAATGGCGGCTCAACGTCTGGAACGACACGGCACATCTGGAATCCTTTAAAACAAATTGACATTCAATCACTTATCCACACATAAACACACTAAAACAACAGGAGAACAAACATGTTTGGCATGGGCATGGGCGAATGGCTCATTATTTTTCTCATCATCCTGCTCCTCTTCGGCGCAAAACGACTCCCCGAAATCGCACGCTCTCTCGGAAAGGCAACCAATGAATTTAAAAAGGCGAAGGACGAACTGACCAGCTACACTGAGACGCCGTCGCAGCCGACCTATCAGCAACCTCCGCAACAGCGGCAGCCTGCACAGCCGCAACAGCAGAACGACAACAACCAGCCCCAGGCTTGACGGTGACTTGACGTGGATGACGCTGACGATCCCAAACTCTCCATAATCGACCACCTCGAAGAGCTGCGAAAACGCATTTTCGTCATGCTCTACGTCACGGTGGCCATGTACGTGCCTGGCTTCTATCTGGCCAAGCCCGCCATTGAACGATTGCAGCAATACGGCTGTCCCCCGGACACGGAGCTGATCTACACGGCTCCAATGGACTGGTTCTTCACACAGCTTTCCATGGGGCTCGTTTTCGCCCTGTTGTTCGCCTCGCCGGTCATCGCCTATCAAATTTGGAAATTTGTTGCACCTGCGCTGTTTAAGCATGAGCGAGTCGCCATCTCCCGCGTATCCGGCTTCAGCTGCTTCCTTTTCATCTTCGGCATCGCATTCGCATTACTGTTCATTTTTCCGGCAATCATGCGGTTCTCCTATGGCATGCAGACGGAAAACATCAAGCCGCAACTCCGCGTTGACGAAGTCGTCTATCTCGCCGTCATGCTCATGCTGGGCTTCGGCGTCATGTTCCAGCTGCCGATCGTCATCTTCTTTTTGGCATTATCCGGCCTTGTCTCGTTGGATACGATTCGTAAGTCACGCCCCTATTTCATCGTGATCATTTTCATCGTCTCGGCCCTCATGACGCCGCCGGACATCATCTCCCAGATTGCGATGGCCGTGCCGTCATGGCTCCTTTTTGAAATCAGCCTCCTCTTCGCACGGACCGCGTTGCGTAAGAAAAAAGCAAAGGAGGAAGCCGAAGAAACGGAACATCAACAGGATGAAACTGCGGAAACCGGCAGTTCCCTGACGGTTCCGCAATTGCAGGATGAACCGTCACAGCCTGCTCCTGAAGAGGCTGTCGCGGCGACGACAGCACCAGCCGTCATCCCGAATCCAGTCTATGAAGATCCCGCAGGAGACGCTCCATCCTACGATGAATATATGGACGACGAGCAGTACAGCGGCTCCCCCGAAGATATCTACGCCTATCAACAATCCTCCGTTGATCAATCCCCCGCCGAAAAGCAGGTCCGCATCCGCAATTTAACGCCTGCCCGCCATTTCCGCCGCAAACCACCAATGCGGAAATAATGATTAATGATTAACCGTAATTCCCCCAAATTGGTGAATAACCACCAGTCCCCAACACCATTACAATAGTGACAATCCACGCCATTTCAAGCGTGGATTTTTTTATGCCGTGCGCATTTACATTCTTTTAAATAGCCGTTATATTTATTAACCAATGGTTAATAATCATATGGCATAGGAAAAACATCAGATGGCATGCATTCCGATAAGCATCCTCAGGCACCGCCAGCCTGGGACGGAGATAAAAATGGTGGGCGGTAAATACTGGGGAGTTACGGCTAAAAATCTTAAGCCCAAAGCATAAAGCCCCCAAAAATGGCAATAAGGAGGAGCACACTCCTGTGCGACTGACGCACCAACGGCATGGCATATCTCCACACACCTCATATTATCTGCACATTTTTATCCTGTAAAATATGCAGATCAAATTTTTTTTCTGCATATAAATAGACTCTATTATATGTAGAAAGGAGGATTATATGCATATTTTCAATTATGATTTTCTGCAGGATATGCTTCTGCCAGCCCAACTGGTCAGTTTAGCGTCGAACATCGCGGCATTGCGCATGATGGCGGACGAACGTCAGCAAAAACACAAGGTGATTTTCCAAAGCCTTGAGACGATTGCCAAGGTCGAATCCGTCAAGGCGTCAAATGCAATTGAAGGCATTGTGACGACGGACAGCCGCATACGTGAAATCGTGCAGGGAGACAGCCTTCCTCTAAATCATACAGAGGCGGAAATTGCTGGTTACAGAGATGTTCTGAATGAAATCCATACCAATTGGCAACTCCATGATTTTCGAGAAAACGACATCCGTCTGTTCCATGCCCAGATGATGCGCCTTGTGAATCCCGCCGCAAATGGAGCATACAAGACAGAAGACAACGTCATCGCGGAAAAAATGACCGACGGCAGACGAATCGTCCGATTCATTCCAGTTTCCGCCGTCGAAACGGCAGATGCGATGCAGCAATTAACGCTTGCCTATCAAATTGCCCGCGACAACGCCGTCATCAACAAGCTGCTGCTGATTCCATGCGTCATTCTGGACTTTCTATGCGTCCATCCATTTGCAGACGGAAACGGTCGCCTGTCTCGTCTTCTGACATTGCTGCTGCTTTACAGAAATGGTTACGATGCAGTAAAATATATTTCTTTTGAAAATCAGATATGCAACCATAAGCAGGAATACTACCAGGCGTTGAAGGAATCTTCAGAAGACTGGCATACCAACGCCTGCCGATATCTGCCGTTCATGCTGAATTTCATCCTGACGCTTTATGCGTGCTACGCTGAATTGGACAAACGGTTTGCGGTTGTGAATTCATCCCGTGTCACCAAGAAAGGACGCATTGAAGCGACCGTCCTGAATTCGCTTACACCTCTGTCCAAGGCGGATATATGCCGCATCCTGCCGGACGTCGCCCCAAGCACGGTAGAAGCTGTTCTTGGAGCGATGGTCCAAAGCGGACGAATCATGACCGTCGGCAAAGGACGCGGAACGAAATATCTACGAAAATCTTAAGCAAAAAACTCAAGCCCTTAGTTTAAAGCATCCCGATCTATATATTTTTTTACGCGAAAACCTTTTTCATCATGTTACTCTCTGTCGAATGATGGATTGCAGCTTTCAGCAGAAAAGGCCTAACTTGTAGATGGATCGCTACCATATTGATTCGGCCCAATTGTTCCCTTCATGCAAAAATCCAGGAGAAGCAATATTCCACCCAAACACGGAACAACGACTACAAGATAATACCAACCTGATTTGTTGAATACAAAGAATAATCCATCCTGCAAAATTCATCCAATTTTATATGCTTACCACTATGGCAGCATGAACGCCTCTGCGCCCCTGCGTCTCCGCGACTCTGCGTTAAAATATAGTCTTATTTATCCAATCCATCGCCAAGATATCCGCAGACATACAGATTCTTCGGCAAAATGCCACGGCAGAACATTTCATCCGCAAACAGCCGATGCATGCTGGCAACCTGCTGGACAATCACCGTCGCCTCATCGTCATGGTTGTATATCAGACACATGCGGGATTCCTTGTTGACGAAGTGCGCCGCATTTCCTTCGATGAGCACCTTGCCTTTGCCGAAGTTGCTCACGACAGGCAGGCCACTCCATTCGCCGCCATAACGCGTATGATACGAACGGAAGACATCGTGGTTCTCCACCCAGAAGATGTCGTGGCCGCCTGGCCAGTTCGGACGGATGTCATGCATTTCGCTGAAGATTTCCGGAACGCCCAGAATATTGCAGAACTGCGTGGTTCCCTTATAGTTGCGCACGCCAGCTCTTCGATTCAGCATCGCACCGAGCTCAAACCAGCAACTCAATACATCAAAATCCGCGCCGTGGTTCTCCGCCAACACGGATGTGATAAGCGTAGAAGCCTGCACGGAAACATGCAACGGCTTGTCACCCAGACGCTTCAGCAGAAGACCGTCCATCGTGTCGTAAATCCGTCCATTGTCGAAAAGAACATTTCCGCTTCCTTCCACAACCAGCGGATGATGGCCACCGCTGAGGCCGATTCCGCTGAATGTGAGATTGACATCTCCTTGCGCCACAAGCAGATCGAATGCCTGATCCTTTGCGGCGATAAACGCCTGCCCTTGCGCATAAATCACGGCCTTCGACGGCAGTTTCAACGTCCGTGTGATTTCAAACCGCCTGCCCGGCAGCAGAATCAACGGCATGGCGTCTTTTGCCGCGGCATCAAAAAGTTTCTGCAAGTTATCCGTATCATCCGCCGTCGCTTTCATGCCGATGCCGAAGTCCGCCGCATCAAATCGCCGAAGCCCCGACATATGTGGCAAAGGCTTCATTTCAGGCAGTTTCGGAAACATGGCGGTTACATGTTTATCGACTTGCGGCACAACAAACGGCTTGAGAATGTCCGGCAGTTCCGCCTTGATTTCCGCGCCGTTGCCTTCCATGCAAATGGCGTATGTAAGGTTGACGGGCGGCAGTTTGCAGGCCGCCGAACAACTTTCCAGCAAATCAGCCTCCGTCTTCGGAGGTTCTTGGAAATGAAACATTTCGACCGACCGTCCATGGGCTTCATGGCAACGACGAACCGTCACATGCGACGGCAACACGCGTTTGACATCCACCCATGCGTTTACAGGCGAATTGGCGGCATCCGCCGTGCAATCCTCTATAATCGTATTGTAAACGGCGCTCCAGGCGCGCTCTTTGCGCGGCAACTGGTTGATGGACAGAAGCGGAGCGCCGTATTCCGTCGTCGAAACAGCCTTGACGCGCGTCAGGCTGAACTGCCCGGAGGTGGAGACAATCCATGCATACGGATAGTCCTTCGGCAGGTTGGCGACCGTCTCCATATCTGTAAAAGAGTATTCTCCAGTGACTTCCCATATCGGTAGCTTCTGTGGCAACGACGAACGGAAACGCACATTGTGGAAATTCTGTCCGTCCGTGGAGCCGCGATATGCCGCCACGCAATCGATGAATTCGCAGTTGCGAACGTTGACAAGAGTGGAATTGGGCGCCCGATGCTCCCAATGGCTGCGCGTCAATTTCGGCAAACCGTCTTCCCATGTCAATTCGTATGGCGAACAGTATTTCTGCTTGTCCCACGTTTCAGGGCCTTTCGCGCTGATGTTTCCCCACGCCTCCGTAAAGACTGCTGCATCGGAAGATTGTTCGAAGCGACAATTATCAAAAAGCATCGTCGCAGTGTTCTGGTTTGCCGTCCAGAAGCAGATTTGGCTTCCTCCTTTGCGGAATGTCAGATTGCGGACCGTACAACGGAAAGCACTGTGCAGGTATAGCAAAAGCATCTGCGAATCAGCACCTTCGATGATGCTTCCCTCTTCGCCGCAAATCGCCACGTTCTTCCGTCCGACCAATGGGCGGCTGATGCGATACGTCCCCTTCGGCAGGAAGACCTCCGGGTTGCCGCCGTCCCATACGCCCCAACTGGAAATCTTCCCCAAGTTGTTGGCGTAGATCATCTTGTCCGCATCACGATATTCCTCCGCCTTGTTCAAAGCTTGTTGAATGGCGACAAAATCATCCGCCACGCCGTCGCCCTTCGCGCCAAAATCGCGAACATCCAATCTCATTCCCGACAATGGCAACACACTCGCCGCCAACAACATCCAACAGAGTTTCATGTTCATTTTACAATAAAATACGAAAAGTGAATACCTTGTGAACATATCCACATTCGCTTTCCACTTACAGTTTTTTGCTCGCTCATGGACTTGCCATTTTACAGCTTCTCCGCCTTGGCATCCTTCAGGCGACGCGTTTTGCCGTTGAAGTTGAGTCCGATGAGCCAAATCGGCAGATTGCGTCCACGATACGGCTCGTCATAGCCTTTCTTCTTCACCTGCTCCAAAGCCTCATCAGCACTTTCATCCACCTTCAATTCGAAGATGAACACGCCACACGGATGCACGGCCACGATGTCCGCCTGACCGTTCGACTGGCGGTCCTCCGCCGTGCATCGCATGCCCTGCGACCACAATAGAATCAACAGATTCCGCTCAAAAGAGAACTCGTGCACGCTTTTTTCCTTCGCACCATACGGGAGACTGGCGTACAAAGATTTCAGACCTGTGAAAAAACCGTCCCATTCGCCATCCAGCAGGTATGTGCCTATTTCTGAAACCCATGTGGTATCCTGCCCCGCAGCGACAGCCGTCATCAGCGTCGCCAGATCCTGCCGAACCTCCTCATCAGGAACGCGGAGCGTAAACATCCCTGTATTTCCATCATATTTATCTATCGTAAGATAGCCTGCCTGATAGAGCATCGGCACGGTCTTAAGATTACGGAGATCCGTAACGTCGAAATCCCGCTCACGCACTTTCTTGACACCGTCCATATCAACGGACAGGAAGTCCTTCCGCTTCAAGTAGTTCATGAGCATGGAGGCCTTGCCCGTCGATGACCAGCAGGATTGGAAAGCCACTTCCGGCGAGGCGAGATTCACACCGATGGACACGGGATTGTAAACGGTTTCCACATCTCCCTTGCCAAAACGGTAGCCGTTGAACCAGAACTTCAGTTCCTCACGGTATTCGTCATACGGCTTCTTCATCATCTTCGCATGCGCGCGCAAATGGCCGTCGAAATAACGGTCCAGCTCTGTCTCCGTGTAGCCGAGCATTGTCGCGTAGGCGTCTTTCATCGAAATATCCGTCAGGTTGGACAGGGCGGAGAACACCGACATCTTCGTAAACTTCGAGACGCCTGTGATCATCAGGAAGCGGATTCTTCCCGTGCGGTCCTTCATCTGGCTATAGAAATCCGCCAGCAAGCCACGGATTTCTTCGGCGTCGTCGGGCTTGTCCAGAAGACGCGCCACTGGCGCGTCATATTCGTCAACAAGGATGACAACGCCCTCTCCATCGTTCTTGGCGGACAGCTCGTCGATCGACACGGCGAAATTGCCCGTCGCGGAATATTGCGCATCGAACGTCCCGCCGGCCTCGGTAATCCCCCTTTTTACTTCAAGCATGAATAGTTGTTTGAACTCTTCCACGGTCGAGGCGGCGGCGTTGATGAAGTTGAAATGGATCACGGGATATTTCTCCCACTTCCAGTCCGTCTTCGAGATGGCGAGCCCGTCGAACAACTCTCTCCGCCCTTGGAATATGGCCTTCAGCGTGCTGATCATCAACGACTTGCCAAAACGGCGCGGACGCGACAGAAAAAAACGCGCATTCATTCCAGTAATGATTTGATAAAAAAAGGCTGTCTTATCGACATAGACGCACCCTTTCTTTCTCAATTCAGGAAAATCGCTGGAATCTGTTAATATGGGTTGAAGATCTTTCATATTGCTCAATATTCTATTGCATCTAGTGCGGTTGCTTTATCAATACATTATATATGATAGATGATTTTGCAAATATCTTTGAATCTTTTTTGAGCAGCCCTCCATTGGTAGCCATACTACATTCACAATTTCACATTTCATATCTGTCTTAAGAAATCTGCATTTGCTTTTAGCTTTTGGCTTTCAGCTTTCGGCTCTTATGACAGCTTCATCGGCACGGAGACGCCGAAGTCCCGTTTATCAACGGATTCCACGCCTTCGTCCCGCATTCCATGTAGTTCAAAGACAACGACTTCGTTGCGGCCTTTCTTCAACAACGGCGCAGGCGCGTAAAGCGTCAGTTGCGGGCCGACGTTCCAATACCTTCCAAGATTGAAACCGTTCAGCCAGACGTTTCCCTTCATGCCGCCCGGAATCTTGATGAATGTGTCGCAAACCGTTTCAGCATGGAAATGGCCGCGGTAAAACGCAGGGCCATTAATGCGTTCAAAAGGCTTATATGTGATTCCGCTTATATCGTTCATCGGCAACGAGATAGCCTTCAAATGAGACATTTCCCGCATCGTATAGGCGATGCCCATGAACAAGACGCCTTTGCGGTCTTGATTCATCAGATAGCCGTAGTTGATACGACCCATGTTCTCCACCAAAACATCGACATCCGCCCCGCCTTCGGGAATCGTCACCATCACGCGATGTGGTTGCGGATCATTGCGGTAAAGCGTACCAGCGGGAACACCGTTGACAAAGATGATGGCACGATCACGCAACTCAAACAATTCCACAGGGTAAGCTCCCGGAACCGTCAACCGATAACGATACATGATGAAACCGTAGTCCTGATCGATTTCCTCCATGCGCGGCGCACGACGGTAGTCCTTCCACTGACCCAACGCAGGCAGTGCGTCGTACAGGCTGACGGATTCCGTCAATTCAATCTTCCCGTATGCTTTTTTCGGCAGGATGACAGGCTTTTCGATCGGAATCCCCTGCGCCTTGCAAAGCTCCTCCTGAACGGCATAATATTTCGGCGTTGGATCGCCTTCTTCGTTCAGCGTCCCGTTGACATCGTAGCTCGTAATTAACGGCTTGTACGGACAATTGCCGCCGTTCGCGCCGTTCATGAAGCCGAAGTTCGTGCCGCCGTGGAACATGTAGAGATTGAAATTGATGCCGTTCGCCAATGCTTCGTTGATATCTCCACGAACATCTTCCGCCAAATGTTCACGGCATTGCTCCTGCCAATGGAAGGCCACGCCGTTCCACAACTCCATGACAAACGGCGGGTTGTCGGGATTGAATTCATTCAGCTCCTTCACCAGCCGCGCGGGATGGCAACGGCCATCGACGCATGCCATCGTGCCCGGAACCGTTCCCGACGCCAAATGATGCGGCGTATTGCCGTCGGCCGTGAAAAGCGGAATCGTAAATCCATGCTCCACATAGCATTGGCGATATGCTTCCAGATACTCATGGTCGTCGCCATACGAACCGTATTCATTTTCGATCTGCATCATGATCAACGGCCCGCCTTCCGTATATTGCCATTTTTTCAGACGCGACAGCACTTCGTCCATATACCGTCTGGCATATTTCCAATAGCCTTCGTAAAGACTGCGAAGATGCATCTGCGGGTCTTTCAGCAACCATGAAGGCTGTCCGCCCAAGTCCCATTCCGAGCAGATGTACGGACCGGGCCGTACCATGACCAGAAGTCCTTCCTCCTGAGCCATTTGGATATACCGTTCTATGTCCAGCCAACCGCTGAAATCGAACTGGCCAGGCCGCGGCTCATGGCGGTTCCAACACATATACGTCTCTAGGCAGTTCAACCCGCATTGGCGCAATTTCACGATTCGGTCACGCCAATAGTCCGGATGGATGCGGAAATAATGCATCGAGCCCGAATGGATTTTCACACTTTTGCCATCCAGCAAAATCTCGCGTTTTCTGATTTCTATGGTTCCCATTATACCCGTATTTGTTATTTTGCCTTGTAAATGCAATATCCGCGACCAGGCTCCAATGAGACTTTGCCATCATGGATTTCCACTGCCGTCCATCGTCCGCCACTCCATGTCCAGGCGGCCAGAACATCTTCCATTTCAACGGCCTCCTTGCCACCGACGCCGACCAACTGCCATCCGTATTTGTCCGACAATCCGCCCACGACGCTTCCAGCATCTTCATAGACGACGCGGACCGTCTGCTCGGTCTTGCTGAACACCCACAACGCCTCGCCAGCCGCCAGCGGCAGCGACGCATGGATGTAGGTCCTATGATTCTGGTCGTGCGCAAACGCCTGCAATTTTGCGAACCATGTTGTATTGTAGGCACTTGGGAGATTGCCAGGCACCGTAATCAGATTCCAGCCAGGCTTCAGGGATACATCCACGGCGTCCAGACCGTAGTTCGCTGTCAGCGTGACATCATTGTCCGGCATGAAGAACACCACGGTGGCATCCTGTTTTTCCTTCTCCGTCAATGTGACGCCTTCCGCCGTCCAGCCCGTGAAGACCTTTCCCTCCACGTCGGAAGCCGTGGCGGTCACGGCTGTGTCAATTTTGTAAACACCGCTTCCCGTGCCGTTCACGACAGTCACCGTGTGAGTCGGCAGCAAGTCGAAGCTCCATGTGGAGGTATTCGACGATTCATCTCCTTTCGTCTTCGTCACATTCCAATAATAGGTTCCGAGCGCAAGGCCTTCGGGCAGCTGGAAACTGCCAGTTGTCAATACGTCGGAATTGAATGTCACGGTCGTGGCCTCCGCCGTCGGATCGGGATCGCCCATCCAGTAGTTGACAACGTAAGTCGTTCCGTCTTCGTCATCTGACGTATCCCACCGTAGCGTCGTCGGATCCGCGACGGGATTCTCCTCCGTCGTGACCCAGTTGAACCACGCGGGAGCCGTCGTGATCGGTTCGTTCATGTCGAAGACAATGGTCGCCTCCGCGTTGATGAACGCGCCTTCCGGCGCGTCGTCGCGCACTTTCACGCGGAACGACACATGGCCTTCGCCGCGATGCGTGCTGTCGTTCGGCGGCAGGAAGCCCGCATAGACGCTTTCCGGCCAGTAGCCGTAGGCCTGCCGCGACTTGTCGTAGCTGCGCAGGTAGAGCGTGAAGCCGCCCGTCGTCTCGTCGGTCGCCGCCGTCATCTGGACATGATAGTTCGTGTCGTTCTGCGGAACGGTCGCCGTTCCGCGCGCCTTGCCCTTCAGTTCAAGCTGGATTTGATTGTTGAAGGCGATTTCGCCAAGCTCCAATGAACTCCAGTCCAGCCACTTGGACAACTGATGCGTCACAGTGACCTCCTGCGCGGGAACCGCCGCCGTCGATTTGTTTTCGAAATACACCGTGTAGTCCAGCCATTCGCCGCGTTCCACAAGCCGCTGTGTCGCAGGATCGCCCGCTCCACGCGGCCCGACGATTTCGTTAGGATCGCAGGATTGGGGAACGGGAGGAAACTTGTGGTCATCAGGCAAATCATAACGACCGTGGCAAATACAATCGCAAATATACGATATTGGTCCAGGAGTATGACCACAACGTGGACACTTCACATTCTCT
>JAGCSE010000114.1 GCA_017964325.1 Victivallales bacterium | reverse complement strand
GTTCGCACGAGCATGGCCTTGTGTTCGGGGCGGTCGAACGCCTCGCAGACGATGAGCCAGCCGCGAAAGAGTTCTACGGCGTTCTCCGGCGTGACGGTGGTGCAGACGGTTTCGATGTCCAGATAGGGATTGATGTCGGCGAGAATGTCGCGGACGGCATCCGTCTTGAATCGCCCAAGATGCGGAATGCCATACATTTGACGATTGAGATTCGTCACATCGACTTTGTCAAAATCGACCAGTTTCAGGTGGCCGACGCCGCTTCGCGCGAGCATGACGGCGATGTTCGAGCCGAGACCGCCAAGCCCCGCAACGGCGACGCGGGCCGCCTGCAGCTTCGCCTTGATTTCGGGTGCGAAACGCGCGTCGAACGCGCGGTCGAGTTCGCTTTTGTCGATCATGGTCAGCCCCCTTGGACGAACCGCACGATTTCCAGCGAATCGTCGTCTTTGAGAATGGTTTTCTCAAAGTCTTTCAATGGAATAATTTCCAGATTCAGCTCGACGGCGACGCGTTTCGCATCGAAGCCTGCCTTCTGGAGGAACGCCGCGAGGCTTTTGCCTGCGGCATCGACCTTTTCTCCGTTGATTGTCAGCATGATATGCCTCCTGAAAAAGCGCAAAAGCCGCCACGAAAGAAATCATACCCGTGGTGGTATGCCCCTTCGCAACGGCTTTCGTTGGTCAATTAAAATGTAAACAATAAATAATATAACCGTGAAAGATGTTTTGTCCAAGAATGGCTGGAAAAACATCGTTCGCATGACGCAAAAAATCAATGTCGGTATATAGTAGATTGTTGTCAAAGAATTGTTTTAACGCGTAGAAGGCATTGGAAATGAGACTGAAACTGATTGCATGCAAGGCGTTGTACAGGGAATTGGCGTATGTGACGGCTTTCTCGGAGAATGTCGTCGATATGACATGGGTGCGGCAAGGCCTGCACGAACGGCCCGAACAGCTTCGCGAGGCGTTGCAGAAGGAAATCGACGCCGTGGAATCCGGCGCGGATACCCATACCAACAGAATCTGCGCAAGAGGCGAAGGAAGCGGCGTCGTGGATGATTTCGACGCGATTTTGCTGGGCTACGGACTTTGCTCCAATGCCGTGACGGGAATCTGCGCGCACAAGCATCGGCTGGTCATTCCGAAGGCCCATGACTGCATCACGTTCTTCTTGGGAAGCAAGGAGAAATATGCCTCCTATTTCCAATCCATACCCGGATGTTATTGGTTTACAGCGAGTTGGATTGAAAACACGAACATGCCCGGGGAAGAGAGCTGGAAGCGGATGACGCAGGTGTTCAAAGACAGAGGATATGATGACGAGACGATCGAATATCTGCTGACGGAGTCCGGCGGCCTGAACAACTACAGCAACATCGGCTACATCCGCATGCCGTTCCTCGACAGGCCTTTATATCGTAAAGTCTCAGAAGATGCCGCCAAGTTCTTCAAATGGAATTTCCATGAAATCGAAGGGAGCTTGTCGCTGCTGGAGCGCTTCGTCGCGGGCGACTGGGACGAAAAGGACTTTCTCGTATTGGAGCCTGGCGAAACCGCCGCGCAGTCGTATGACGATGATGTGATCAAAGTGGTGAAATAGAAAGCTAGAAGGCTAGTCACCTAGAAAACGGGAATAGTTCTTCTTGTACTATATTTCATCGTCATATATCATTAGAAAAAGTCAAAGAAAATAATGGAAGGTGATTAATGATGCCTTATATTATATGTTTCAGGTGTCTCCTAGAAAAGTAAACTCGAAAACATTTTTACGATAATGTCAAGTGAAGAAGATAGTCAAAAGATAAATACATCTTCCATTGTAGTCAATGGTGTTGCCTTGACTGTCGAATACAAGGATATCAAACATATTCATCTTTCTGTATATCCACCTGATGGTCATGCCCATATTTCTGCTCCGTTGAAAACCTCGGATACCAAACTCAAGCTCTTTATTCTTAAGAAATGGATATGGCTTTCAGATAAAATCCGCAAAGCAACGGAGCATTCAATAATTCCCACGCGTCGATATGTATCAGGCGAAGAACATTTATGGCGTGGACAATCCTATCGTCTTAAAGTCATTGAAGATGCAACTGTTGTTCCAAAAGTTTTGCTCAATGGTGATTATCTTAATCTATATGTCCCATTGCATTCTACGTGTAACAAACGGATGAAAATTTTAGAAGGATGGTATCGCAATCAATTGAATGCGACTCTTGATGTTATTGTTCCTAAATGGGAAGAACGCCTTGGTGTGAAATCCGAAATGTGGGATATATTGAAAATGCGTGCTCGTTGGGGATCCTGTAATTCCAAGGCAAAGGTGATATATTTCAATTTAGAACTTGCAAAAAAGCCAATTTCTTGCGTGGAGTATATTGTCGTGCATGAACTGGCTCATTTGCTTGAGAAAAGTCACAATGATCGTTTTCAACAGATTCTTCAGACCTACTTGCCGACATGGCAAGAAATCCGGCGACAATTGAATGAACTTCCAATTTCTGAGGAGATATTCCAGGAGGAGGAAAAATGAATTACCAAGAACAAAAAGAACGCGAATACCAAAATCAGATCATTCTGCTATTTAAAAATAAGCTTCATTTTCATTTCCTTGGTAATCTCATGTATGCAAAAGGAAATACAGTAAATGCAGCGGGATTGAAAAACAGCCCTTTACTGGAAGATCGTTTATTGGCATTCCTCAAGAAATGCAAAAATCGCAGTGGAAAACCATATACGGAATCACAATTGGCAGAGGCAATGCATCAAATCAAAAACATTATTTCGCTTCCTGATACGCGCTCTGGTACACTGGTGACTCAGAATACACAAGTGACGGAAAAATTTCTGTATGGTGTAAAAGCTCGTCCCAAGCCTGATTCAAATGATGAGGATATTCTTCTGTTTGATTTTGACAATCCTGAACAGAATGACTTTGCCATTGCCGAGGAGGTAAGTTACATTGATGCCCTTACAGGTTATGCAAGCCGTCCCGATTTGGTTGTTTATGTAAATGGATTCGCCTTGGCCGTAATTGAGTTGAAACGTAGTTTGGTGTCTTTGGATGAAGGGATTAGGCAAAACCTTTCCAATGAGATTGATCTCATTCCATCCTTTTTCACTACAGTGCAATTCACTGTTGCTGCTAGCGATGACAATGGTTTTAAATATGGAACAATATGTACTCCCAAGGACTTTTGGTGTCCATATAAACGTGATGGCGCACTAACAGCTTTGAATGATCGTGATGCTTTTGAGACGTTCTTTAGTAAAGAGCAGTTCATGAGGATGTTTCGTTATGGAGTCATCACTGATGCCGGAATCAAGAAAGTCATGCGCCCTCATCAATACCATGCTTTGGTTGCCAGCATCCCACGTCTGGAGAAAAAAGCCAGCGGAATCATCTGGCATTCACAGGGCTCAGGAAAATCCCTAACGATGATTTGGTTAGCTTCATATATTCGTGCTATTTTTCCTGATCCGCGTGTTTTGATCATCACGGACAGAACAGAACTAGACATACAAATTGCCAACAATTTTAAACAGACGGGACAGGAACTGCATCGTGCTACGAGCGGAGATGATCTGCTGAAAACCTTAAAAAACGGAACGGAATGGCTGATTTGCACCCTAATTCATAAGTTTGGACGTAAAACAAACAATGAGGAAAATGAATCTGCTCCAAAGATTCCGCTGGAAACCTATCTTAAGGAGCTCAGGGAGAGCATACGCTCACGATATGGCGATAATTTCAAGGCAAAAGGTTCCAATATCTTTGTGTTTGTTGATGAATGTCACAGAACACAAAGTGGACGACTCCATGAAGCTATGAAGGATATTATGGGGCAAGAAGTAATGCTTATTGGTTTTACTGGAACCCCTCTCCTAAAACATGAAAAAGCTAATACTTATGCGGCATTCAACAAGACATCTGTGGCCAAGTTCGGCCCATATATCCATCAATATCTCCATAAGGAGGCGGTTGCAGATAAGGTTATCAATGATCTGCAATATGAGAATCGTGATGTGGAACAACACATAACCAATCGCCAGCAACTTGACGCGAAATTAGAGGAAATCACCAAGGGGCTTGATGAACAAAAACGTCAGCAGGTTGAAGACCGTTGGGCCACATTGGAACACATCTATTCTTCCAAGGAACGCATAGAACGGATTGGCTACTCGATTCTGGATGACATGTGCAAGCCTCCGTTGTCCGAAGGATGGTGCAATGCCATGCTGGTTGCGGGAAACATTGAATCAGCCTATCGATATTATGATTGGTTCCAAAATCGCTGTACTGATACAACGCTCCGTGGACGATGCGCAGTAGTGACCAGTTATGAACCAAGTGATGATGACTTGCGTAAGAAAACCAACAATCCTGCTCTTGAAGCTTCAAGCAAATTTAAATACAAGATGGCTAAACAGTCTTTTGATGATGCAGGACAGCCGAATGCAGAGAAATATGAAGAGTGGGCAAAGGAACGTTTCATTAATCAGCCAGGACAAATGAAATTGATCATTGTAGTTGATAAGCTACTGACCGGTTTTGATGCACCTTGTGCAACTTATCTGTATATTGACAAAGACATGCGAGACCACAATCTTTTTCAGGCAATCTGCCGTGTGAATCGTTTGGGCAAGGATGTGAAAGATAAAAATGGTAACTTGCTTGTCAAGACTAAAAAACAATATGGTGTTATTGTTGATTATAAGAATCTCTTTCATAAGATTCAGGAAGCCGTGGCTAATTTCAATGACAAGGACGGAGGACTCGGTGGTTTCGATCCACAGGATATCGAAGGTCTGTTGAAAGACCATGTGGAAATGGTAAAGAACCGCTTCCTGGATGCGCTTGCCGCCTACAATGGACTCAAACGGACATGGGGGGAACGGTGTCGTGATGAACTCATTGAATATTATCTGACTGATTTTGAAGATGATCCGGCGGCGGAACGCCGCCAATTCCTATATTCCATTGCAATGCATTTCGCATGTGCCTATTCCAATTTTGCCGATTATACCGGTAAGGCTGGTTATACAACAGAAGATGCTAATCACTGGCATTCCATGGTGAGGGAAGCCACTCAGTTAAGTCAATTGATTGAACAGAAATCAGGGGATTTCTTTGACGAAAAAGAAAAAGATCCAGAGATGCGTGCTTTACTAGATCGTTTCATTACTGCTAGTGAAGCTCAGGTGCTTATTCCTGCTACAGAGGATTTTTCATTTTTGGATTTAATTGATGATGAAACAGATGCGGACAAAGCCGCAGAAAAAGCAGTGGAAAAAGCAGGCGATGTCAAATCGGCCGCTGAAATTGTCGAAGGAAAGGCACGCTCTGTTATCAATTCTTATCGCATGCGTGATCCCGCGATGTACCAGTTATTCTCCGAACGGCTTCAATCTCTACTGGAACTGATACATCAAGAGAAGCAGGATTATGCGCAAACCATCCGTTCGCTGATTGAATTTATCAAATCCATGCGCAAAGGCAATGATGATACGCCTGAAAACATTCGGATGAAATATGGCAAGGCACTTTGGAATAATCGTGAAAAGTGGTATATAGCACAAGAGTGTGCCGAATCTCCCGAAAATGTCATCATAGCGCTGGAGGAGCTGATTGAGTATGATGCTCCTGCTGGTTTTGAGAATCCAAGCTCACCAAAATCGGATGTCGTCAAACGGAAAATAGGTCGCATTCTCTCTCATGCACACTGCCTTGTTACAGACGGGCAGGTGAGCATTATCTATACACTCATTGTACAAAACCGATGAGTCTCTTATAAGGATAATCAAAATGGCTATCAAGAAATCACAACTTTACAGCACCCTTTGGGAATCATGTAACGCTTTGCGCGGCTCCATGGATGCAAGCCAATACAAAGACTATGTCTTGATGATTCTCTTTGTCAAATACCTTTCCGACAAGGTAAAACAAGGGGAAATGGAGGATATTACACTTCCTGCTGACTGCTATTTTGAAGATTTCGTAAAATTGAAACAGAACATTGGTATTGGTGAACAAATAAACATCAAGTTGGAGGCCATCAAGGAGGCCAATGTAAAAATCTTGAACATCGCTTTGCCTAATTTCAACGATTCCTCAAAATTCGGTCCGCCAAAACAAATGATGGAAACTCTGTCTAAACTTATTGGCGTATTTGAAAATGAGGCGTTAGATTTCGGCCGAAATCGCGCGGTGGACGATGACCTACTTGGTGACGCTTACGAATATCTAATGAAGAATTTCGCGGCGGAAAGCGGTAAGAGCAAAGGGCAGTTCTATACTCCTGCCGAGGTCAGTCGTGTGATGGCGCAGGTTCTTCATCTTAATGAATCTTGCCATGTTTCTGATACAATCTACGATCCAACGGGTGGTTCTGGTTCTTTGCTTCTGCGGGCTAACGCGGAGACTCAACGTGGCGCAACACTTTATATGCAAGAAAAAGATAATGCCACCGCATCCTTAGCCAAGTTGAATATGCTTCTTCATGGAGTACCTACGGCGGAAATCTGCCAGGGGGATACCCTGAATGATCCACAGTTCAAGGAGGCTGGTCTTCTTAAAACTTTTGACTACTGCGTGGCAAATCCTCCATTTTCCCAAAAGAATTGGCTCGCACAAAATGGTGAGAACGATCCGTATCATCGCTGGAATAAGACACTTCTTCCTCCAGCCAAGAATGGTGATTATGCCTTTCTTCTGCATCTTGCAGCCAGCATGACTCCTGAAACTGGACGCGGAGCCTGCATCTTGCCGCATGGTGTTCTTTTCAGAGGCAATGCTGAAGAAGTTATTCGCAAGGAACTTGTTCTAAAACGTAAAAAAATAAAAGGTATCATTGGACTTCCACCAAACATCTTTTTCGGGACTGGCATTCCTGCCGCCATCATTGTGCTTGACAACCGTCCAAATGAAAATGGCATTTTCTTCATCGACGCCAGCTCGGGATTCATTAAAGACAGCAACAAGAACCGTTTGCGGGAACAGGACATTCGCAAAATTGTTGATGTATTCAATGAGCAATTGGAGCTTCCACACTATTCGCGCCTTGTCTCATACAATGAAATAGAGCGCAATGGTTGTAACTTGAACATTCCGCGTTATATAGAGCCAGTCAGCACGGAAATCACACAGGATTTGGACGGACATCTCAATGGTGGCATTTCCTGCGCGGAACTTGATGCCTGCGGCAACTGGGCTGCTTTGCCTGGACTGAAAGAACTACTAACCAAACCGTTGCGGGAGGGGTATGTGTCATTAACATATCCTCCTGAACAGGTTGCAGAAATTTTGCAAGATGCAGCAGTTATTAAAAAAGTTCACAAAGAAATGATGGATATTCTTTCGCAATGGGAGGACGGACTGCGTGAAAAATTGGTTTCACCATCAGGAAATGCCCGCAGATTGGCAGATGCGCTGTCCTGCGCCATGCGTGATGCGTATAAGAGCAATGCCTTTCTAGACAAATACGATGCCTACGGTGTCTTCATGGACTATGTCATTGCGACAATGCAGGATGACTTGTTCGCCATCTGCTCAGACGGGTGGAAGGCTGGTAAGGAAACTGAAAAGGTCTATGACAAAAAGGACAAGCTCAAGTCCTGGGATGGCATGATTCTGCCTAAAATTTTGGTCAAACAAGAGTATTTTGCCACTGAACTAGCACGGGCTCAAGAACTTGCCAGAAAGGTTGAAACGGTGGAAAGTGAGCTGGAACAGTTTTTGCAGGAATGCGCTGATCTAGGGGAGGATGATCCATTGGCTGAAATTCGTGACGACGACAAAATGCTCTCTGATTCGGATTGCAAAAAAGTGTTGAAAAAAAAGCAAAAGGATGTGGCCCGTAAAGATGAGACAATGGCCATTAAAAAGTATCTTGACTTGCGAAATGCTCTGGCAGTTGCTAACAAAGCATCAAAACAAGCGGACGAAGCATTGGACAAGAAGACGCTTGAGCATTATTCTAAACTGACAGATGATGGAATCCGTCTGTTGATGATAGAGCGCAAGTGGTTGCCGTCCATTCGCAAGGGAATGGAGGAACTCTGTGATAGTCAGATACAATCGTTGAGTTCATCGCTCCTCGCCCTTGATGCGAGATATCGTGAAACACTTCCAGCCTTGGAACGCCAATGCCAGAAGGCGAAGGAGCAGGTTCATGCCGTTCTTCGTGAAATGGGATTCTTTTGGCTGGAGTGAGGAGGTGTAGATGAAAAATGACAATATTTCAACAAAAGAAGCCATCGAACTTGCCAATTCAGTAAAAGTTTTGAAGTCGGCGATTCTTCAGGCACAAAGCATAGTGGCCACTGATGCCAATCGTGTTATGCTGATGCTATATCTTGGCATAGGTCGTTTTGTCTCGCATAAAACACGCAAAGGCGTATGGGGAACTGGGGCGACGGATGCCATTGCCGAGCGACTTCAGCGTGAAATGCCTGGGTTACGAGGATTTAGTGGACGAAATATCAGGAATATGCGATTGTTCTATGAACAATGGGTGTCTCTGCTAATTTGGCAGCCGACAGCTGCCAAATTAGAAATGGGGGAAAACATAGGAAATGCAAATTGGCAGCTGACGGCTGCCAATTTGCCAATTAATTGTAGTGCAGAATATTACAAAAATCGACCGCTATCAGCAGCCGATTTGCAAACAACAGAAGAAGTGCTGATGAACTGGTCAATTTGTTCACAGTCATCGAACAAATTGAAAGCAGATGAGTTCTTTGCCATCAGTTTTTCGCATCATATTGAAATACTGAACAAGGCAAAGACTCTTGAAGAGCGTCTGTTCTATATCCATTCAGCCTTCTTGAATCGTTGGGATAAACAGACCTTGCGTTCTCAGCTTAAGGCAGACATCTTTCATCATACAGGCATTATGCCCAGCAATTTCCAGAAAACTATTCCAGAGCATCGCCGGGCATTGAAGGTGCTTGGAATGTTTCGTGATGAATATTTGCTGGATTTCATCAATACAGAGGAATTAGATATAACTAATCCGGAAGATATTGATGAACCTGTCATCGAACATGCCATTGTTGCCCATATCCGTCAGTTTATCATGACGTTCGGACGGGATTTTAGTTTCATTTCCAACCAGTATCGCCTTGATGTGGCGGGACATGAACTATTCATTGATTTGTTGTTCTTCAATCGCGAACTGAATTGCCTTGTAGCAGTAGAACTGAAAAAAGGCGAATTCAAACCAGCCTATCTTGGTCAATTGAATCTGTATTTGCAGGTTTTGGACGATCAGGTGCGAAAGCCACACGAAAATCCTTCCATTGGCATTATACTTTGCCGTACTGCCGACAAGGCCTTTGTTGAATATGCTGTCCGCGATTTTCAAAAGCCAATGGGTGTGGCGACCTATCGGACTGCCGACGAAATGCCCGAACAAATGCGCAAGGCTCTTCCTGACATTGAGGAATTAAAACGGCAACTCGCCGAGGTAAACGATGAGAATGGAGGCGATAATGATTGATGCCAAAATCATGTTCCAGCTATATCATTTTGCTTCCATCTTCTCCAAATCAGAAGTTGCTTCCCATCAGATAAAAGTCAAATCCGAAGAAACGGATGCTCACTATGAAGATATCATAACCAAGTAACCTCCAAAGTAATACCTCAAATATCCCTGAAAATTGATCTTGCGTTAGATGATATAACAATGAACGATAAAATGAACATAAAAACGAGCGGTTTTAAGTGCGATAGGAGCGGATGGCAAACCGTCAGGCTGGGGGAGATATCCGATATATGCACTGGCAAACGCAATAATCAAGACAAAAATGCCAATGGCAAGTATCCTTTTTTTGTCCGATCAAGTGTTGTAGAACGCATTGACAGTTACTCATTTGATGGCGAAGCTATTCTAATGCCCGGAGAGGGCAATATTGGTGATATAGTCCATTATGTTAACGGACGCTTTGACTATCATCAAAGGGTTTACAAGATAAGCTCATTCCCAGATGATGTGATGGGGCGATACATATATCATGTGCTAAAAGCAACCTTCAAAAAATGGGCATTAGGACAAACTGTAAAGGCTACCGTTGATTCCTTGCGCCTTCCTACATTCAAGAACTTTCAAATCACCTTACCTTCTTATCAAGAGCAATCTAAAATTGCTCATGCGTTGGATTCCATTGATAACCAAATCTCGGCCACCCAAAACTTGCTTTCCAAGTACGAATCCATCAAAAAAGCGACCGTTAAAAAGTTGATGACACCAACTGCGGAATGGCAAGAGGCAACACTTGGTGATTTCTATACAGTGTCCTCTGGACTTTCCAAAGGCGCGGAGTTTTTTGGAAGCGGATATCCATTTCTTTCATTCGTAACTGTGTTCAACAATCCGATTATTCCAGATAAACTTGATGATCTCGTTGAGAGTTCTGCATATGAAAGGAAACAATGCTCCATTAGGTGTGGCGATGTCTTCTTGACGAGAACAAGTGAAACACTTGATGAATTGGGAATGAGTTCTGTTGCCCTAAAGGATTATCCCGAGGCAACATTCAATGGATTTACAAAGCGGCTTCGTCCTATTGATGATATTCCTCTATGTCCTGAATTTATGGCCTTCTATCTTCGTACAGAAAACTTTAGAAAAAGCATCTGTCAAAAGGCGGCAATTACAACCAGAGCCAGCCTTAACAAAGATACAATTGAAAAGTTGGTTATAGCCTATCCCATCCCTTCTGTTCAGCATGAGATTGCTAAGAACTTAATGACACTCGATAAACAGCGTATGATTCTGGTTGAAGAACTTGACAAACTGAAGCAACTAAAGCAATCCATGTTGCAGTATTTCTTTGGCTAGTCCCCGAAGAAGTATTGGAGCATGGATGACTTAACTTTATGTACTTTAGCCAATTGAATCATTAGTCTATCAGTAATATTATCAAGTGCATCAAGTGTCTCAACAGCTTGTTTCTGTTCGCATACAGTAGGAATAATTATCTTTGTTGAAGCAATCTGAGGTGCTGTAAGTTGTGGAACGCCTGTACTCTCAATCTGAAATGGACAAGTCGAATTTATTAGTTCAGAAATGAATTTAGAACACACATTACTCTCTTTGGGCGTTAGAACTACAATTCGGATAATTGCATCAAATGCTTCTTTTCTGTATTCGGCATGTCCAACATTGCCACGTCCTGTTACAGTAATTGAGTCAGCTGAATAAAGAGGTAATGATGTGTAGCCATATAGTCCTCTATTTGTTAATGAATTAGAAACAATTTCATAGCAATGTGTTGCAGTCTTATTTGCAGAATAATGCTCGATATCTAAATCCCCACCAATTTGAATTTCAAAAATGTCCTCAAGTTTATATTGTTTCCACCCATCCTTCGGCGTCATCAACTTTTTAACGGTCGCTTTTTTGATGGATTCATACTTGGAAAGCAACTTTTGTATGGCAGAGATTTGAATATCAATAGAAGTTAATGCATCAGTTATTTTATGTTGGATTACTCCTTCAGGCAAACGAAGTTCAAGATTTCCCATCACGTCTCGTGCAAGACGAGGAACACTTCCATGCCTTACTGAACCTGAAATTTGAGATTGGTGACCAAGGAGGCTATAGAATAGAAACTTGCTTACCACTCCTTCATTAGGAATAAGATAGTAACAATCATCGGCAGCCCAAAACTGCTCTTGTGAATAGCCTATCTCACCAGCGGATCCTGCGGCAATAATGAATGTCGTATCCGGGGGAGTATTGCATTTATCATATTTGCCTAAGGGAATAAGGCTATTTTGATATACGGTATATCTTCCGTGAGACAATTGTTTTCTAACGACACGAACTCCACGACATAGTTTGCAAATCTCCTCCAGCCTGACAGTCTTCCAAGTGCTTTTATCGCACTTTAAACCGCTCGTTTTTATGTTGTCATTAATTTTGCTTGTCTTTGTATATGGCGATTGGTGCCATCAACTAGAAAGACAAGGAGCAGGCAAATGAATTATGGTTACATTCGTGTCAGTACAGACAGGCAAACTGTGGAAAACCAGCGTTTTGAACTCAAGCGTTTCTGCCAAGAGAACCATTGTGTCATTGATGTGTGGGTGGAGGAAACGATTTCAGGCACAAAGCTTCCTGAAAAACGTAAACTTGGTAAAGTGATTGAAGAAATGCAGAAAGGTGATGTGCTTATTTGTGCAGAGTTGTCACGCTTGGGACGCAATCTTCTGATGATCATGGGCATCCTCAACCAGTGCATGAACAAGGATGTACAGGTTTGGACAATCAAAGATAATTATCGTCTCGGCAATGACATCAGTTCCAAGGTATTGGCGTTCGCATTTGGTCTTTCCGCTGAAATAGAAAGGAATCTGATTTCACAACGCACAAAAGAAGCGTTGGCACGCAAACGGGCTGAAGGCATTCATTTGGGCCATCGGAAAGGGCAAATGAATTCCCATACCAAATTGTCAGGCCATGAAGATGAAATCATCAGGCTTCGACGTCAAAAACAATCCATCGCATCCATTGCCCAACTATTTCATGTCCACCCAATTACAATTCATCGTTTCTTGTTAAAAAATCAGATATGATATTTATATTTCATCATTTTTTTAATTATACTAAAATGTAGTTGAAAAAATATGTCTATTATAGGCTTAGTAAATTTTATATAGACATAAGTGTCAACTTATGAATAAAAAGCAGCGCTCATGTGAGTGTTACTATGAGAAGTGGGGGCAATAGGTTGTTGTGCTGAATGGGGGCACTTGCCTGCAGATACAGCATGGTTCCATGCTTTGCGTGGTGTCACTATACGGTGAAATGTTGTCCTGTGGGCTAGTGCCGTCCTCCAGACGGCGATTGGTTAGCCTTCATTTCCCCGCACTGAAGTGCGGGGTTACCGTAACTATTGCCTTTCAGTCGAGTTACGCCCTACGTGCAGTCGTGCCCTGTCGGGTGCTATTTATGTGGGTGATGGCGTCCCGCGACCGCAGGCGGGACGCCGGGCGGCATCTCCACTGTTGTCTTTCAGACAAAAGGTGTCTTTTAGATGGTGGATGTTTTCTTGACCTACTGTTTCCCCATGCTATATTGACTGTTATACTACTGTTATGATTTTATCGTTTGGCTAGAGGTGCCATCATGGAAGCGATGCTGGAAGCAGCGCATTTTCAATTGACTGGACATTGCAATCTGCATTGTCGTTTCTGCGGGCAGGCGCGGGGCGTTGCCGCAGGGCATGGCAATGACGACCTGCCTGTCGCGTTCTGGCTGGATATTGCAGAACAGCTGAAGGCGATGAGTCCGCTACCGTCACCGATGGTGACGTTGTGGGGCGGCGAGCCGTTGATGTATTCACATTTTGACGAATTGGCGAAGTCGCTGAAAGAAAAAGGCTTCCGTCTTGGACTGATTACAAATGGCACGCTTATCGATAGACATCTGGAGGCGGTCTCCCTAATGGATGAAATCCATGTTTCGATCGATGGACGGGAGGAATTGAACGATGCTGTTCGTGGTGTTGGGACGTTCGCAAAAATCAAGCGAAATCTGGAGATGCTGCGGCCATTCCATGGCCATCTGTACTGTCTTGTGACGATTTCGGATCAGAATGTCGATGAATTGGCGGATATCCCCAATCAATTGTCCGAATTGAAGCCGGACGCCGTCACGATGGGGCAGTTGATCTATTTGAACGGCAAGGAGATAGATGCGTATCGCCGATACAGCCGCGAACATTTCGGGCACGACGCCGCGGAGTTGGAAGGCTGGCGGCGGGACGACGACAGCGACTATCTGATGCGGCTTCAGCGCAGCGTGGCGGCGTTCAATGGTCGCTCCAATGATACTCCCGCGTCGTTCACGCCGCACACGCGGCAGAAAGCCTGCTGCCGCCAGCCGTGGAAACGCATCCATGTGCGACACGATGGCGAGGTCGGTTTTTGTACGGATTTCTTCAGTTTCAGCGCAGGCAATCTGCGTGAGAAATCATTGAAGGAAATATTCTTAGGAAAACGGGCAGATTTATTCCGAGAAGCCGTGAAGAATGGTTGTTTGAGCATTTGCGACCATTGCCCATGGCGGTTGCAGTGACAGGAGGAGTTATGCGCAAGACATTGCAAATCAGGCATTATCTTATTGGTGAAATCTATCGGGCGGGAACGTCATCGGTGAAACTGCCGTCGGTAAGGGAACTGGCGAAACAATTCACGGTGGCTCAATGCACGGTATCGGCTGTGACAGCGGATTTGATACGTGACGGGTGGTTGCGTTCACGCCGTGGACTGGGGCTTTTCACGAATCCAGAAAAGATTGCGGATGAATCGGTTGCAGGGCTGATTGGCGTGTTGAACGGCGATGGTTGCCTGTATTATTTCAATCAGGAGGTTTTTGATGCCTTCGTAGCCACGGGGCGCGAGATTTTGAAGCGGCATTATAATTTCCGCAATATCATGTTGGACAGCGCGGATGCGGATGAGATGGTGAGAGTCGTGCAGCAGCAGCCAATCTGCGGGCTGATATGGAACGCGGGCACTGTTATCGTTCCAGAGGAACCTGCAATTCGATTGGCTCGCAGTGGTCTGCCGCTGGTGGCGGATTGTCCTCATTTTGAGAAAGTTAACGTGGTGTGCAGCGAGTTCAGCTCCTTGGGAATTGCTTGGTCGGACTATCTGACTGCGCGGTCGGATAGTCGTGTTTTGTTCTATTTGCCAGAATGGCACAGTCGCCAATTGATACAGTGGATAGGGCGAAAAATCGTGCAAGTCCAACCGGGGCAAGAAATTCCAAACAAGACATTCCAAATTGTCGTGACCGATGCTCCGCATCGTATGCAAATACAGAAAGTATATCCGTCGGCGGAAGTCCATGAATGGAACATCTTGCCGAATGGCAAAAAATATATTCCTGATTACAAACGACTTGCAGAGGCGACTATGCACCGTTTGCTCCATATCAAGAAAGAGGACAAATACGTTGAACAGATGTTTGTTCCTTTGAAGGAAATCTGACGTAGGGGGAATGTTCTATGTCAACGGATTCATTTTCAGGATATTCCAGTATGATGAAATTACATGGTGCTGCCATCGGATTGGCAATGTTGACTGTCTGTTCCGCTGTGGCGAAAACAATGCCTATCAAAGAATATCGTCTTGATTCGTCGGGAGTTGTGACGATTGACGATGGTATTCAATTGGATTTGCGGGCATATCCAAAAGACTGGAAGGGACGGTCCGCCATGTCCGTCGGCCATGTTCCGCCTGATTCCCAGACACTTATGGCGCATTGGGAACTCCAGCATGAAAAAAAATCGTATGGAAATGGTTTCACGACGCTTCGGCAAATAGATGATAAACGAACGGAAGTCCGCATGGGCGTGACAATGACGGAAGATCTTCCAACGGAAGGTCTTGTCGTATCTATTACGGTTCCAGAAAAAATCATCGTAAGTGGCATATTTGAAGACGAAAAGGGAAAGCATGGCGACATTCCTCAGAATTATAGTATTCTTTCATTATATCTGGATACGCCACGGCGATTTTCGTTTACACTGCCTGGAGCGAAACGAAAGTTAGGCTTCGAACTGCCTGAAGGAACGCGTTTCAATCTGCAGGACGACCGCCAGTGGGGACCGACGTTCACCATGCGCATCTATTTGACAGGACCGGACTTGCTGAAGGCCGGCAAGACATACGAAACGACATTCAAAATTGTCGGCGAAACACATCGCGCCGTCGCGATGCAGCCATTTGTCATCCGTCAAAATGATGACTGGATTCCATTGGATTATTACAAGGATATCCAGCCGAATTCCGCCATTGATTTTTCGCAGTTGCCATTCCGTGACGCTCCCGCTGGCAAGCATGGCTGGCTGAAAAACGACCACGGCCATTTTGTCTTCGAAAAACTGCCTGGCAAGCCGCAGCGATTTTGGGGCGTCAACCTGTGCATCGATGCGCCTTTTTTATCCCACGAAGGAAGCGACAAACTCATAACGCGTTTGTGCCGAGCGGGATGCAATAGCATCCGAATCCACAACTGCGAGGCGGGATTTATGAAAGGTTCAGCGGATAGGATGACGCTCAATGCAGAGATGATGGACCGTTTCGACTATCTGTTCGCGCAGGCTAAAAAAAACGGAATCTATGTGACGACCGATCTGTATGTCTCCCGAAAAGTCCTGTGGCAAGATATTGGGCTGGAAGGAGATGGACAGATTCCGGACAATACGCTCAAGGCGTTGTTTCTAGTCTATGAACCTGCATACAAAAATTGGCAGGCGTTTGCGAAAAAACTGCTGGAACACGTCAACCCTTATACAAAATTGCGCTATGTGGACGATCCCGCCATGCCGTTCATCGCGTTGATCAACGAAGGCGCTTTCGCGTGGAGCAGGGGGGAGATTTTTGATTTGCCTGTCACACAACAGGCTTGGAAACAATGGCTTGCAGAAAAACGCGCCAAGCAGGCGGATTATGCTGCGGATGCGTCGGCGGATTGCGGCGGTCAGACGATTCAATCCCATCCCGCGTTGTTCGAATTCATGAGCGACATGGAGGCGCGGTTTACCGCCAAAGCGACTGATTTCCTGCGGCAATTGGGCGTCAAGGCGATGCTGAGCGACTGGAACTGCGGGCCGATGCCTCGGGCGGACGCCGTCACGCGGTCGTTGGACTATGTCGATACGCATTTCTACATCGACCATCCATCGTTCATCAGTGAATCATGGGCACTTGCGAATGTCTCGCGGTCACGGCCGGACCGTGCGGTGCGCGGCATTCCTCTGGGTGTCGCGAAACTCGCGCGGGAGGCCGGCAAGCCGTTCACGATATCCGAATGGAATTTCTGCCGTCCGAATCCATGCCGCAACGTCGGCGGACTGCTGACGGGATATTGCGCGGCGCTGCTGGACTGGGACGCACTGTGGCGGTTCTATTATCTTGGTTTCGAGGCGGAACTGGATGACGGGACGCCGTGGCTTCCGTATCTCAATCCGAACGGCTATTTCCATATCATGTCCGATCCGTTCCAAATCGCCTCCGACCGCGCGGGGCTGTTGCTGTTCATGAACCGACAGGCTGTGAAGGCTGGCGGCATTGCGAAAATCATGGGGCGATTCCCCCTGTCCATCGAAGAGGGCAGTGGACGGTTCACCATCGCAACTCCTTGCACGGCAGGTGGATTCGCGTTGGACGGCGATACGCTGAAAGCCGCGCTGTTGACGGCGCATGTCCATGGTACGGAGGCAGCCATTTGGGCGAGCTCCGTCGATTTGAAACCGCTTGCGGAATCCAGCCGAATCCTTTTGACATTCCTGACGGATTTACAGAAGGATGGGACGCAATTCCTTGATGAAAAAGGACTTGTGCTGCAGAAATGGGGCACGGAACGCATCGTCGTACATCGTGGGACGGCAGATGTCACGCTGTCGTTGCAAAACGCCGACGATTACGACGTGTGGGTGCTGGAGACGGATGGCCGCCGCGCCGCAAGAATTCCGACAACGGTTGCGGATGGAAAACTGTCGTTCACGGCATCCGTCAAAGGGCCGGACGGCAAGGCGCATTTTCTGTTTGAGATTGTAAAAAGATAATTCTTAAGATTTTTATTCTTAGTAAGTTAAAACCATAACCAAAGGAAGTAATCATGACTATGAAATTAAAAGGCGACGCGATTATCATGGATGCACGCAAACATGCGATCATCCAAAGCATTGATTTTCCGGAAGTCAATGATGAGACGATTGTTGTGAAGACGAAACGCAGCGGCGTGTCGTTCGGGACAGACATGTCGCTGTACGAAGAGCAGGCGTTTCCTGCTTCGAACTTGAGCTACCCGTTAG
>JAGCSE010000113.1 GCA_017964325.1 Victivallales bacterium | reverse complement strand
GGACGATATCGCGACGGGTCTGGGCGGACATGTGATTACGGCCCACACAGAGGACGGTGTCGGCGGATTGTCCGCGTTTTTCCGTTCGCAGGCCAAGCAGAGAGTCAACAACGAAACTCGTGAAAGCTTCCGGCTAGCGATCAGCAGCTTGTTCGGCGGTGGAAAAAATGTTCCTGAATCCGTGTGGAAGGCGATGAAGCTGGGGGACTATGGGCAGGGCAAACCGCTGACGGCGCATCGTATCATGGTTGTAAAAAAGGCCGTCGACAAAGTCAAGCAACAGTTCGACGAGGCTGTCCAGAAGGCGAAAAACAATGCGAAAATTGCGTACTACAAAGCCGACGCGGAACGAAATGCGCAAATAGACGCACTCATCAGCAAAACGATTGCAAGTTGCATGACAAATCCCGACTTGCTGGATGTCGTTGTTGACAACATGGCCGCCATCCTTGTCGGTGGCGACGGCAAACATCGTACAGAGGCGGCGATCAGGAAAAAAATCAATGGGCTGAAGCAGAATTACATGGAATTGCGTCAGCTGGCGCTGAACAATCCATCGGTATTGGAGCCTGGCAAGTTTTTCATTGCGGCCATGAACGGCAAAACCATTCCGAAGGGAATGATCAAAACCATCGTCGAAGCAACGAAAAATGTACCCATCAACGCGTTGACGAAATTGTCAACTTCTTCTTCGGCATACGGCATCCACAAGGCGATGAACCAGTTCCGCAATGACATCAACGACGTGATGAACAAGGCCGATGTGGAGAATCTCATGGATGGCACGGATGAAAAAGTCGCCTGCAGAGATTTCGCCACCCAGCTCATCATCGCGCATTGTGGCAAAGGTGCCGCCCGGAAGATGCAAGCCGCGCTCGAGAGCACGAAGGCCGCCAAGGTCATGAAGCTATACGACGAAATCGGTAACGGAGGTTTTGACAAGGATGGTATGTCAGAAGGACTTATCGCTGCTACCAAGTTACAGGGGGATTCGCATAAACTATACCTCAACCAGATGAAACAGGCAGTTGATATGGTCTGCGGAATCCAACGGGATGAATACATGCCGGTCGTCGAGTTCGAGGGAGAAATTGATTATGCCGAGCTTGAAGGCGACAAAATCTTCACGGAAATCACCGAGGAAGCCCAAAAACATCTAGACGCGACACGTGAAAACTACCTCAAGAATACTGTACAAGGTACGGGAAAGGGTGTGAAAGAAATACGGGACATCATCGAGAAAAAACTCGGCCCGGATGTGCCCGAGCCGCGCGAAGTCATCCGAAAAGACGCCCGCGTGATTGCCAAGAACATAATCAATTGGGCTCTTGTGATTGACTGCAAACGGTTTGCGGAAGGGAAGCCGGAAGAAACGATGTTCTACAAGGCTCTTACCCAAGGAATGAACGTGAAACTGCCTGGCGACAAAAAAATGTCCAACGACTTCGCCACGGCGTGCGATGAACTTGCGCAGTTTGTGACAAGAAATGCGAATGCGACATACGCAAAACTGGACGACAAGACGAAAGCCAAAGTGCATATTGTCATGTCCCTTCTCACGCGGCAAACCATGAAGGCTGCGACGCAAAGCAATGCCATCGCGCTTGATCCGAATAAGAAAGAACAGGCTTTCGACATGATGACTGCGCAGGATGAGAGCAAGTGCGGGTTTACGCTGGAGATGGATAATCTCGGCGGATTGTTCGTGAAATTCGAAGCCGATTTGGATGTCAATGGATTCAAGACCATGGACGGAAAAACAATCTTGACCGGTGAGGGAAGCAAGTACAACAGCAAGTTCTCCCTCCAGATGACACTTACAGAGCTTGACCGTCTGGCTGAACTGGACTACACGCAGTTCGACGAGAAAGCGGCGGAGAACGTCTATAATACAGCGGAAACGGATAATTTCGCCAAAACGGTCAACTCCTTTGATCAGAAATTTAAGCTCGACAGAGTAAATACCAGCTGCGATACGGCTTTCGACATGACGCTCAAATAAAGGGATTTATATACTTAAGTTTTCTTTTTAGCTTAAAAACGGCGACGGGAGGGTCGCACTCCTGTGCGACCGTATGCGTGATGCGCATACACCACCATCCATGAATAACGGGCGCAGTGCGTTGTGGATTACCAGTCGAAAACTAAAGTATATAATTCCCAATGAAAACACCACTGGTGTTTTCTTCCCGAAACAATCAAGCCGCCACCTTTAGGCATTGGTGTCTGACTGTTTGTCTTT
The DNA here is from genome assembly GCA_017964325.1 of Victivallales bacterium. The sequence goes on along the minus strand of JAGCSE010000113.1, from coordinate 8,582 downwards.
CAAAGCGTCCTGGTAAACGCCGAGCTTGGTCTTGAGAGTGGAGACAACTGAGAGAAGCCCCGAGACCTGCTCCTTGAGGTTGCTGCCTTTTTCACCGAGCAAATCCATTGGATTCAGATCCTTGAGCTGGTCTTGCAAGCCATTCAGTTCACTGGTCTTGGAAGAGATCATCTCCATGACCTTCTTGATGAGGGATTGCAATCCCGCCAAATCAAGTTTTGCGGCTTCGTCCACCGCATCCTGCTTGTCTTTTGCCACGTCGGATTCTGTGCGACTGCCACCCAGCAGATTGGTCAAATCATCCAAAAGTCCCATGATGTCATTCCTGTTCAAATTGCCATACAAATCGCAGCACCCAATGGAGTCCGGGAACGGCGACGCGAATATCAAATCTCGGAGGGGTATGCCCGCGGCATTTCCAAGATGGGAATTACTGTAACACAATAACAGCCAAATGCCAAATCTTCAACTTCGGTTTTCTTTGTTGGACAGCGGAGCTTCCACGTCATGACGCCTTGATGCCGGAAGAAATTTTTCCGGATCGCGTCCAGGTTTCAGCCAAACGAAATCGACCGTGAAGCCATTGTTTCTCAGCAGGCGCCATGTCCTTCTGGTATCCTCCGATTCCTCCATTAGAGCCTGCAACTCGCGAAAAGGAAAGAGGATGCGGCATAATATTTGTTCAAAGATTTTGATTTCGTTGAAAACAGCATGATGAGACAATCTTTTCCATGGCGGAAACCATCCCATGGCATATACTGCAACGTGCCGTTTCAATTTTGGTCATGAAACATTGAAAATTCAAACAGGAAAAAAATTGAAAACTCGACAAAATGCCATACTTTATATAATATGCCTCAATAGAGGCTAACAGAGTATCGACGGCGGTTGCGGCAAAAGCCTGCTGGCGCTGTGAAAATCGGTCCACATATAGAAGAGACGGCGTGTCCGTCAGGAAGCCGGATGCATGTAAGTGCATCGTATTTCATATATTGCCGCGGGAGCGGCAAGTCCATGGCTTCAGACGGGCTACGGTGGCGGAAGTTGGGTTTTGACGACGGTTTCACGGCGCACGGGTGATTCTGCATTCGCCAATTGAAGGCGTGGAACTCCTGATGGACGGGAGCGGCCCGCCGGTTCAATGCGTGGTTCAGAACCGCGATGATGAAAAGGTCATGCCTGCCGGGCAAAAAGACAACGGCGGGATAATGATGGATAAAACGAGTCTTAGAAAAGAAGCGAAGACGCGTCTGCAGGCGATGGATTCAGACCGAAAGGAAAAGGATGAAGCGATTTGCAGGCGGCTGACGGAGTTGTTGTGCAAAACGGACGCCTCCATGCTCGCGGCATACGCGGCCATGAAGACCGAACCCATGCTGGAATCGTTGATGTCGGCATGGCTTCGTTCAGGCAGGCCGTTGGTTTTGCCTCGTTTCAATCCATTATCGCGTGAATATGAAATGGTTGCCGTGCATGACTTGTCCACCGATCTGGTGGCAGGCCATTTCGGAATTCTCGAGCCACGTGGCGAATTGGCCGGCCTGCGACCTCCTTATGACGGCGATCGACGGATGATGTGGCTGATACCGGGACTTGGCTATGACCTGAAAGGCCATCGGCTGGGCCGCGGCGGCGGGTATTACGATCGGTTGCTAAACGGTGCAACAGGGATGAAGATAGGTGTCGGATACGACTGCCAGATATTTGACGCCCTTCCTTTTGAGCCCCATGACATTGGGGTGGAATATGTTGTCACGGAGACACGCATTGTGGATTGTGGCTGGCATACTGCCCATTGACGGGCAAAGGAAGCGTAGATGATTAACATTGGATTGACGGAAGCCGTGACGGCCATGCCGTTGGCGGCAGAATTTGGCGTGGGAAGTTTGATTGGAGTCGCTGTTGCGGCTTTTATCGTGGGCGCAGCTGTCTTCACCATCATATTTCGTAAGAAGGTCGAAATAGACAGTGGCTTGGCGGAGAACGCCCGCAAGGAGGCGGAAGCCATCAAGGCGGAGGCGGAGAAGAATGCGGACATGATTCGCGAGAAGGCCAACTTGGAAGCCGAAAAGACTCGCAACCGCGCCGCCGAACAGCGAATTGCCGCCAAGGAGAAATTCGACAATGAAGTGTCCGAACGCCGCCGTGAACTGCAAAAGTCCGAAGAGCGTCTGACGGCCAAGGAGGACAACGTTGACAAGAAACTGGAGCAGTTGGAAAGCCGTATCGCTGAATTGGATAACCGCGACAAAGAACTGCGCAGTCGTCAGGAGAAATTGAACAACGAGCAGGCGGTCTTGGCCGCAAAGGCGCAGCAGCAGCTGCAGGAACTGGAGCGTATTTCGGGCATGTCGCAGGAGGAGGCTCGTGACATCCTTCTGACGCGTTTGGAGGAGTCTCTGGAACAGGACCGCGGCACGCTGATCCGCCGTTTCCAGGAGGAGAACAAGCAGAAATTGCAGGCGGACGCGCAGGAAATCATGGTGACCGCCATGCAGCGCTACGCGGGCGATTGCGCATACGAGCGCACGACATCGACGATTCCGCTTCCCAACGAAGACATGAAGGGCCGCATCATCGGCCGCGAAGGTCGCAACATCCGCACGATCGAAGCCGCCACGGGCGTCAACGTTCTGATTGATGACACACCGGAAGCCGTTGTCATTTCGTGCTTTGATCCCGTTCGCCGTGAAATCGCGCGCATCACGATGGAACGCCTTGTGGCGGACGGCCGCATCCATCCCGCACGCGTCGAGGAAATGGTGAACAAAGTCAAAAAGGAAGTGGAGAACGAAATCCAGAAGGCCGGGCAGGAGACGGTCGCCCAGCTGGGCATCACCCGCCTGCGTCCGAACATCGTCAATCTGATCGGTCGCCTGAAATACCGCTACAGCTTCTCGCAGAACGTGTTGATGCACTCCATCGAAGTCGCGTCGATGATGGGCGCCATCGCGGCATCCGTCGGTTTGGACGAACGGAAGGCGAAACGGGCCGGCCTGCTGCATGACATCGGTAAGGCGGTTGACCACGAAGTTGAAGGGACGCACGCGGCCATTGGCGCGGAGCTGCTGAAACGCGCGGGAGAGGACGAAGACATTGTGAACGCCGTCGCGGCACATCATGAGGAAGTTGAGAAGACCAGCTTGATGGCGATTCTGGTGCAGATCTGCGACACGCTGAGCGCGAGCCGTCCAGGAGCGCGTTCGGAGACAACGGAATTGTATCTCAAACGCCTGGAACAGCTTGAGGAAATCGGCAATTCGTTTGAAGGTGTCGAGAACTGCTATGCCATCCAGGCGGGGCGCGAACTTCGCGTCATCGTCAAGCCTGAAAAGATCAGCGAAGACAAGGCGGCGGTCCTGGCGCATGACATGGCGGAGCGGATTGAGAAGGAAATGCGCTATCCTGGCCAGGTCCGCGTGTCCGTCATCCGCGAAACGCGCGCCGTCGATTTCGCCAAATAACGAAACAATCAATGTTTACGATATCACAGGTCAATAAGGAATTGCCTGTCTCGGAATTAAACGGACAGGAGCGCGTCGTGCTTTTCAACAGACGTGACGTGCTTTTGTCCACGGCGGACGGCGTGAACCGCCTGCCGTGTGCGGATGAAATGCGCGGCCTTTTACCGGCGGACGGCAGGCTGATGGCCGTCGGAACTATTGACGGCGCAATTTGCTGCGGGGCATCCGCACAACTGGAAGACGCGGCCATTCCGTCCGGGGTATCCGTCATGCCGACGCGAACCGCGTTCGCCGAATCCGATTCGGACATCATGAATGCCATCAGCCGTGTGCGTGAAATGACCTCATGGCGCCGCCAGCACCGTCTTTGCGGCGGTTGCGGAGCACCGTTGTCCTTTTCCGACACGGATTTAGCGCTCGTCTGCCCGAAATGCGGCGAGCGGTACTATCCGCAGATAGCTCCCGCCGTCATCGTCGCCATCACCCGAAACGGTCGGAAGGAGCTGCTGCTGGCCCACAACAAACGGTTTACAGACCGCACGTTCGGGCTGGTCGCGGGCTTTGTCGAGGCAGGGGAAACCGTCGAGCAAGCTGTTCATCGCGAAATCATGGAGGAGACGGGCATCGCAGTGAAGAACATCCGCTATCTGTCCAGCCAGCCATGGCCGTTTCCGAACAGCCTCATGCTGGCGTTCGAGGCGGAATGGGAATCCGGCGAAGCGAAGCCGGACGGAACGGAACTGGTTGAAATCGGATGGTTTACAAAAGAAACACTGCCGACGATTCCCGCGCCCGGTAGTATTGCGCATAAAGTCATCACACAGTTTTTCAATCTATAAAAACAACAACGCACAGGAGAGCAACCATGGCGAAATCAAAAGTCTATTTCACGGACATGCGCACCAAGGCCTTCGGCAAAGGCTTGATGGGCAAGCTTGCCAACCTGCTGAAGGCGGCGGGCATGGACCAGATTGATTTCAACGGCAAATTCACCGCCATCAAAATCCATTTCGGTGAACCGGGCAACCTTTCCTTCCTCCGCCCGAATTTCGCACGCGTCGTCGCGGACGAAATCAAGAAACTTGGCGGCAAGCCGTTTTTGACGGACTGCAACACGCTGTACGTCGGCCATCGCAAAGATGCGCTCGATCATATCGAATCGGCATATCTCAATGGCTTCACGCCTTATACGACAGGTTGTCATGTCATCATCGCTGACGGCCTGAAGGGCGGTGACGAAACGCTCGTCCCTGTTCCGCACGGCGAATATGTGAAAGAGGCGAAAATCGGTCGTGCCATCATGGACGCGGATGTGTTCATTTCTCTGTCCCATTTTAAAGGCCATGAAATGACAGGTTTCGGTGGCGCCATCAAAAACATCGGCATGGGGTGCGGCTCACGTGCGGGAAAAATGGAGCAGCATTGTGACAGTAAACCGACCGTAAACGCCAAACAGTGCGTCGGTTGCCGTCTTTGTGCTAAAATCTGTGCACATGACGCACAGGATTTCAGTTCAGGCAAGGCGGTCATCGACCATAATAAGTGCGTCGGTTGCGGGCAGTGCGTTTCCATCTGCCCGAAGGACGCCATCAGCGCCAGCTTCAATGTCGAATCCGGCCTACTGGACAAGAAGATGGCGGAATACGCCTGGGCCGTGCTGGAAGGCCGCCCACATTTCCATATCAGCATCGTCATGGACGTCTCGCCGTTCTGCGACTGCCATCCGGAAAACGATGCGCCAATCGTTTCGGATGTTGGCATGTTCGCTTCGTTTGATCCCGTGGCGTTGGACCAGGCCTGCGCGGACGCCGTCAACAAGATGCCTGCGTTGGTTGCGGGAAGCATTCTCGGTGAACGCGACCGTTGCCATCATGATCATTTCAAAGATGTTTCGCCCACGACGAACTGGGAAATTCAATTGGAGCATTCCGAAAAGCTCGGTATTGGCACGCGTGAATATGAATTAATCACCGTGAAGTGATTTTCACATTTTTTTATAATCAAATGAGAGAACAAACAGGAAACAAAGGAGCAATCATGCGTAAACGTAAATTGGCGGTCCAGCTTTACACGTTGAGAAGAGAAGCGGAAAAATTCGGCATGCCGTACGTTCTGAAAGCCGTGGCCGACATCGGCTACATGGGCGTCGAACCCGCCGGTTGGGGCGGCATGACTCCGCAGGATTTCAAAAAGGCCTGCTATGATCTCGGTCTGGAAATCGTGTCCGCCCATGGCATCCCCTGCGCCCCCGAAAACATCGATGAAGGCATCGCCTTGGCGAAGGAACTCGGCCTGAAGCACATCATCTGCGGCTACGGCGGCGCTGAATTCAAAGATCTGGACGCCATCAAGCGGACAGCGGAGAGAACCTGCATCGTCGCCGACAAAGTCGAAGCGGCCGGCCTGATTCTCGCGCAGCACAACCATGCCCATGAATTCGAATATCTCGACGGCAAGCTGAAATACGACATCTACGCGGAACTCTGCCCGAAAGTCAAATTCCAGCTGGACATCTACTGGTCCACGAATTTCTTCAAGAACAGCGAAATCGAAGTCATCGAACATTTCAACGACCGCATCGAACTGCTCCATCTGAAAGACGGCATCGGGACGGGAAAAATCCACATGCGTCCGCTCGGCGAAGGCAAGCTGGATATCCCCGGCGCGATGGCGGCATCGCCCGACCACATCCAGAGCGTCATCGTCGAACTGGACGACACGCCCTACAACCAGATCATCGCGTTGCAGCGCAGTTATGATTACATGACGGCTTACGGTCTTGGCATTGGTTACAGGTAGTTGAACAGCTAATACTTAAAATTATTAGTCTGAACCATTCATTTTAGGGTGACCTAAAATGAATGGAAATAAATGACATAATTTTTTGATAAAGAGAGGATTGCATGGCTTGCAATCCTTTTTTGTGTGCTATTTTATGGCTATCTAAATAGGGGCCATCAATGGGCACGAAATCAATCTGGATAGAACAGTTTGCTCGTCCAAACAAGGCTGCAGATTTTCCTAAAATGAATGATACAGTTTAATGGCGCGAACTATAGTTTATTTTTTCCCCGTTGTTCGCGTTTCTTTCGACGCTGTTCACGGTTGTCCTTTTCGGATTCGAACAGTTCTACCGCCGCGTCGGTCATTTCCTTGCTCCATGTCTTTCCGGCAGGTTTAGGTTTGCTTTCGGCCATCCATTGGCAATAAACGGCATAATCGTCGTCGAGAACAATGGTATATGGCGGGTTGTACCGGTCGTTGACATGCGAATACAGGTGACGCCCGGATTCGATCAATTCTTCCACTTCGCGACTGCTCATGTTTTTGTTGAGGCGATCAAAGACCGAGCCGGATATTTCATAAAGATCCCATGATCCCTGAAACATAATCTCCGCTCCGTAAACGCCTTTTTCTTCGTTATGACAGGCTTTCCAGCCTAGTCCTTCTTTCATTTTCATATGGTTTTTCTCCTATTTTATGGATATAACCTATTCTTTATCTTCAAGCATGCCTCGATATGCATGATCCAATGCCGTGAAAACGGCATTTGGATCAACCCGCGAATATCCTTGCCGCACCAATAATCAATCAGCCATGATGCTCTTTCATCCGTGCTGACAACTTGCAATGATTTCAGGCGTTCCTTCCTTTCTTCCGGCGCCTTCCATTTCAGCCTGTTGTACGGCAGATTATTGACGATTGTTTCAGTGCTTCTTTTCACTTCAGTAATATAGGCGAATAGTTCGTCCAAATCAAGCTGCCGTGAAAAATCCGCTATCTGTTGTTTCACAAGCTCATTGCCTGTCGTGATGATCGGCGAATGGATTCGCCGCTGATAGTTTCCTGTGAAAAATATCTGGTCGTCACCGGCTATCAATGTATGGGCGACGATGTCTTCAATCCGAAAAATATGCCAGATTGAATAGCCGATCGTCTTGCAGTGGTATCCGCTGGCATTCATGAACGGAAGGGCGTCAAAATCCGATCTTTTCAAATCTTTTTTGAAAGAAAGCAATACGTCCATGAGCTGATTTCGAAGATCGACAAACGTCTTGATACCAGCATGCAGGCTTTCCTCTTTCTTGAGAAGCAACTGCATGGTTTTGTTCAATTCCGACCAATCTTTGTTCATATCAAATCTTCATCCGTTCCAAATCATCCTGTGTCAATGGGGATATTTCACCTTTGACCATCAGATGAATTCGTCCAATTTGCATGATGTGATTTTGTTTTACAAATATAGCGCTTTCGTTTTCCATGAGACACACAGGGAATTCCATGGAAACCTGTTTCACCTTCTGCAACAGATTTTCTTCCAATGGATAATGCGCTTTGACCGTCATATCGGCGAATCCCAGTCCTTCATACGGCACAAGTGATTCATATATGTCAACTGTATATATTCCCATGTTCATGGCACCTGCGCTAACACCAAGAATCACGGCGTTGCTTTGGCGTATTGCGTCCACGATGCCTTTGTCCCGCATCAGCCGGAATTGCAGCGTGGCGTTTCCTCCCATGAGGAAGATGCATGACGCGCAATGGACGAGATTCCGCGCCTCATCCGCCGTTGTACGATTGTCGATGACATGGTGTTGCGCAAACGGCATGTCTCTTTCGGCAAACATACCATGCATGCCGTCGGAATCGTCGTCGTTTTGCGTGAAGTCCTCCGGCCAGGCGCTGACAAACACGAGGCTGTCCCGCGCCGTAAGTTCCTCCCGGAGGATATCGGCGATCTCATCCGTGAAGTGACGGGTCGGAAAACCGCTGAAAAAACCGATCAATTTCGCGTTCATGACTCCTGTTGTCCTAATATCACAGCAAAATGCGTCACCGTTTGCGTGATTTGTTCAATTTAGCATCTAGTGTTTCCAGTTCGTTCATCCAAATTGCAGCAGAGGCGTCTGACGGCATGCGCAAATCACCTCTTGGTGAAATAGCCACACTACCAACTTTTGGACCATCAGGCAGGCAGCTTCTTTTGAATTGCTGTGCAAAGAATCTCTTGTAGAATGTTTTCAGCCATTTAAGGATAACTTCCGCAGAATACTTTTCTTCAAAAGCCTTTTTTGCCAGACGGAAGATTTTGTCCGGTGTGCTGCCGCAACGAAG